>NZ_JARDJI010000005.1:0-261028 GCF_039907765.1 Mesorhizobium sp. CC13 | reverse complement strand
ACAACTTCACACCAACCGAATGCGCAAACTACATCCGCAATGCCGGATACGCTTCAAACTAAATGAAACTGACTCTAGGCCCGAAGGCACGCTGGTCGTGCTGGAGGCGGTGCTGGCGCCGCCGAACGAAGGCGCGCGCGCCAAGTTCGCCGACCTCAACATGCTGGCGGTCCCCGGCGGACAGGAGCGCACGGAAGAGGAGTTCGCACGACTGTTCGGGGCCGCGGGCTTCAGATTGACCAGGACGATCGATGCCGGTCCGCGCATCAGCATCATCGAGGGCAAGCCTGCCTGATACCTGGTCTGCGCCGTCGCAGCCGGCTTGCAGCCGCTTCAATCGTCGACGGGCTCCGGCGGGCGCGCGTTGCTGCCCTTGCCGAACGTGTATCCCGTCTCGACGGCCCTGCGCCCGAACTTGTCGCGCAGGGCGTCGATGGCGCCCTCGGCCAGCGCGCGTTTGCGCGCCTGGAGGTCGACGAGATCGGGAGGATCGGCCCTGTCGTCATCGGAAAGATCACTGACGCCGATCCCGAGCAACCGGTATTTCGTGCCGTCCGTCTCCTTCTCCAGGAGCTGCAGCCCGGTTTGGAAGATGCGGTCGGCGAGCCGGGTGGGGTCGGCGAGCTGGCGGTTGCGGGTGCGGAGCTTGAAGTCCTGGGTCTTGAGCTTCAGCACCACGGTACGGCCGGCGATGCCCGCCTTCTTCAGTCGCGCCGAGACTTTCTCGGACAGGGCTCTCAGCACCGGGACCAGGTCGCCTGAGGAAGCGAGGTCGGTGTCGAAAGTGGTCTCTGCCGACACGCTCTTGGCCTCCTGGTCGGGCGACACCTTGCGCTCGTCCTTGCCGCGCGACAGGTGATAGAGCCTGCTGCCCATGGTGCCATAGCGCCGTATCAGTTCGTTGAGTTCCATGCGCTGGAGCTGGCCTATGCTGCGGATGCCGTCTTGCTCCAGCGTCGCGGCAAATGCCTTGCCGACGCCCCAGATCGTCGTCACCGGCTGTTGGGCGAGGAATGCCGGCGCCTCGGCCTCGCCGATGACCGCAAAGCCGCGCGGCTTGCGGAAGTCGGAAGCGATCTTTGCCAGGAATTTGCAGTAGGAAAGCCCGGCCGAAACGGTGATGCCGATTTCCCTCTCCACCGACGCGGTGAACCGCGCCAACACCAGCGCCGGCGGCAGGCCGTGCAGCCGCTCCGTGCCGGCGAGATCCAGGAACGCCTCGTCGATTGACAGCGGCTCGACCAGCGGGGTCAGTGCCTGCATCATCGTCCGGACCTGGCGGCCGACCCGGACATATTTCTCCATGTCCGGCTTGATGACGACGGCCTCTGGGCAGGCCTCCAGCGCCTTGAACATGGGCATGGCCGACCGCACGCCGTGGATGCGGGCTATGTAGCAGGCGGTGGAGACGACGCCGCGTTTGCCGCCGCCGATGATGACCGGCTTGTCCTTGAGTTCGGGATTGTCGCGCTTCTCCACCGCCGCATAGAAGGCGTCGCAGTCGATATGGGCGATGTGCAGCCCGTAGAGCTCGGGATGCCGCAAGAGGCGAGGGCTGCCGCAGGCGTGGCAGCGCGGTCCCGAGCCCTTCTGCAGGCTCAGGCAGTCGCGGCAGAAACCGTGGCCGGGATCGTTGACAGGCATCGCCATCACTGCGAACATAAAGAGAACAGAGCGGATTTTATGCCAGCCCTCCCTGTGGAACAAGGGAGGGAAGGGAGTTGTGCAATGCCTGATTCCATCCTGCCGCTGACGCCGGAGCTGTGGCCCGATTTCGAGGACCTGTTCGGCAAGCAGGGCGCCTGCTACGGCTGCTGGTGCACCTATTTCCGGCTGCCGCCGGCAGCGCGGCGCGAGAGCACGCGCGAGCGCAACAAGGACCACATCAAGGCGCGCATCGAGGCCGGGCCGCCGCCTGGCCTGCTTGCCTTCCAGGACGGCCGGGCGGTCGGCTGGATGCAGGTCGGGCCGCGCGCCGACGTGCCGGAGTTCAACAATTCAGGCAGGGCTTCGGCGCCTCTGGCGGTCGATGATGCAGCCGATCCGGGCGTCTGGGCGATTTCCTGCTTCTTCATCCGCAACAAGGCGCGCGGCCAGGGGCTGACGCACAGGCTCGTCGGTGCGGGCATCGCATTTGCCCGCCGCTCCGGAGCGCGCGTGCTCGAAGCCTGTCCGATGGATCACTCGAAGGACTCGCGTTCCGGCAGCCTCTATGTCGGCTCGTCCAGGGTGTTCGAGAGGGCCGGCTTCGTGCGGGCAGCCGAGCGCAAGCCCGGCCGTCCGCTGATGCGTCTGGAAATCTGAGAATCAGCCCGAGAAACCGCCGCTTTCCAAAAATGCCAGTTCCTGCGGTGTCGAATCGCGCCCCAGGATGAAGTTGCGGTGCGGGAAGCGACCGAAGCGCGCGACGATGTCGCGATGGCCGATGGCGTGCTTCAGGTAGTCGCCGCCGAGCGCCGTCGATCGCTCCAGCGGGACGTCGTGGTCGGCAAGTGTCTCGGAATGCGAGAAGGGCAGGTAGAAGAACACCCGGATCGGCGCGTCGGTCGCCATGTCGTGCCCGTCGGCGATTGCCATGCGCGCAAAATGCCTGGCAAGCGGATCGGTCGCATACATGTGGCCGCTGCCGCGGAAGCAGTTGCGCGGGAACTGGTCGAGCAGGATCATCAGCGCCAGCGCGCCCTCGGCATCCGCCGACCAGTGGTCGCAGTCGCGCCGCGCCGCTGCCATGTGCAGGTCGCCGAAGGTCTCGCGGAAATGGACGTCGAACGACTCGTCCTTGCGGAACCATTTTTCCGGACCCGCCTCGCGCCAAAAGGTGAAGACCTCGGTCGCGCGTTTCCTGTCCACTTGCGTCATCGTCAGATCCTCTCCGCCTTCTCGCCGGTCTTTTTGCTGAGCGCGTCCGCTGCCTCGTCGTTCAGTGCCTTGGCGCTGCGGCGTGGCTGCGTCAGCGGCGTCGGCACCGGCTCGGGTATGTTGCCCTGCAGGTAGTCGCTGCCGGACTGGATGTCGCCTGCGATCTGCATGTCGAGCCGGGCCGCATCGCGGGTTCGCACGTCCTCGATCACTTCGGCGACGTCGTCGGGGTCCTCTCCGAGTTTCCGCAGCGTCGCGCCGCCGAACAGCAGCGCCGATTCGAAGGTCTCGCGCAACTGGTAGTCGACCCCGGCACGGATGAGCTGGATGGCGGTGCCGCGGTCGTAAGCGCGCGCGAGCACCGGCACCAGCGGGAACTCGGCCTTCATCCGCTCCGCGATGCGAACCGCCACGTCCTCCTTGTCGACGCAGATCAACACCGCGCGCGCCCGACCCGCGCCCGCCGCGTGCAGGATGTCGAGCCGGGTGCCGTCGCCGTAGTAGATCTTGAATCCGAAGTCGGCCGCCGCCTGGATCATCTCGACGTCGTTGTCGATGATCGACACGTCGACGCCGCGCAGCAGGAGCGGCTGGCTGACGATCTGGCCGAAGCGGCCGAAACCGATGATCAGCACGCTGCCGCTGAGTTCGGCGGCCACGTCCACGCCTTCGAGCGATTGCTCGTCGCGCGGGGTGATACGACGCAGTACCGCGATCGCAAGCGGCGTCAGCACCATCGAGATGATGATGATGGCGGTAAGGATCGCGTTTGCCTCGCCGTCGAGGATGCCGACGGCGAGCGCCGACGAGTACAGGACGAAGGCGAATTCGCCGCCCTGCGCCATGACGACAGCGCGTTCCAGGGCTTCGCGATGCCCGGAATGCAGGAAGCGCGCGACGACATAGATCCCGAGCGCCTTCATCGCCATGTAGACGAGTACGTAGGCGGCGATCATCTGCCAGTTGGCGGCGACCACGCCGAGATCGAGCGACATGCCGACGGCGATGAAGAACATGCCGAGCAGGATGCCGCGGAATGGCTCGACGTCGGCCTCGAGCTGGTGGCGGAAGGTCGATTCGGACAACAGCACGCCGGCCAGGAAGGCACCCATGGCCATGGACAGGCCGCTGAGCTGCATGGCGAGCGCCGAACCCAGCACGACCAGCAGTGCCGCCGCCGTCATCACCTCGCGGGCGCGCGAATCGGCAAGCACCCGGAACAGCGGGTTGAGCAGATAGCGCCCGGCGAAGACCAGACCGACGATGGCGCCGACGCCGATGCCGATGTCGGTGAACCGCTGCGCCCAGCCGGAGCCCTGGTCGGTGGGTGCGACAGGCGCGAGGAAGGCCACGAGTGCCAAAAGGGGCACGATGGCGAGGTCCTCGAGCAGTAGGATCGAGACCATGCGCTGGCCCTTGGGCGTGCCGAGTTCGCCCCGCTCCTCGAGCAGTTGCATGACGATCGCGGTGGACGTCAGCACGAAGCCGGCGCCCGCCACGAAGGACTGCGAGATGGGGAAGCCGGTGGCGATGCCGACCGCTGTCAGCAGCAGGGCACAGATCGCGACCTGAAGGGCGCCGAGACCGAAGATTTCGCGCCTGAGACCCCAAAGCCGCGACGGCTGCATCTCCAGGCCTATGATGAACAGGAACATCACCACGCCCAGCTCGGCGACATGCAGGATGGTTTCTGCTTCGGAGAAGACGGCAAGGCCGAACGGGCCGATGACGATGCCGGCAGAAAGATAACCGAGAATCGAGCCGAGGCCGAGCCGCTTGAACAGGGGAACGGAAACGACGCCTGCCGCAAGCAAGGCCACCACCTGGACCAGTTCGTTGCCCGTCGCGTCTGCCGCCATATGCCCTCTCGATTCTGCGCCGGCGGCCTGACCGCCGCCCTGGAATCGCCAAGATAGGCGGTCTGCCGGCCATCGAACAGTCCGTGTCCGTCGTGTGCTCGGCAAAAGCAGCCGATGGCGCGGTGAACTCCATCGCGTGGCCCACAACCTGCCATTGCGCAGTACGGTCGGAAACGCTAATGCCGTCGTCGTCCGCCCCATGGGTTGGACGCCTGCCGGCAACCGTCGGCCACGAGGAGAGGACCATCATGAGAAATATCGTGCTCGCCACCGTTGGCGTGCTGTTCACCGTTGCGGCTTGTTCGAAGGCGCCTGAGTGCACCGCCGAAACCCTGGCAAAGAAGAGCCAAGAAGTTGCAACCGCTGTCCAGGAGGCTGTGACCAAGGACCCGACCAAGGCTGCCGAGCTGGCGACCAAGGTCCAGGAAGTCGCTTCCAAGTACACCGGCGCGACCACTTCGGCCGAGGCCTGCAAGGCCTATGACGAGCTGCTGACCGCCATCAAGGGCTGAGTCCCGCGGCTGGAATCAAAAAGGGCGGCGCCGGTTGGCGTCGCCCTTTTTCATTGGACCGGAGGGGTCAGTTCTTGGCGATGGCTCCGACCGCGACGCCGTCGATACGGGTCAGCTTCATGCCGATGACGGGAACGAGCTGCTTGTCCACCCGCACCGACACCGTCACGTGCATCGTATTCTCGTCGGGCACGCGCGCCTGCATGACGCCGTTGAGCTGGTTGCGGTTCAGCGCCAGCACGACCTTGCTGCCGCCGACGACATTGCCGGAGATGATGTCCAGGCCCTTGCCCTGCGAGCCGTCGAGGAACGTGCCGCGATAGCCGCTGCGTCCCTTCTGCTCGATCGTTGCCGACATCTTCTGGGTGAACATGCCAACCCGGCAGCCGCCATCGAGCGACATGCCGACCTTGCCGTCGGGGGTGGCGCCGGTGAAGCTGCAGGTGAATTTCGTTCCCTTGTATTTGCCCGCCACGATCTCGCCGGGGCCGACCCATTCGCCTTCCACCGACTTGAAGAATTTCTGGTCGCCGACCTTGTCCGCGCCGGCATGCGCCGTTCCCGCGAAGGAAAGGGCCATGACAGGCAGGACTGCGGACAGGAACAAGCGCTTCATGGAGACACCCGGCGACAGAAACTGGAACGATTTGCTTGCCCGGACCATGAACAAGAATGGTTAATGCTTCGTCTATTTTGCCTTGTCGGCAGCCTTGTCCTTCGCAGCGAAGGTCGTCAGTGCGGCAAGGAAGTCACCCATCCCGGGGCGCTTGAGCGCGATGAACGGCATCGGCCTCGTCGTCTCCATGGTGGCGATGCCGATACGGGCCGTCATCATGCCGTTGACCACGCCTTCGCCGAGCTTGGCAGACAGCTTGGCGGCAAGCCCGTGCCCAACCAGTTGCTGGACGAAGCTGTCGCCGACCGCGATCGAACCGGTCACGGCGAGATGGGCAAGCACGCTGCGGGCCACGCGGAAGAAGCCGAGCGTTCCAGGCCGCCCGCCGTATAGCTCCGAAAGCCGGCGGATCAGGCGGCCGGCTTCGAACACCACATAGGCGATGTCGACAAGGGCGCGCGGGCTGACCGCGGTAACCAGCGAGACGCGCTTGGCGGCGTCGAGGACGAGGATCTTCGCCTGCGCGTCCAGCGGGGCGAGGATCTCGGTCTCGGCCAGCCGCACCAGGTCGGCACCGTCGATCACGTCGCCGCGCAGCCCTGCGAGGGTCCGCCGTCCCGCAGCGGTTTGCGGCTTCGATGCGACGAAGGCCGAAAGGTCGTTGATCACCGCACGGGCAGCCTTGGGATCGTTGCGATCCAGCGCATCCTGGGCGCGGTTGCGCAGCCGCTCCACCGAGGCGAGCCGCGACAGCGCGAGCAATTCGCGAATGACGATGACGATCAGCGCGAGCACGGCGACGGTTGCGGCGGCGACCGCGAGCCAGCCGAGCCAGTCGGCGCGGCTGAACAGATCCCGGATGAGCCTGTCCGTCCACAGGCCGACGCCCAGCGACACCAGCACGCCTGCGGCGGCGGCGAAGACCGCGCCGAGACGCGACCGCGATTTCGGCGGGGTGGCGGGCGGGGGCTCGGCGACAGCGAGGTCGACCTCGTCGAACACGTCGGTCTCCGCCGGTATGACGACGGCCGTTTCAGCCGCCATTGCGCGGGGCCTGCGTTGCTCGGGGGGCGATTTGCGTCGCGCCTCGGTGTCGGTCGCAGGGGCGTCGGCGGGGGAGGTTTCGATGCGGAAAGCCGCGGGTTTCCTGGAGGCGCTCATGCCAGCTGGTCTCCGATCAGGAACTGCAGGGCGCGATCGAGGCGGATGTGCGGCAGCGACAGCGTCACGCCCTCGGCGGTCCGTTCCAGGCGGGGCGGGCGGAACCGCACGAAGCGGATCGCCGGATCCTCGGCATCCTGGCGATGATTGGTGCCGAAATGCTGGAACACCACATCCGCCCGCTCCGGCAAGTCACCGGGAAAGACGGCGGTCTCGGCATTGCCGTCGAAACGTTCCTTGCCGATGGTCTCGCCTTCGATGGGGGTGCCGATGATCACCGGCAACGTCTCCCGGCCTTGCTTGACCGTGCCTTCGCGGGTGGCGCGCACCGCGGCCATGGCGAGGACTTCGACCTCGGCACCGGAGAGATTGGCGCGGGCGAGGGCACGCTCGGTCAACCGGCGCACGATCGATTGCAGCCTGTCATGGCTCTCGTGATGCAGATGGTCGGCCTTGGTCGCCGCCACCAGGATGCGGTCGATCCGCCGCGAGAACAGGTCGGTGAGGATGCTGCCGCGGCCGGGCCGGAAGCAGCCGAGGATCTCGGTCACTGCCCGCTCCAGGTCGGCAATCGCGCCCGAGCCTGCGTTCAGCGCCTGCAGCGCGTCGATGAGCACGATCTGGCGGTCGAGCCTGGCGATGTGCTCGCGAAAGAAGGGTTTCACCACATGCGTCTTGTAGGCCTCGTAGCGGCGCTCCATCATCGCGTGGAGCGACCCGGGACGGGCCCTGCCGTGTACTGGCAGCGGCGCGAAGGTGAGCGCTGGCGAGCCGTCCAGGTCGCCGGGCATGAGGAAGCGCCCGGGAGGCAAGGTTGACAGCGCGCGTTCGTCGTCCTTGCACGCCTTGAGATAGGCGGTGAAGCTCTCGGCCAGGCGCCGCGCCGTCATCTCGTCGGCGTCGGCTGCGGAGCTTATGGTCGCCGACAGGCGCCGCCATGCCTCGGATAGGTCCGCGCGCACCGGCAGCGACGCCAACTCGAACGCCTCGCGCGAAAAATCCTCGTAGCTTTTGCCAAGCAGGGGCAGGTCGAGCAGCCATTCACCTGGGTAGTCGACAATATCGACCGAAAGTTTTCCTTGTGAAAACAGCCGGTTCCAGCCGGAAGCGGATTCAAATTCTATGGTCAGCCGGAGTTCCGAGATCGCCCGCGTCGAGGCCGGCCAGACGCGCTGTTCGATCAGTGCTGCGACATGATCCTCATACTGGAAGCGCGGCACCGCGTCGTCGGGCTGTTCCTGCAGGTAGGCGCGCGCGATGCGGCCCGACTTCTGCGCCTCGAACAGAGGAAGACGGCCGCCGTGCACGAGGTTGTGCACCAGCGCGGAGATGAACACGGTCTTGCCCGCCCGCGACAGGCCGGTGACGCCGAGCCGCAGGGACGGCGAAAACAACCCCGTCGCGCGCTCCGACAGCGTGTCGAGCGCAATCCGGGCCTCGTCGGTGAATGTGGTCAGTGATGCCAATCGTCATCCCCCAGGAGTTCCGGCTCGATATAGGTGCCGGCCCCGGGATTTGAAACGGCAGGCGATTTCAAAGATCCGCCGGGGTTAGGAAGGCTTCGAGATGGCCGCGGCCCAGTTGCGCCTCCGACAGGCTGCCTGGGAAGCGGATGACGGCCAGGCCCGAGGTCGGAAAGCCGGTATGCAACGTATGTAGGGCGGCTTCGTCGCCCGTGCCCGATACGGCCATGGCGAGATCCTCCATCATCGGGTTGTGGCCGATGACGAGAAGCGTTTCGTATCTGCCATGCTCGCGGATCCTGTCGAGATAGCCGGCCGCATCCGACACGTAGAGCTCGTCGGTGAAGATGACCCGGCCGGTGTCGGCATGGCTCGCGATGCCTTCCAGGGTCTCGCGGGCGCGGCGTGCATTGGAGCACAGCGTCAGTTCCGGCACGTAGCCGCAGGCGCGCATCGCCACCCCGGTGGCTGCCGCATCGGCGATGCCTGTGGCGTCGAGCGGGCGGTCGAAGTCCCTTACGCCGGGAGCCGCCCAGCCTGCCTTGGCGTGCCTGAGAAGATAGAGATTGCCCAAATATCGCTCCCGGAAGCTCAAGCCCCCGACGAGCCTGCGCCGATCATGCCTCAAGCATGTAGCCAAGCGGGGGTGCCGTTGCAACCGCGCGATGCCGCTGCGCGTTGCTGTGGGAAAAGTTGCGCTGTTGCCACGTCCGTTCGTCGCCTTCCCGGGCAGATGTGAAGTTTTCGAGGAAGGCGCTTGTGTGAGGGTTGGCCCGCGAATATATAGGCGCCAAAACGGGGTTGTTGGGTGAGTCGAATGAACGATACCGTTGCACTTGGCTACGTTCCCTCCGAAGAGGAGCCGTTCATGAACGAACGGCAGAAGTCATACTTCAGGGCGAAGTTGATCGCCTGGAAGAACGACATCCTCCGCGAAGCCCGCGAAACCCTCGAAATACTCCAGCAGGAAAACGCCAACCATCCCGATCTTGCCGATCGTGCTTCGTCCGAAACGGACCGCGCCATCGAATTGAGGGCGCGGGATCGTCAACGCAAGTTGATCTCGAAGATTGATTCGGCGCTGCAGAGGATCGATGAGGGAACCTACGGCTACTGCGAGGAAACGGGCGAACCGATCTCTTTGAAGCGACTGGATGCACGTCCTATCGCGACATTGTCGATCGAGGCGCAGGAGCGCCACGAGCGCCGCGAAAAGGTCTATCGCGACGACTGATCGCGTCCTTGTGATGATTGAAAAAGGCGGCTTCGGCCGCCTTTTTCATGCGCCGAAGCGAGATTTCGCCTGGCTATTTCTTGTGGCTCGACAATTCGCCCAGCAGCCGCGCCATCTCGTCGTCGAGCGACGGATCGACCGCAGGTTTGCCGGCCCGCGGCTTGTCGTCGAGCGAAACCTCGAGCTCCTTCATCAGCGTCTCGTCGATTTGCTCGCGGCGAACCGGTGCGGCTGCCGGCAAGGGCGCGGGCCTGGCCGGCGCGACAGGGCCCGGCTGAGGTCTGGCCGCCGCGGCGGGCGCGGCATGCGGAGCGAGATGCGCGGCAGGCGCGGTGGACGGACGGTGCATCATCGGGGCCGCGGGCGCTGCGGGCGCTTTGGCCTGGTGCGGCGCAGCCGGCCTTGATGGTGCGTGTTGGGCGTGCGGGCGCGGCGGCTGGGGAGCTTCGTGCGGTGCTGTTTCTCCGGTCAGAGCCGGTCGGCGCGGCGCCGCCATGCGGATGTCGGTCTCGACCACCACGTCGGTGGGGCCGCCGATGAGCAACAGGTGCTCGATGTCGTCGCGGCGCACCAGCACCAGGCGCCGATGGCTGTCGACCGCCGTCGCATCCATGACCGCCAGTCGTGTTTTCCTGTTGCGGCCGCCGGCGACGAAGGTCCCGAATGTGAGGCTGCGGACCAGCTTGACGATGACCAGCACGATGATCAGCAGGATGAGCGCCGCCAGGGTCCACAGCAGCGCCGCCGTATAGGCCGGGCCTGCCACGCTATCCAGCCATTCGAACATCGCTCTATCCCCGTCTTCGCGCCGGCGCGACACTAGCGCCTTGCTGCCTGCGACGGCAAGCCGCCTGTCGCCAGCGCACATGCATTGTGATTAAGCACCCGAACTTGCCTCGAACTTGCGCAGCTTTCATGGCGGGGCCTTTCCCCGCCGGGGAGAATGTGATTCAACCGCTTCGGATCGAGGGAGCCGAGAGACTCGCAGGGGAATGGCCAAGGAAACGCGCAACGACTTTTATCCGGTCCCGATCGTCGACCAGGCCGGACGCCCCGATGCCGTCACGCGACTGATCATCTTCATCGTGGTCCTGACCGGTGCTGCGATCGTGTTCGGCATCTTCCGCGAGCGCCTCGGAGACCCGTTCCTTCTCGGCATGCTCGGCGTGCTGGCCATGATCGGCGTCGGCTATCTTTTCGCCACCGCCATCGGCTTCATCCAGATATCGCCGCGTTCGCCGGCCGACGGGCTGTCGAAGGCCTTCGTCGATTCCATGTCGCAGGGGCTGGTGGTCATCGATGCCAAGGGACGCATCGTCTATGCCAATCGCGCCTATGCGGACATGACCGGGGCGGCGACCGCCTCCGACCTCAAGACCGTCGAGGGGCTGCTTTCCGATCTGCCCGAAGCGTCCTTGACGATCTCACAGATCGCCTCGGGCCTCAGGGATGGCCAGGCCGGCGACGGCGAATTCCGCCTTGCGCAATCCATACGCCCGGGGGCGGCGCCCGGCGCGCGCTGGTATCGCGTGCGCGCACGCTCCTTTAGCGTCCCCGGCAACCGGCAGCCGCTGAACGCCTGGCAGTTGGCGGACATCTCTCCCGAACGCGCCGAGCAGGAGCGGTTCTTCCTCGACCTGCAGCAGGCCATCGATCATCTCGACCACGCCCCGGCAGGCTTCTTCTCGGCCGACCAGGATGGCCGGGTCACCTATGTGAACGCCACGCTCGCCGACTGGCTCGGCATCGACCTCGCCAGCTTCACGCCAGGCGCCATCAGCCTCGACGAGATCGTCGCCGGCGACGGCATGGCGCTGGTCCGTTCGGTCAAGGCCGATCCGGGCACGACCCGCAACGCGGTGATCGACCTGGATCTGGCAACCGTCAACGGCGAGGCGCTTCCGGTGCGCTTCATGCATCGGGTTTCGGCGAGCCGCGAGGGCGTCAACGGGCCGACGCGCACGATCGTGCTCAACCGCACCGAAGGCGAGGATTCGTCCGCGCAGCTGAGGGCTTCGGAGGTTCGCTTCACGCGCTTCTTCAACTCGACGCCGATGGCGATAGCCGGCGTCGACCAGACCGGTCGGATCCTGCGCACCAATGCGCCGTTCCTGTCCCTGTTCTCGTCCGCCGTCGACCGCGATGCCGTCGACCGGCGTGTGCGGCTCGATACCGTCATCCATGAGCGCGACCGACCAGCCTTCGCCGCGGCGCTCGAGAAGGCGCGCCAGCGCCAGGCGAATATCGCGCCGATCGACACGGTATTGCCCCAGAACGAGGAGCGGCATGTCCGCTTCTACGTCAATGCCGTGGCCGACGGGTCGGACGCGGACGGCGCCGAAGAAGCCGCGATCGTCTACGCGGTCGAGACGACCGAGCAGAAGGCGCTGGAAAGCCAGATGGCGCAAAGCCAGAAGATGCAGGCCGTCGGCCAGCTCGCGGGCGGCATCGCGCACGATTTCAACAACGTGCTGACGGCCATCATCATGGCATCGGATCTTTTGCTGACCAACCACCGGCCTTCCGATCCGTCCTTCCCGGACATCATGAACATCAAGCAGAATGCCAACCGCGCGGCCTCGCTGGTCCGGCAGCTCTTGGCCTTCTCGCGCAAGCAGACGCTGCGGCCGGAGGTGCTCAACCTCACCGACGTGCTCGCCGACCTGCGGACGCTGCTCGCCCGCCTCGTCGGCAACAGCATCAAGCTCAAGGTCGATCACGGCCGCGACCTGTGGCCGGTGCGCGCCGATATCGGCCAGTTCGAGCAGGTCGTGGTCAATCTCGCGGTCAACGCCCGGGACGCGATGCCCCAGGGCGGCGACCTGATGGTGCGGACCAAGAACGTGCCGACCGAAGAGTGCAAGGCCTATGGCTACAGGGAACTGGCGCCGGCGGACTATGTGATGGTCGAGGTGGAAGACACCGGCACCGGCATTCCGCCGGAAGTGCTCAAGAAGATATTCGAACCGTTCTTCACCACCAAGGAGGTGGGCAAGGGCACCGGCCTCGGCCTTTCCATGGTCTACGGCATCATCAAGCAGACCGGCGGCTTCATCTTCTGCGATTCCGAAGTGGGCAAGGGCACGGTTTTCAGGATCTTCCTGCCGCGCCATGTCGCCAAGCCCCAGCCGGCAGCCGGGAACGGCCCGGAGGTCGCGGCACCTGTGGTGGCGAGGCAGCCTGAAGCCGAAACGAACGGTGCCGCCAAGGACCTTTCCGGTTCGGCAACCGTGCTGCTCGTGGAAGACGAGGATGCGGTGCGCCTGGGCGGCGTCAGGGCGCTGACCTCGCGCGGCTACACCGTCCATGAGGCGTCGTCCGGCGTCGAGGCGCTGGAGGTGTTCGACGAGCTTGGCGGCATGGTCGACGTCGTCGTGTCCGACGTGGTGATGCCCGAGATGGATGGCCCGACGCTGCTCGGCGAGTTGCGCCGGCGCCAGCCCGACATCAAGTTCATCTTCGTCTCGGGTTACGCTGAGGATGCCTTCGCCAAGAATCTCCCAGCCGACGCGCAGTTCGGCTTCCTGCCGAAGCCCTTCTCGCTCAAGCAACTGGCGACAGTAGTGAAGGAAGTCCTCGAGACCTGAGCGCCCGGCTGCGGGACGGCTTTCGCATCGCGTGGCAGAGTGCCATGATGCGAGCGGAGGCCAGTCAGGATCGCCGATGCAACTGACGCCGCACAACGAGGCGGGAAGGGACGACTACGCCGAGACCGTGCTGCTCGCGGGGGATCCGCAACGCACGGAGTGGGTGGCCGAGAACTTCCTCGAAGAGGCCCGTTGCGTGAACCGTATCCGCGGTGCACTGGGATTTACCGGGCGCTGGCGCGGCATGCCGATCAGCGTGCAGACCACCGGTATCGGCGCGCCCTCGCTGTCGATCTATGCGCATGAATTGCTGGACACCTATGGGGCGCGGACGCTGGTGCGTATCGGCACCTGCGGAGCGCTGGCGGAGCATGTCAGGCTGCGCAGCCTCGTGATCTCGCAGTCGGCGAGCACTGACAGCCATGTCAATCGGCAGCTTTTCGGAATCTACGACTATGCCCCGAGCGCCGACTTCCAGCTGCTGCGCCGCGCAGCCGAGCAGGCTGCGGAACTCGCGATCGATCATCATGTTGGCCAGACGGCATCCAGTGACGTGTTCTATCATCCGGACGGGCTGGGCCGCTTCGCGGGCGTAAGGGCAAGCGGAGCTCTGGCCGTGGATATGGAGACCAATGCCCTATACACGATAGCCGCGCGCTTCGGCGCCAAGGCGCTGTCGATCTGCACGGTGGTCGACAGCCTCGTCACCGGTGAAGGCACGGACCCTTCCGAGCGGCAGGAGTTGTTCCGCGACATGCTCCGCCTGGCGCTCGAGGTCGTGGCGCCTCGGGCGTAGCCAAGCTCGAAGGATATTGCTGCTCGTGCTAATATTCGGCGGGCGCTGCGAATCGCCTGGGTTCGGTTCGATCCGCAAGGCGCCGAGTGCCTGGCAATCCGCAAGTTCCGGGCAAGCGAGTCATCCTATCCCGGATCGAGAGTTCTGCTTCCGTGTTCCTTGCGTTGGCAATCGGACAGAGGGACGGCCCGATGGAAGAATTCGTTGAGGACAGCATGAAGAGGCGTCTGACGGAAACCGTCGACATAGTCACCGCCGTCAGCATCCTGAAGTCTTACGGCTATTGGGGGGATGAGCTGATTGTCGCCATCACCCGCATCTTCTATGTCGATCTCGACACGTTGAACGAGGTCGTCGCCGAAGCTGCCTGAAGGCGGGGACTTGCATTTTGCCCGCGGTTCCGCCATATGCGGCGGCATAGGCGCTTGGGCCGGGCTTGCCGGCTTTCTCACTGCTGAGACTTGGTTGCGTCTGTTTTCTCCCCTTTCCGGCCACGGCAAGCGGCGAAATAGACCCGCGGCATGAGGCATGCGGGCGCGACAGCGCAGCCGAGCGGACGATGTCCGCCGCCTTGTCGTTTCACAAGAGATCGAGGCCGGCAGGTTGCGCCCTGCCGCCATTGATGTTTGCGGCGGATGGCCGTCGCACGAAAGAAGAAGATATTGACCAATGAAAATTCCGCGGAGCTGAACGGCTTCGCCAAACTCGGCATTTCGGGCGCTCTGCTCAAGTCGACCATCGCGGCCGGCTTCACCGAGCCCAAGCCGATCCAGGTTCACTCCATCCCGGCACAGCTGGAAGGCCGCGACATCCTCGGCATCGCCCAGACCGGCTCCGGCAAGACCGCGGCATTCGCGCTGCCCATCCTCTCCAAGATCATCGCGCTCGGTACCAAGCGCCGGCCGAAGACCGCGCGTGCGCTCATCCTCGCGCCGACCCGCGAACTCGCAGTCCAGATCGAGGACACCATCAAGCTGCTCGCCAAGGGCGCGCACATCTCGACCGCGCTGGTGCTCGGCGGGGTCTCCCGCAGCGCCCAGGTCCGCAAGATCGGCCCCGGTGTCGACGTTCTGATCGCGACGCCCGGCCGCCTGACCGATCTCGTCCGCGAAGGCGACGTGATCCTGGCCGATACGCAGTGGCTCGTCCTCGACGAGGCCGACCGCATGCTCGACATGGGCTTCATCAACGACGTCAAGCGCATCGCCAAGGCGACGGCCAAGTTCCGCCAGACGGCGCTGTTCTCGGCCACCATGCCGGCGGAGATCGCCGAGCTGGCAGCCGGGCTGCTCAGGGACCCGGTCCGCGTCGAGGTGGCTCCCCAGGGCACCACGGCGGCCGAAATCCGCCAGAGCGTCGTCCTGGCTCGCACCAAGCAGAAGCGCAAGATCCTCTCCGACATGCTGGCCGACGAGGCCATGCGCTCGGTGATCGTCTTCGCCCGCACCAAGCATGGCGCCGACCGCGTGACCCGCGACCTCGAGCGTGACGGCTTCGAGGCGGCGGTCATCCACGGCAACAAGTCGCAGAACGCGCGTCAGAAGGCGCTGAACGGCTTCCGCGACGGCTCCGTCCGCATCCTGGTGGCAACCGATATCGCCGCGCGCGGCATCGACGTGCCCGGCATCAGCCATGTCGTCAATTTCGACCTGCCGGACGAGGCCGAGAGCTACGTCCATCGCATCGGCCGTACCGGCCGCAACGGTGCTTCCGGCGTTGCGGTCACGCTGGTCGATCCCTCGGAGAACGCCAAGCTCAAGCAGGTCGAGCGCATCATCCGCATGAAGCTGCCGGTCGACGCCGACCATCTTGGCCAGCCCGATCCGCAGCGTCCTGCCGGTGAGCATCGCATGCCGGAGCCGGCCAACGACGACGACGGCGAGCGCAGGCAAGGGCGCCCGAACGGCCAGCGCGGTCGCGGCAACGGCGGTGGCAAGCCGCGTTTCGCCAAGGGCGGCGATCGGTCGGGCTCAGGCGCGCCGAAGGCGGACAAGCCCGCCGGCGGCAAGCCGTTTCGCGGCAAGCGCCGCGGCTTCGGCAATCGCGGACCGAATTCGCGAGCTGCCTGATCTGTGCAGCAGATCGGGCCAGCCTGGTCCATTTGCTGCAATGGCATGAATAGGTTAGGGCGGTCGGGGCGGTGCCTCGGCCGCCCTTTCTGCTTTGGGGTGGTGCATGACCGGCATAGCGACGCTCGCGATCGCCTACGTGCTGTCGCAATTCTACCGGTCGTTCATGGCCGTGCTGACGCCGGCGCTGACCGCTGAACTGGGTGCAACCAAGGCGCACTTGTCGCTGGCGTCCGGTGCGTTCTTCCTCACCTTTGCGCTGGCCCAGTTCGCCATCGGCGTGTCGCTCGACCGTTTCGGGCCGCGGCGCACGGCGTCAGCGTTGCTGATGCTCGGCGGCGGCGGAGGGGCAATCCTGTTTGCGGCCGCGTCGACCCCATGGATGGTGATCGCTGCTATGGCCCTGATCGGCATAGGCTGCGCGCCGGTGCTGATGTCTTCGCTGTTCATCTTCGCCCGCGTCTTTTCGCTCGCGCGGTTTTCCGTGCTGGCCTCGTGGATGGTGGCTTTCGGGACCGCCGGCAACGTCATTGGCGCGGCACCCCTGGCGCAGGCCGCCGAAGCGTTCGGCTGGCGGCCGGTGATGGCGGGGCTTGCGCTCGTCACGATCGTGGTCGCCCTGGCGATCCTGGCGCTCGTGCGCGATCCGAAGTCGCCGCCCGGCATGGACCAGGGCGCGGTCGGGTTCGGCGGCTACCGCGAGTTGCTCCGCATGCGCGTGCTGTGGCCGATCATCCCGCTGACGGCCATCAACTATGCGCCGACGACGGGGATCCGCGGCCTCTGGTCAGGTCCCTATCTCGTCGACGTCTATGGCGCGGATACCTTGATGATAGGGCAGGTGACCTTGTTCATGGCGCTGGCCATGGTCGCCGGGGCCTTCACCTATGGGCCGCTCGACACGATCTTCCGCACCCGCAAGTGGGTCGCAGTGGTGGGGAACACCATCGGTCTCCTGGCGATCCTCTATCTCGCCGTCGATGTCCTCACCGACGTGGCGGCGGTCACTGTCGTCTTCGTCCTCATCGGCCTGACCGGCGGCAGCTATGGCCTGCTGATGGCGCATGCGCGCGCGTTCTTCCCCGCCCATCTCGTCGGGCGCGGCGTCACGCTGATGAATTTCTTCTCGATCGGCGGCGTGGGCGCCATGCAGTTCGCAACCGGTGCGGTGGTGACGGCAAGCGTGGTGCCGGGCGAGCCCACGGCGGCGTATTCCGCGCTGTTCTGGTTCTATGTCGTGATGCTTGGCACGGCGATTTTCATCTATCTCTGGGCGCGCGACGCAAAGCCCCAGCCGCTGGCCTGATCGTCAGTCGAAGGTCGAGCGCCGCAGATAGACAATCGGCTCGGCTTTCCACCGGGTCGAAGTTCGCAGCGCCATTTCCCGCAAGGGACGCGGCAGGACGAAAAGCAGCTTCATCCCCCAGGTGAGGCGCCTCGGGAAGGTGACCTCGAATCCGCCCTTTAGTATCGCCCGGCAGACCCGTTCGGCCGCGTCGTCGACCGACATCATGGCCGGCATCGAAAACGCGCTCTTCTGGGTCAGCGGCGTGTCGATGAAACCGGGATTCAGCACCTGGGTCCGGATGTTCATCTTGTCGAAATCGAATTTGAGCGCCTCGGCGATGACGTTGATCGCGGCCTTCGTCGCGGCGTAGGCCGCGGTCGTCGGCCAGCCGAAATAGGCGCTGATCGAGCCCATGAACACGACATGCCCGCGACCGCGATTGCGCATGCGTTCGATCACCGGCGCAAGCCCGTTGAGCACGCCGAAGACATTGACGTCGAAGCTCTGGCGGAAGGAATTGAGCTGCAGGTCGTCGCCCCTGACGGGCAGGTAGGCGCCGGCATTGAAGATGGCGAGCACGATGGGGCCGGCCTGGGACTCGATCGCGCCCACTGCCGCCGCCATCCCGGCTTCGTCGGTGACGTCCGACGGGAAGGACAGGATTCGCCCAGCCATGCCTTTTGTCTCGGCGATGAGCGCGTCCAGCGGATCATTGGGACGCACGGTGACCGCGACGGTGTAGCCCTGCTTGGCGAGGAGACGGGCCACCGCGCGGCCAATGCCCGTGCTGCCACCCGTAATCCACGCGACGCCGTCCTTCGGGGCGGCCCGGTAAGTACTCACTCAAATCCCCCGCAAATAGTGTCGCATAGCTCTAGCGGCGCAGCCTTCGCCTGCAAAGGCCTGTTTTCGCCCGATATGTTGGGGCGGAGAAGTCCTGCACCCTAACTGGCGCGTGGTTTGCGGCAGAATGTAAATGGTCCAGAGAAATTCTTGCCTTGAAAGCCGAGGTGCAGATTTCTAGGGTTCCACGGCGAAATAGGAAGGAATCTCCATGCATCGCTCGGTGATCGACGCCATCGGCAATACCCCTCTCATCAGGCTCAGGCGTGCCTCGGAGGAAACCGGTTGCGAGATTCTCGGCAAGGCCGAGTTCATGAACCCTGGCCAGTCGGTCAAGGACCGCGCCGGCCTGTTCATCATTCGCGATGCCGAGAAGCGCGGACTGCTCCGCCCTGGCGGCGTGATTGTCGAGGGCACCGCCGGTAACACCGGCATCGGCCTGACGGTCGTCGCCAAGGCGCTCGGCTATCGCACGGTCATCGTCATTCCCGACACCCAGAGCCAGGAGAAGAAGGATGCGCTGCGCCTGCTCGGCGCCGAGCTCATCGAGGTACCCGCCGTCCCCTACAAGAACCCGAACAACTATGTGAAGGTTTCCGGCAGGCTCGCCGAGCAACTGGCCAGGACCGACCCCAACGGCGCGATCTGGGCCAACCAGTTCGACAACGTCGCCAACCGCGACGGCCATGTCCGCACGACTGCCGAGGAGATATGGGAACAGACCGGCGGCAAGGTCGACGGCTTCGTCTCGGCCGTGGGTACCGGCGGGACGCTCGCCGGCGTGGCGATCGGGCTCAAGTCGAAGCGCAATGACATCAAGATCGCGCTCGCCGATCCGCTCGGCGCGGCCCTGCACAGCTACTATACGACGGGCGAACTCAGGGCCGAGGGCAGCTCCATCACCGAAGGCATCGGCCAGGGGCGCATCACCGCCAACCTCGACGGCTTCACGCCCGATTTCTCGTACCAGATCCCCGACGAAGAGGCGCTGCCGATCGTCTTCGAACTGATCCAGGACGAGGGCATCTGCGTCGGCGGTTCCTCGGGCATCAACATTGCCGGTGCCGTGCGCCTGGCGCGCGAGCTGGGCCCGGGCCACACCATCGTCACCATCCTCGCCGACTTCGGAACCCGCTACCAGTCGAAGCTGTTCAATCCGGAGTTCCTGCGCGGCAAGGGGCTTCCGGTGCCCGAGTGGATGGACCGGCCGGTCGACATCGAGGTCCCGTTCGAACAGGTGGCATGATGGCATATTCCACCGAGGCGATGTTCCGCGACGATTCCTATCTGCGCGAGTCTGCGGCCCAGGTGCTCGCGGTCAACGACCGTGGCGGCATCATCTTGGACCGCACGATCTTCTACGCGACGTCCGGCGGCCAGCCGGGCGACACCGGAACGATGCTGCGCGAGGACGGCAGTCCGATCGCCGTGGCCGCGACCATCACCGGCGAGCACAAGGACGAGATCATCCATGTGCCGGGGACGGAGCAACCGGTTCCAGAGATCGGCGAACGGCTGAAGCTGGCGATCGACTGGCCGCGCCGCCTCCTTCTGATGCGCATGCACGCGGCCTGTCACCTGCTCACCGTCGTCTGCCCCTATCCGATCACCGGCGCCGCCGTCGGAGAGGACGATTCGCGCGTCGATTTCGACATTCCCGATGCCGGCTTCAACAAGGAGGCGGTGACCGAGCAACTGATGGCCCTCGTCAGGGCCGACCATCCGATCTACACGCGCTGGATATCGGAGGAAGAGCTGGCCGCCAATCCGACCCTGGTCAAGTCGAAAAACGTGCGGCCGCCCTCGGGTACCGGACGGATCAGGCTGGTCTGCATCGGCGACGATGCCTCGGTCGACAGCCAGCCCTGCGGCGGCACCCATGTCGCACGAACTGCCGAGATCGGCGAGATCCACATCGGCAAGATCGAGAAGAAAGGGCGGGAAAACCGCCGCTTCCGCATCCGCTTCGGCGCGATGCCCGCCAACTGAGCAGGAGCCTCCCATGGGCGAGAAGAGCGCTTTCGTCATTGACGCGGACTGGCTGGAGGAGCGGCTGGGCACGCCGGGCCTGTCGATCGTCGATGCATCCTGGTATCTGCCGGCGCAAAAGCGCGACGCGCGCGCCGAATACGACGCGGCACACATTCCCGGCTCGGTGTTCTTCGACCTCGATCTCGTTTGCGATCTCGATTCGGCGCTGCCCCACATGCTGCCGTCGCCAGCGCTGTTTGCACGCCACGCGGGCTCGATGGGCATATCGGCCGACGACACGATCGTCATCTACGACGGGCCGGGGTTCCTTGCGGCTCCGCGGGTCTGGTGGATGTTCCGCATCATGGGCGTGTTCCAGGTCTACATCCTGGATGGCGGCTTCGATCGCTGGAAGGCCGATGGCCGTCCGGTGACCTCCCAGCCGACGAAAACCGCGCCGAACGTCTTCCACGTCGACTACGATGCTTCAAAAGTCGTGTCGCTGGCCGAGATGCGCGAGATCGTCCGTTCCGGCGCCGCTCAGGTGGCGGACGCCCGTTCCGCGGGACGCTTCGAAGGCCGCGATCCCGAACCGCGCGCGGGCCTGCGCTCCGGGCACATGCCGGGGGCGCGCAACGTGCCGTCGGCATCGCTCTCGGAGAATGGCGAACTGCTTCCCCTCGACCGCCTGAAGTCGACGCTGGAGGCGGCGGGGCTGGACCTGTCCAAGCCCGTCGTCACCACCTGCGGTTCGGGCGTGACGGCAGCCGTCATCACGCTCGCCCTGCAGTCGCTCGGTCACGGCGACAACCGCCTCTATGACGGCTCATGGACCGAATGGGGAGGCTTGTCCGACACGCCGGTGGCCACGGGCAAGGCGTGACCATGCCGGCCGGCCGCAGCGAGATCATACCGGTCACGGTGACCTTCCTGGAAATGCACGTGCCGCCGGCCTATCAGCCGCCGCTGCCGGTCAATCGCCAGATCGCCCTGCTCAGGACACGCGACATACCGTTGCACTACTATCGCTACCTGGCGGACCGCGTCGGGCGCAGATGGCACTGGGTCAACATCCTGCGGCTCGACGACGAGGAACTCGCCGCCGGCCTGCACCGCGAAGACCGCGACATCAGGGTGCTCTACCTGGATGGCGCGCCGGCGGGCTTCTTCGACCTCAAGCCGCATTTGCCGGAGGAAGTGGAGCTTGCCTATTTCGGTCTGATGGATCACGCCACGGGGCAGGGGCTCGGGCGCTGGTTCCTCGGGGCGGCGATCGCCGCCGCCTGGTCCTATAGGCCGCGCAAGGTCTCGGTGCAGACCTGCACGCTGGACCATCCCGCCGCCTTGCCGCTCTACCAGAAGATGGGATTTTCGCCGGTGGCGCAGAAATCCGAAAACGTGCGGACGATGACCTTTGCGGAACGCGCGGCAAGCGTGATGCGTGAATAACGGCGCCAACCTAGTCTGAACCGTCCGTTCATCGCATCTTCAGGTTGCTTGTTGCATCTTCCCGGCCATTGGGTTCGACTTCATGTCGAATTGACAGGAGAATAATTGATGCTGAACCGCCGCACCTTGGCAGCTGCGCTGATTGCCTTGATCGCCGTGCCATCCTTTGCCGCCGCCCAGGCGACCACGCCTTCGGCGGCACAGATCGAGCGCCAGCTCGAGGCAGCGCCGACGGTCAAGCTCAAGCCGAACCAGCGCGTGACCATACGCGAGTTCAAGCGCCGGCCGGACCTGCGCCGCATGGCGCCCTCGATCGACATCCAGTCGATCAACTTCGCCTTCGGCTCGGCCGAGATTCCCTATTCGCAATACGGCAAGGTCGAGAACATCGCCAATGCCCTCAATCGCATCCTGCGCCGCGACCCCGAAACGCGCGTGCTGATCGAGGGTCATACCGACGCCGTGGGCTCGTTTGCGTCCAACCAGGCGCTTTCCGAGCGCCGCGCCGCCTCGCTCAGGCGGACGCTGGTACGGGAGTTCGGCATTCCGGGCTACGCACTCGAGACCGTCGGTTACGGCGAGGAGTTCCTGCTGGTGCCGACCCAGAACGAGAACTGGCGCAATCGGCGCGTGACCCTGCGCCGCTTCGACGACTTCATCCGCTGACGCGGAACGGTTCGATCCGCTTGGAGCCCGGCTTGCCAAAGCCGGGCTTTATTCATATCGGGGCGAGATGACGATCAGAGTGGTAGGTGCGGGTGCTGGATGCGCTGATGGATGAAACCCTGTCGGTCTAGCGGGAATCGGGTGGGCGCCCCCTTGGGCTCGGCCTAGCTTGCCGGGATCGCACCAAGAGGACTGCCGCCATGACCCTGAAATTTAAGGCCTTGCCCACCGACGACGTGAGAGCGCTGCAGCGAGGGGCGTTCGATGCCTACGGCATGGTCCCGGAGTGCCGCCTTTCCGATGGCGACGGCGTGCCCTGCCGCCACTGCCTGAAGAACGTGGCCGCGGGCGAGCCGTATCTCATTCTCGCCTACCGGCCGTTTCCAGCGTTGCAGCCCTATGCGGAAACCGGCCCGATCTTCCTCCATGCGGAGGAGTGCGCGCGCGCAGACGACACCGCCGATCTTCCCGAACTGTTCAAGGAGACCCGCGACTACATCCTGCGCGGCTACGGTGCCAACGATCGCATCGTCTATGGCACCGGGGCGGTAACGCCGACGCCGGAGATCGTCGCGAAGGCCCACGAATTGCTGGCGCTGCCCGACGTCGCCTACGTGCACATGCGCTCGGCCAGGAACAATTGCTATCAGTGCCGGATCGAGTTGGCAGCGGAGGCCTGACCGAACAAAACGAAAGCCCGCCGCATCGCTGCGGCGGGCGTTCGAAGGTGTCGTGGACGCGACTCAGGCCGCCAGTGCGGCCTTGGCGTCGACCATCTCGTAGCCGAGGGCCTCGGCGACGGCGCGGTTGGTGATCCGCCCGCGATGCACGTTGAGCCCGTTGCGCAGATGCGGTTCGTCTGCGAGTGCCTTGAGGCCGCGGTCGGCGAGCGCCAGGCCGTAGTGCAGCGTGGCGTTGTTGAGCGCGTGCGCCGAGGTCACCGGCACCGCACCCGGCATGTTGGCTACGCAGTAGTGGATGATGCCGTCGACCTCGTAGGTCGGATCGGCGTGGGTCGTGGCGTGCGAGGTTTCGAAGCAGCCGCCCTGGTCGATGGCGACGTCGACCAGCACCGCGCCCTTCTTCATGCCCGAGAGCATCTCGCGGCTGACGAGCTTCGGCGCCGCAGCTCCCGGGATGAGGACTGCGCCGACGATGATGTCGGCCGAGAAGCACTCTTCCTCCAGGGCCTCGACCGTCGAATAGCGGGTATGGACGCGGCCGCCGAAGAGGTCGTCCAGCTGGCGCAGTCGCGGGATCGAACGGTCGATGATGGAAACGTCGGCACCGAGCCCGGCAGCCATGCGGGCGGCATGCAGGCCGACGACGCCGCCGCCGATCACCGCGACCTTGCCTGGCAGCACGCCTGGCACGCCGCCGAGCAGCACGCCGCGGCCGCCATTGGCCTTCTGCAGGGCGGTGGCGCCCGCCTGGATCGACAGCCTTCCAGCAACTTCCGACATCGGGGCCAGCAGCGGCAGGCCGCCGCGGTCGTCGGTCACCGTTTCGTAGGCGACCGCCGTGACCCCGGAGGCGAGCAGCCCCCTGGTCTGATCAGGGTCGGGAGCGAGGTGCAGGTAGGTGTAGAGGATCTGACCGTCGCGCAGCTGCGCCCATTCCTTGGGCTGGGGTTCCTTGACCTTCACGATCATGTCGGAGCGGGTGAAGACCTCCTCCGCCGTCTTGGCAATATGCGCGCCGGCCCCGCGGTAGGCGTTGTCGTCGGCGCCGATGCCGGCACCCGCGCCGGTCTCGATCAGCACTTCATGGCCGTGGGCGACATATTCGCGGACCGAGCCGGGGGTCAGTCCGACGCGGTACTCGTGGTTCTTGATTTCCTTGGGGCAACCAACACGCATTTCTCGCTCCTCCGCAGCCGTTCAGGCTCTTGTTCCCTATGTAGGAAGTGAATCACGAATCGGCTCGAATATGTTTGCGAAATGAGTTGCGCATGCTGGCTGCGTTCGATAATCCTTGCGTCGTTCGCTGTAAATATCGAAGGAAATTCGAAGAATGCCGCTGGACAGGATTGATATCGCCATTCTGGACTCGCTCCAGAAGGATGGCCGCATGCCCAATGCGGCGCTGGCCGAGAAGGTCGGCCTGTCCCAGTCGGCCTGTTCGCGCCGTCTCGACAACCTGGAGAAGTCGGGCATCATCAGCGGCTATCACGCCAGGCTTTCGAACGCTGCGCTCGGCCACCAGATGACGGTGATCGTCCACATATCGCTGTCCGGCCAGTTCGAGAAGACGCTGAGCGAGTTCGAGGTGGCGGTGAAGCGCTGCCCCAACATCCTCTCCTGCCACCTGATGTCGGGCGAATACGACTACATCCTGCGCATCGCCGCACGCGACCTGCCCGACTACGAACGCATCCACAAGGAGTGGCTTTCGGCGATGCCGCACGTCACCAAGATCAACTCGTCCTTCGCGCTGCGCGAAGTGATCGACCGCACCGCCATGGGCATGCGTCCGGACCTGGCCTGAAAACTTTCGGGACGATGAGCGGCCCGCGGTGCATAGCTGGGTCGGCCTCGCTGGACCAATCCATTCCCTAGGGCTCGTCACGGGGCTGTTACATCGAGCCGCTGGACTTGCGCTGAAATTGGCGCAAGATTTCATCTTTCTTACGCCGGCTGAATACTGTCAGTTCATTTCCTCTGGAGAGTGAAAATGTCCAACATGCTTCACCCGATTTCTCGCCGTTCTTTCCTTGCCGGCTCTGCGGCCGCCGGCGCGATCGTGATGATGCATCCATTCTCGGCGCGCGCGCAGGCCAAACAGGCGCATCTCAGGATCATGGAAACGACCGACCTCCACGTCCACGTCTTCCCCTACGACTATTACGCCGACAAGCCGAACGACACGATGGGCGTGGCCAGGACCGCATCGATCATCGACTCCATCCGGGCCGAGGCCACCAACTCTCTGCTCCTCGACAATGGCGACTTCCTGCAGGGCAACCCGATGGGCGACTTCATGGCCTATCAGCGCGGCATGAAGGACGGCGACATACACCCGATCATCAAGGCGATGAACACGCTGGGCTACGATTGTTCGACGCTCGGCAACCACGAGTTCAACTATGGCCTGGACTACATGTTCAAGGTGCTCAACGGCGCCAGTTTCCCCTTCGTCTGCGCCAACCTGACCAAGGGCCAGCTCGCCGCCGACGCCACCAAGGACGAGCTGTTCCTGAAGCCCTATGTCATCGTCGACAAGAAGCTGAAGGACGGCGCGGGCGCCGAGCAGCCGATCCGCATCGGCCTGATCGGCTTCGTGCCGCCCCAGGTGATGACCTGGGACGCCAAGCATCTAAGCGGCAAGGCGATGACCCGCGACATCGTCAAGACCGCCCAGGCCTGGGTGCCGCAGATGAAGGAGGAGGGCGCCGACATCATCATCGCGCTGGCTCACTCGGGCATGGGCACGCCGGCTGCCGGCGACAATCTGGAGAACGCGTCGATCCTGCTCGCAGGAGTGGATGGTATCGACGCCATCGTCACCGGCCACAGCCATCTCGATTTCCCCGGCCCCAAATTCGAGGGCGTTGCCGGCGTCGACAACGCCAAGGGCACGATCAACGGCAAGCCGGGCGTGATGGGCGGGTTCTGGGGATCGCATCTCGGCCTGATCGACCTGATGCTGGAGCGCGACGGCAATGCCTGGAAGGTGGTCAGTTCGACCAGCGAGGCGCGGCCGATCTTCAAGCGCGTCGACAAGAAGGTTATGCCGACGGTGGAAAGCCGGGCTTCGGTCGAGGCGGCGGTGAAGGAGGAGCACGAGGCGACGATCGCCTATGTGCGTACGCCTGTGGGCAAGACGTCGGCGCCGCTCTACTCCTACTTCGCGCTGGTCGCCGACGATCCGTCGGTGCAGATCGTGAGCCAGGCGCAGACCTGGTACATCAAGGACATGCTGAAGGACACCGAGCACAAGGACCTGCCGGTACTCTCGGCCGCGGCGCCGTTCAAGTCCGGCGGACGCGGCGGGCCGGACTACTACACCGATGTGCCGGCTGGCGACGTGGCGATCAAGAATGTCGCCGACCTCTACCTCTATCCCAACACGGTCCAGGCTGTGGCGATCACCGGCGCGCAGGTGAAGGAATGGCTCGAGATGTCGGCCGGCATCTTCAATAAGGTGGAGCCGGGCAAGGCGGACCAGCCGCTGATCAATGCCGACTTCCCGTCCTACAATTTCGACGTCATCGACGGCGTCACCTACAGGGTCGACCTGGCCCAACCGCCCAAATATGATTCCAAGGGCACCGTGCTGAATGCCGGCTCCAACCGCATCGTCGACTTGATGTTCGGAGGAAAACCGATTGATCCGGCGGCAAAATTCGTCGTCGCGACCAACAACTACCGGGCCGGGGGCGGGGGCAACTTCCCCGAGATCAATGCCTCGAAGGTGATATTCGAAGCGCCCGACACCAACCGCGACGTCATCGTGCGCTACATCGTCGACCAGGGCACGATCAATCCGTCGGCCGACTCGAACTGGTCGTTTGCGCCCGTGCAGGGTGCTTCGGTGATCTTCGAGACCGGCCCGAAGGCGAAGGAGCACCTCGCCGAGATCAAGGCCGTGAGGATCGAGCAGGCCGGCGAGGGCGCCGAGGGTTTTGCGAAGTATCGCATAACCCTCTGACCGGACCGCTTCCTCGACCCACCTCGGGGCGGTCGCGCCATGCCGGCCGCTCCCTACAAGTTCCTCAGAGCTCCCGCCTGGCGACGGCGGGGGCGATCGCGTCCAGCTGATCGGTCGAAATGCCGCCCGAGTAGCCCGCGGGCAGCCGGTCGACGGTGGCCGGGTCGTCGATGCCGTCCGAGAAGCCACCGCCGCCATAGGGCCCGAGCAGATAGACGCTGGTGCCGACGCTCTCCATGCGGTCGAGGAAGCGGTCTGGCCAGCCCCAGAGCCAGGGCGCGACGTTGACCGGGACGAGCAGGGCGGTGCCGCGGCAGGCATCCGGCACATAGCCGGTCCAGCCCAGGCCCTCGTAGCGCAACAGGCATCTCATCAGCGATTCTTTGCTGACGGCGCGCATGCCGGGCAAGGCTTCCTTGATTGCCCGGACCGGGGCGTCGCCGCCGACGACGGCGAGGGCTGCACGCCGTTCGGCCGGAAGCGTCGAGAGATAGGCCGCAAGGGCCTTGCCTTCCGCCGGATCGTTGCTCTTGAGGTTGATGTGGAAGCGCTGGTCGGGGAAGCGCGAAAAAACCTCGTCGAGCGACGGCATCAGGCCCATGCCCTTGCCGCGGAAGGGGAAGGTCTTGCCGCCATCCGCCGTGTAGCCGTAGCCCACGTCGAGCTGCCTGAGCGCTGCCATGGAAAGGTCACGGGTCCGGCCGCTGCCTTCGGTGCGGCAGTCTACGGTCCAGTCGTGGAAAACGGCGAACTGGCCGTCGGTGGTGGGCTGCACGTCGAGCTCCAGAACGTCGGCGCCGAGGGCAAATGCCGCCTCCATCGAGGCGAGCGTGTTCTCGAGATAGTCGTGGCGCGGCGGCAGCATCCTCTTGGCGGTGCAGGTCTCGGCGGTCAGGCCGGCCCGCTCGAACTCCTGCGCGAGCCCGCGATGGGCGAGGATCACGGGCTTGCCGGCGGGCCGGCCCGAAAGCAGCGAACTGTTGTTGAGATAGATGGCGCCGCCAGCGGCAAGGAAGGTCAGAAGGAAGAAATACCGCCTGCGCATGTCTTGATTCGCTCCGAGGCCCGACCCGTGGCCTCAGGTTCAAGAATAGTCCGTCATTTTGAGGACGAAATTCCGGCACGTTTATGTCGTCGCTCCAGATATACGCTGTTCAACGACTGCGAATTTTAGGCCTTGTAGACGACCTGTCTCACGTCGATGTATTCGGCCCGGAACCCCGCCTCACAATAGTGGAGATAGAACTCCCAGAGCTTCTTGAAGCGTTCGTCGAAGCCGAGCGGCACGATGCGCTCCCAGGACGACCAGAACCGGGTCCGCCATTCCGCAAGCGTACGCGCGTAGTCCTGCGGAAAGACGCGCTCGCGCAGGTAATCGAGCCCATGATCGGCGCCGAGCGACTTCAGCAGTTCCGGCGTGGGCAGCATGCCGCCCGGGAATACGTAGCGCTGAATGAAGTCGGGCCGCTTGCGATAGAGCGGGTAGGCGGCTTCGTTGATGGTGATGATCTGCAGGCCGGCCGTGCCGCCCGGGCGCAGGCACTGCTTCATCTTGGCGAAGAAGGTTGGCCAGTGTTTTTCGCCCACTGCCTCGAACATCTCGATCGACGCGATGCGATCGTAGCTGCCGGTCTCGTCGCGATAGTCCTGCAGCTTCAATTCGACCCTGTCGGTGAGACCTGCGTCCTGGATGCGCTTCTGCGCGAAATCGAACTGCTCGCGGCTGATGGTGAGCCCCGTGACCTTGCAGCCGATCTCCCGCGCCGCGAATTCGGCAAAGCCGCCCCAGCCGCAACCGATCTCGAGGACATGGTCGCCGGGGCCGATGCCCGCATCGCGCGCCAGGGCACGGTATTTTTCCGCCTGTGCGCCGGCGAGGTCGTTCGCGCCGGTCGCATAGAGGCCGGACGAATAGGTCATGCTTGGGTCGAGCCACTCGCTGTAGAATCCGTTGCCGAGGTCGTAGTGCGCGGAAATGTTGCGCTTCGAGCCGGTGCGGGTGTTGTCGTGCAGCCAATGGCGGACGCGCTGGACGGCATTCAAGAGCCAGTTCGCGCTGCCTGCAACCTTTTCGCCGATCTCGGTGTTGACCACGAACAGCTCGAGGAAGGTCGTCACGTCCGGGCTTTCCCAATCGCCGTCGATATAAGATTCCGCCAGTCCGATGGTGCCGCCGCTGAAGGCGCGGCCGGGCAGGTTCCAGTTGTGCAGCACGATTTCCGCCGCGGGCCCCGGCGCCTTGCCGCCGACGAGGACGCTGCGGCCGTCCGGGATCTTCACCGTGAGCGAGCCCTTGGGCAGTTGCAGCGCCGCTGACAGCGCCAGCCGCGCACGGGCCGGCAGGCCCTTGGCGAAATCCGCCAGATTACCCTCGTGGAGGGCGATCTCGCCGTTGCGACTGTCCTTGTCTGATTTCGGTTCGGCCATATCGCTCCGTCCCAAATCGTTTGCCCGACCGTTGCGGAAGGCAGCAAGCCCGCACACCCCGCGCGCGCCGCGCAACACTCGGAATCTGCTGGCGGCCCCGCGGTTGACTTGCCGATGCAGCCGGGAATTGGCACCGAAATCGAATTTCCACGCAACTTTCGTCGGCAATGCCGTGAATCGCAAGTGTCATCTTGCGGTACTCAGGTATGCCAGGGACACGTCGGGCAGTCGTCTGGACGACCAAGCGCCTGGTTCATGGATCGGCCGGCTTGTGCCCGTGGCTCTTTGCCGGATTGACGCGGACAAAAAGCAGACCCAAAAGGCGCCAGCACAACGAACAGAAGGAATCGCGCCTTGATCCGGCACATCGTGTTCTTCAGCGCGCGGCGCCAAGAGGATGTCGAGACGATCCGCGAGGAATTGTCGGCGCTTGGCAAGATCCCGCACTCGACCTGCTTCGAGGTCACAGTCAACACCAAGGTCGATCCGCTGTCCGACGAGATCGACATCGTCGTCTATGCGGAGTTTGCCGACCTCGAGGCCCTGGCAGCCTACAAGGCACACCCGGTCTACGACCAGACGACGTTACGCGTGCGTCCGATGCGGGAATTGCGCTATTCGGCTGACGTCGTGGCCGCTCGGTAGTTGCGGCCCCGAGTTGCTGCTTTGGGGCAGTAGCGTCGGGATCACGCCTTCTTGGCGCGACCGCGCTTGACGGGAGCGGCCTGCTTCCTGCCCAAGCCCAGCGTGCGGGCGAGTTCGGAACGAGCGGCGGCATAGTTCGGGGCGACCATCGGATAGTCCGCGGGCAGGCCCCACTTCGCGCGGTATTCTTCAGGCGTAAGGCCGAAGTGGACCGAGAGGTGGCGCTTCAGCGACTTGAACTTCTTTCCGTCTTCCAGGCAGATGATGTAATCCGGATGGATCGACCGCTTGGGATTGACGGCAGGCTGGGGCGCCTCGATCGGCTCTTCAGCCGGATTGCCCAGCGACTGGATCGAGCTGTTCACGCTGGCGATCAGGTCCGGCAGCCCCGATGCCGGAACCTTGTTGTTCTCCACGTAGGCGCTGACGATATGAGCGGTCAGTCCGAGAAAGTCGATCTTATTGTCAGTCGTCATCGGCAAGCACCTCGGGCAGTATCAACGCAATATATGAGTCTATCTATCCAGTGCCTCGTATATCGGTCGAAAGCACGCAGGTCTGCAAGCAAAATATTCTAAAATTACAATGAAGCCGACCCGCAATCTGCGGGTCGGCTCCTGCTATATTAGCGATTTAGAGGAAGCCCTTGCGCTGCCACCACCCGGCCTTCTTGGGCTTGGCTTCGCCGGATTCAGCCTCGCCCAGAGAGGTCACCACGGGGGCGGCCGGAGCAGCTGCCGGCTCCGCAACAACCGCAGCCGCTTCGGCGGTCGATGCGGCCTTGCGCCGAGGCGCGCGGGGCTTTGCCGGCTTCTTCTCGGCCACGGCATCGGCTTCTTCAGCCTTCGGCGCTGGCTCGGGCGCGGAAGCGACCTCCGCGGCATCGTCTTCGGCCTTCTTGGCCTTGGTCGTGCGGCGCGCCCGCTTCGGCTTGGCCTCCGCCATCGGCTCCGCCGCGGGTTCCTGAGGCGCAGGTTCGGCCGAGACCTCGGCTGCTGGTTCCGCCGCGGCGTCCGCGGCAGGCGTTTCGGCATCTTCCGCTACGACGTCTGCGTCGCCCTCGGCCGGCTGTTCGCCGTCCTTGCGGTTGCGCTTGCCGCCGCGCTTGCCGCGCCGGCGCTTCTTGGCGGCCGCGTCCTCGGCAGTGTCCGGAGCTTCCGCCAGGACTGCCGCGTCGGTCTCGTCATCGGTCTCCTCGGTTGCCTCAGCGGCAAACTCCGCACTCTCGTCGACGGACATCGCATCTTCCGCGGCTGCCGGGTGTTCCCGGTCGCGTCCGCCACGACGGCGGCGACGCTTGCGGCGCTTGCGGTCGCGCTTGTCCTCGCCATCGCCCGAAGCGGGCTGCTGGCGCGATGGCTGCGCTTCGGCCTCGGCGACCTCTTCTTCCTCGACCGGGATCTCGTCCTCGATCTCCTCCGGCTCGGCATAGGCCGGCGCCTGGACCGCCACGGCGGGAGCCGCCGGCTTTTCGGCGATCGCGCCGCGGAAGATGGCGTAGTGCTGCGCGCCGATCGTGTCGTCCGCCTCGATCGTGATGGTCAGGCCGAAGCGTTGCTCGAGTTCGACCAGCGTCGCCCGCTTGTGGTTCAGCACATAGAGCGCGGTCGCGAACGGGGTCTTGACGGTGATGTGATTGCGCGAGTCCTTGAGCAGGAACTCCTCGATCGCGCGGACCACGAGCAGCGCCACGGACGAATCCGAGCGCACGTGACCGGTGCCGCCGCAGGTCGGGCATGGCTTCATGGTCGATTCGAGGACGCTGGCGCGGATGCGCTGACGCGACATCTCCATAAGGCCGAAGTGCGAGATCCGGCCGACCTGGATGCGTGCGCGGTCGTTCTTCAGGCAATCCTTGAGCTTCTTCTCGACCGCACGGTTGTTGCGGTTCTCCTCCATGTCGATGAAGTCGATGACGATCAGGCCGGCAAGGTCGCGCAGCCTGAGCTGGCGCGCGACCTCCTCGGCCGCCTCGAGATTGGTCTGGAGCGCCGTATCCTCGATCGAATGTTCCTTGGTCGAGCGCCCGGAGTTGACGTCGATGGAAACCAGGGCTTCGGTCTGGTTGATGATGATGTAGCCGCCCGACTTGAGCGTCACCTGCGGCTGCAGCATCTTGTCGAGCTGCGCCTCGATGCCGTTGCGGGCAAAGATCGGGGTGTTGTCGCGATAGGGCTGGACCGCCTTGGCATGGCTCGGCATGAGCATGCGCATGAAGTCCTTGGCTTCGCGGTAGCCGTCTTCGCCGGCGACGAGGATCTCGTCGATCTCCTTGTTGTAGAGATCGCGCACCGAACGCTTGATGAGGCTGCCTTCCTCGTAGACGAGGGCGGGCGCGGTCGACTGCAGCGTCAGCGACCGCACGTTTTCCCACAGGCGCATCAGGTATTCGTAGTCGCGCTTGATCTCGGCCTTGGTGCGGCTTTCGCCGGCCGTGCGCAGGATGACGCCCATGCCCTTCGGCACCTCGAGGTCGGCGACGACCTCCTTGAGGCGCTTGCGGTCCTGCGCGTTGGTGATCTTGCGCGAGATGCCGCCGCCGCGGGCGGTGTTCGGCATGAGCACCGAATAGCGTCCGGCAAGCGACAGGTAGGTCGTCAGAGCGGCGCCCTTGTTGCCGCGCTCTTCCTTGACCACCTGCACCAGCAGGATCTGGCGGCGCTTGATGACTTCCTGGATCTTGTAGTGGCGGCGCACCGGCTTGCGGCGGTCGCGGGCTTCCTCGATGGCGTCCTCGGCGCCGACCGACTCGATCTCGTGGTCGTCGTGGTGGCCGGAATGGACCTCCTCGACGCTGCCGCCGTTCTCGTTTTCGGTGGTTGCCGGCTCGGGCGCCCGTTCGGAAATGACGTCGGCTTCTATCGCAGCCGCGATGGAGCCGGTCTCCTGCGCGTCGGCCTCGTCATCCGATGCTTCGTCAGGCTGTTCGGCCTCGCGTTCTTCGTCATTGCGCGCCTCGGTTGCATCCTCGGCGGCCGCTGATTCGCCGTCCTCGCTGGCGGCGGCGTTTTCGTCGTCGCTTGCGGCTTCGGACTTGTGCTCGTCGCCGCTTCGTCCACGGTTTTTTCCGCCCCGACGCCGGCGGCGGCCACGGTTCCGGTCCTGCCGTTCCTCGCCGCCTTCCTCATCCTCGTCCTCGTCTTCGGCCTCTTCAGCCTCGGCGCGCAGCAGCGCCTGCCGGTCGGCGACGGGGATCTGGTAGTAGTCGGGATGAATTTCGCTGAATGCGAGGAAGCCGTGACGGTTCCCGCCATATTCGACGAAGGCAGCCTGGAGCGACGGTTCGACCCGCGTCACGCGGGCGAGGTAGATGTTTCCTTTGAGCTGCTTCTTATCCTGCGATTCGAAATCAAATTCTTCAATGCGGTTACCGCGAACTACGACAACCCGTGTTTCCTCCGGGTGGGAGGCGTCTATCAGCATCTTGTTGGGCATTATCTGGTTTCCTGCCGGCAACTGTCAGCCGCGGCCTGCGGGAAAGTGCCCGCCGCCGTGAGTTTGCTGACACAGTGGTGCCGGATAATTTTGCGTCCGCCGGCCGCAGCCCAAGCGCCATGGCGGTGCCGCCCGCTGCCGGAATGGCGCGGTTCCTTGCGGACCTCATGATTTCGCCTGTGGCCAATGCGTGACCTCGCGGAACCTTGTTTTCAACCTAAGCCCGGAAAACCGGACCAGCTACTTTGCTCTTACAGAGCCGGCGCGGAGTGGAGTGTCCGGCCGTTTTCCTCACGCAGCTGCGGCCCCGCCACGGGCCTGTGGCTGCGAAATTCGACGCGATCACCGAGATCTTATCTCTGTTGCCAGCAGGGCCATCGCTCGTCGCGGGGTTCCCAGGCGGAAGACGCTGGGGCGCGGGCCCTGGATTGCAGTGATCCAACGTCGCTTTTATGATTTGGCGGGGATGATGGCAACCCCGATTTCCGACGCCGGCAAAAGCCGAAATTGCAACCTGGTGGCGTATCCGAAAAAAAGGCTTGGTTAACCTTCTCTGGTTACCAGTCGTTAATCGAAGGGGCGCAGCAAATCGGCCGCGGCGCCGTGAGCGGCAACAAACAGATGGGTACTGCGGCAGTGACCGACAAGAGCTTTCAGGCCGGCGGCTGGCGTGCATTGCGCGCCTTTCTAGGCGTCCTGACATTCGTCTTGGTCTTTGTCGGCATCGAATGCCGCCCGGCATGTGCGGCCGACCAGGTCAGCGCGCTCGACTACAAGATGGCCGGCGATGCCACGCGCATGCGCATCGTCATGAATTTCGATCGCGAGCCGGAGCCGAAGTGGTTCCTGCTGCGCGCGCCTCATCGCTTGGTGGTCGATCTGCCCGATGCGACGCTCAGCCTTGATGCCAAGGATCTCATGCCGCGCGGTCTGGTGAGGGCTGTACGCTACGGCCCGTCAGGCGAGGGGACCTCGCGGCTGGTGGTGACGTCCAAGGGGCCCTTCAACGTCGAGCGGGTGGACGTGCTCGCCAACGAGGACGGCAAGGGTTACCGCATGGTTGCGGATATCGCCGCTGCGTCAGAACGGGAGTTCGAAGCCGCGCTCGCGGTCCAGTCCGCGACCACGGGCTCGACCACCACCACGGCGAAGGCCGGCCGCATCGAGAAGCCGGCAGGCCAGGAGAACGAGCCCTTCACCATCGTCATCGATCCTGGCCACGGCGGCATAGACGGCGGCGCCGAAGGTATGAACGGCACCGTCGAGAAGTCGATCACGCTCGCCTTCGCCAAGGAGCTGAGGACGGTTCTGGAGGCTAACCCGGCATACAAGGTGAGCTTGACCCGCGAGGGCGACGAATTCCTCCGGCTGGACGACCGTGTCCGCATCGCACGTCAGCAGGGAGCCGACCTTTTCATCTCCATTCACGCCGACACGATCAGATTGAAGGGCGTGCGCGGCGCAACCGTATATACGGTCTCCGACAAGGCGTCGGATGCGGAGGCGCAGGCGCTTGCCGACCGCGAGAACCTCTCCGACCAGCTCGCCGGCATCCCGGCGGCGGACGAGAACCCCGAAGTCTCGGATATCCTGGTAGACCTGATACGGCGCGAGACTCACGGGTTTTCGATGCGTTTCGCCCGGTCTCTGGTGTCGGAACTCTCGCCGACGGTCGGAATGATCAACAATCCGCATCGATCGGCCGGGTTCCGCGTGCTCAAGGCTCCCGACGTTCCCTCGGTGCTGGTCGAACTCGGCTATCTTTCCAATGCCAAGGACGAAGAGCAACTGCGCAGCTCCGACTGGCGCGAGAAGGTCGCGGGGAGCATTTCCAAGGCGGTTGCTGCCTTCTTTGCCGACCGGCGGGCGGCGGGCGGCTGATCTGGCCGGACGGCTGATACTACGCGTTACCGGAGCGCCACTATCGATGCCCGGTAAGGTTGCTGTCGTCGAAATCTTTGCCTGACTTGGAATGTTGCCGTATTTTGCCCACAACAGCGCGACAAGGGTGACCGATTGCGGATCGGGACGGTTCCTGCAGCTTGCGGCAACAGCGGGTTGGTTTAGGGAATCCCCGAACCTTGTACTGGAGCGGGCATGATTCGTCTCATCGGCTATTTCTTCGGCATCGGCACGGCGCTTGCGCTGATCGTCGCGGCAGGCGTGGCGATCTATATCGGCCAGCTCACCAAGGAGCTGCCCGACTACGAGGTCCTGGCCAAATACGAGCCGCCGGTGACCACCCGCATCCACGCCTCCGACGGTGCGCTGATGGGCGAGTTCGCCCGCGAGCGCCGGCTCTATCTGCCAATCCAGGCCGTGCCCGACCGGGTCAAGGCAGCCTTCCTCTCCGCCGAGGACAAGAATTTCTACAACCATCCCGGCATCGACGTGACCGGCCTCATGCGGGCGGTCTTCACCAATTTCCAGAACGTCGGCTCCGGCCGCCGCCAGGTGGGCGCCTCGACGATCACCCAGCAGGTCGCCAAAAACTTCCTGCTCAGCTCCGACCAGACCTACGAGCGCAAGATCAAGGAGATGATCCTGGCGTTCCGCATCGAGCAGGCCTATTCGAAGGACCGGATCCTCGAGCTCTATGTCAACGAGATATTCTTCGGCCTGGGCGCCTACGGCATCGCCGGCGCTGCGTTGACCTATTTCGACAAGTCGGTCAACGAGCTGACCGTCGCCGAGGCCGCCTATCTCGCTGCCCTGCCCAAGGGTCCGTCCAACTATCAGCCGTTCAAGTACACCGACCGTGCCATCGAGCGCCGCAACTGGGTGATCGACCAGATGGTAACCAACGGCTACGTGTCGCGCGAGGAGGGCGAAAAGGCCAAGGCGACGCCGCTGGGCGTCACGCCGCGCCGCAACGGCACCTATCTGTTCGCCGGCGAGTATTTCACCGAGGAAGTTCGCCGCGAGCTGATCGCCCGCTACGGCCAGGACGCGCTGTATGAGGGTGGCCTGTCGGTGCGCACCACCCTCGACCCCAAGCTGCAGCTCGTCGCCCGCAAGGCGATGCAGACCGGCCTGCTCAAGTACGATCGCCTGCGCGGCTACCGTGGGCCGGTGACCAAGATCGACGTTTCCGGCGATTGGGGCACCGCACTCGGAGAGGTGAAGGGCCTCGACGACGTGCCCGAGTGGCGCCTCGCCGTGGTGCTAGACAGTTCCGGCACAGGCCTGGACATCGGCCTGCAGCCCAAGCGGGATGTGTCGGGCGCGCTGGTGAAGGAGCGCGAGCAGGGCAAGGTGTCGGAAGAAGACATGAGCTTTGCCATGCGCTACGTCGTCGACGGCAAGCGCCTCAAGGCGAATTCTCCGGCCGAAGTGCTCAAGCCGGGCGACGTGATCTTCGTGGAGAAGAACGAGAAGGGCGACGGCTACGCGCTGCGTCAGCCGCCGGAGGTTTCCGGCGGGCTGGTGGCGATGGACCCGCACACCGGGCGCGTGCTCGCGATGGTCGGCGGCTTCTCCTACTCGCAGTCCGAATTCAACCGCGCCACACAGGCCATGCGCCAGCCGGGATCGGCCTTCAAGCCGTTCGTCTATGCCGCGGCACTCGACAACGGCTACACGCCGGCGTCGGTCATCATGGACGGGCCGATCACCATCCAGACGGGTACGACGAGCTGGACGCCGAAGAACTATGACGGCAAGGCGGCTGGCCCGTCGACCTTGCGCACCGGCATCGAACGGTCGCGCAACCTGATGACGGTGCGGCTGGCCAACGACCTCGGCATGCAGACCGTCGCCGAATATGCCGAACGCTTCGGCGTCTACGACAAGATGCTGCCGGTGCTGGCGATGTCGCTTGGATCGGGCGAGACTACGGTGATGCGCATGGTCTCGGCCTATTCGGTGATGGCCAACGGCGGGCGCCAGATCAAGCCGTCGCTGATCGACCGTATCCAGGACCGCTACGGCAAGACCGTCTACAAGCACGACGAACGCGGCTGCGAGGGCTGCGTCGCCACCGAATGGGCCAACCAGCCCGAGCCGGAGCTGATCGACAATTCCGAGCAGGTGCTCGACCCCATGACCGCCTACCAGATCACCTCGATGATGGAAGGCGTGGTCCAGCGCGGTACGGCGATGACGCTGCGCGAACTGGACCGTCCGCTGGCCGGCAAGACCGGCACGACCAACGAAGAAAAGGACGCCTGGTTCGTTGGCTACACGCCCAACCTCGTGGTCGGCCTCTACATGGGCTACGACAAGCCGACGCCGCTCGGCAAGGGATCGACCGGCGGCGGCATCGCTGCGCCGATCTTCAAGGACTTCATGTCGGTCGCACTCGAAGGAACGCCGAAGGTCGACTTCGTGGTTCCCGAGGGCATGAAGCTCATTGCCATCGACCGCAAGACCGGCATGCAGGCCCAGGAGGGCCAGCAGGGTACGATCATCGAGGCGTTCAAGCCCGGTACCGGGCCCGCCGACAGTTACTGGGTCATCGGCATGGGCGAGGATGGCAGCAACGGTTCGGGCGAGGCGTTGTCGCCGCAGGCCAGCAAGGCCATCAGCGAGGGCGGCGGCGGACTTTACTAGCCACGAGCCGGCCACCATGGAAACGATCAGCGCGCGGCTTGCCGCGCGCTTTTTGTTTGAACTGCGACGCGTTCGAATCCGACTTGTGGATTCCAATATAGTTATATATCTTGCCGGTTATCTAAAAGTCAAACCGGAAGCGGTTTCCCGCAAATGTCGGGACCTCCGTTGCCCGAGCGTCCTTGATGGGGTGCGGTACCGGGAGCCGCCCTCCAATCGGATTCAGCACCAGGGAGAGAATGATGCAGAAGATCAGTCCGTTCTTGTGGTTCGACACCCAGGCCGAGGAGGCCATGAAGTTCTATACCTCGATCTTCAACAACTCGAAGATCGGGCGGGTCACGCGCTATGGCGACGCAGGGCCAGGACCGGCAGGCAGCGCGATGGTGGCGGAGTTCGAGCTGGAAGGCCTTCGCTTCATCGCGCTCAACGGTGGCCCCATGTTCAAGTTCACGGAGGCGATCTCGATGGTCGTCGACTGCAAGGACCAGGCCGAAGTCGATCACTACTGGTATGCGCTGTCGGAGGGCGGACAGCCGGGCCAGTGCGGCTGGCTGAAGGACAAGTTCGGCCTGTCCTGGCAGATCGTGCCCGAGGCGCTGCCGCGCCTGCTGAGCGACCGCGACGGTGCCAAGGCCGGCCGCGTCATGCAGGCGATGTTGCAGATGACCAGGATCGAGGTTGCCAAGCTCGAGGCTGCTGCCGGCTGAACTTCCTCAAGCTAGTCGAGCCATGGGCAGGTGCCGCGGCGGCCTGCCCATTTTGCTTTACAGGCGGCGGCCTCATCCCTATGGTCCGCGCCGATTCAATAGGCCTTTCGGGGCCGAACCCAGCAAGAAGAAGCAAGATACCATGCGCGCGGAAACGCAGAACATCGTCGACGAAATCAGGCAGGCCATAAGCCTGCTGAGGAGGCATCTTTGACTGGGATCAGGCGGTAAAGCGGCTTGATTACCTGAACATGCGGGCAGAGGATCCCAGCCTCTGGAACGACCCGCAGGAAGCGCAGAAGCTGATGCGCGAGCGCCAGTCGCTGGATGACGGCGTCAACGGCGTCAAGCAACTCGAACAGGCACTGTCCGACAATCTCGAACTCATCGAAATGGGCGAGGCCGAGGGCGACCAGAGCATCATCGGCGATGCCGAGGCGGCCATCAAGACCATGGCTGGCGAGGTGCGCGAGCGCCAGATCGAGACCATGCTGTCTGGCGAAGCCGACAGCAACGACACCTATCTCGAAGTCCACGCGGGCGCCGGCGGCACCGAAAGCCAGGACTGGGCGAACATGCTGTTGCGCATGTACACGCGCTGGGCCGAGCGCCGCGGCTTCAAGGTCGAGGTGCTGGAGATGCACGACGGCGAAGAAGCCGGAATCAAGTCGGCGACCCTAATGATCAAGGGGCATAATGCCTACGGCTGGCTGAAGACCGAATCCGGCGTGCACCGCCTGGTGCGGATTTCACCCTACGATTCCAACGCCCGGCGGCACACCTCGTTCTCCAGCGCCTGGGTCTATCCGGTCATCGACGACACGATCCAGATCGACATTCCCGAGTCGGAAGTGCGCATCGATACCTATCGTTCGTCGGGCGCCGGCGGCCAGCACGTCAACACCACCGACTCGGCGGTGCGCATCACGCACATCCCGACCGGCATCGCGGTGGCGTGCCAGGCAGGCCGCTCGCAGCACCAGAACCGGGCCAAGGCCTGGGAGATGCTGCGTTCGCGCCTGTACGAGCAGGAACTCGAGAAGCGGGAGGCCGCGGCCAACGCCGAGGCGGCCGCCAAGACCGACATCGGCTGGGGCCACCAGATACGGTCCTACGTGCTGCAGCCCTACCAGTTGGTGAAGGATCTGCGCACCGGCGTCGAGAGCACCAGCCCATCCGACGTGCTCGACGGCGATCTCGACGAGTTCATGGAAGCCTCGCTCGCCAACCGCATCGAGGGCGGCGTGGGGCAGCCCGTCGCGGATATCGACTGAGCGTCGCAAATGCCCGGCCTGCCGCATTGCGGCAAGGCCGGGCGCATGATGCCGGGAACATTCGCGGCAAGATTCCGTTAACCAGACGGGCGCAGGATTCGCTTGGGAGGTGATCTCGAGGGACACTGTCATGCGCCCGAGAAAACGCCTGCCGCGTGCGCGCTGCGCGTCTACCGCAGCCGCCGGTGTCCTCTTGTTGCTTGGCCGTTCTCCCGTGCTTGGGCATGAGGCACCCCAGGGGTGGACCTATCCCTTCGCCTGCTGCTCCGGCTACGACTGCCGGGAGGTGCCCAAGAAGGAGGTCAGCGAGCGACCTCAGGGTTATGTCATAGAAAGGACGGGCGAAGTGGTGGGCTACGGGGATCCGCGCATCCACGATTCTCCGGATGGTGAATATCACTGGTGCTCGGTGGCGGGCGCCGACGACACACGCACCATCTGCCTGTTCGTGCCGCCGAGGTCGTATTGACACGATTTGCGCGCACTGTGCCTGCTCTGTCGAGAACATCGAAGTGTCGGTGGGGAAGGGCGCTAGATCAAGGTTCAACCTTACAGTCGTTCGAAGGCGTGAAACTGTGAGATTGCGCGGCTTCAAGCCTCAGCCGTTCCGTTTTTCGCCGTATTTCATGCTACAAGGCCGAACAGGGCTTTGGGCGATGCGCGGAGCGCTCGCGAATACGGAGAGGGATTTTTCCATGAAGAAGACTGTCTTGTGCGTGCTGGTCGGCAGCATGCTTGTCGCCGCCTGCACGACCGATCCCTATACGGGCCAGCAGAAGGTCTCGAATGCCGCTGCCGGCGCCGGCATCGGAGCGCTGGCAGGCGCGGGCCTCGGCCTGCTCGCCGGCGGCAACGATCGCCGCAATGCCCTGATCGGGGCTGGTGTCGGCGCCCTGGCGGGCGGTCTCGCCGGCGGCTACATGGACCGGCAGGAAGCGGAGCTGCGTGCCCAGCTTCAGGGAACGGGCGTCAGCGTCACGCGCGCCGGCGACCAGATCATCCTGAACATGCCGTCGAACATCACCTTCAACACCGACCAGGACGCGGTCAAGGCGAACTTCTATCCGACCCTGAACTCGGTGGCGCTGGTGCTGAAGAAGTTCAACCAGACGACCGTGGACGTGTTCGGCCACACCGACTCGACGGGCGACGACAACTACAATTTCGAACTGTCGCAGCGCCGCGCGCTTTCGGTGGCGAACTACCTCAGCGCCCAGAACGTCGATTCGCGCCGCTTTGCCGTCACCGGCTTTGGCGAAACGCGGCCGATCGCTTCGAATGGCACGCCGGAAGGCCGCGCCCAGAATCGTCGCGTGGAGATCCAGCTTTCGCCGCTCACCTGAGCGGCGCACGCATTCTGAAAAAAGAAACGGCCCCGAATTTCGGGGCCGTTTCCTTTTGAAGTGAGCTTTTTCAGACGTTGGTCGCGATCAGCATGAAGGCCGGCATGTCGTCGCCGAAGCCGACGATGCGATCGTCCTCCTCGTCTTCGCGGCTGCGATTGCCTCGGCGGCTGCGGTCGTCCCGCCGCGGCTTGTCCTCGTGGTCGGGACGCGACTTGCGTTCGGCATTGCCGTTCCGGATCGCATCCTTGCGCGCCCGGCGCTCGTCGATATCGGAGACGACATTGTCGGCGACCGGCTCGACCTCGGCAGCCTGCTGGGCAGGCGCTTCCTCGCGCTGAGGCTTGCGGTCGCGCTCGCGGCCATGGCGTTCCTTGCCGCCGCGGCGCGAGTGGCCGCGGCCATGGCGCGGGGCCTCGTCGTCGCCTTCGCTCGCAACCACCGTCGAAAGGTCGCCGTCGTGCCATTCGATCTTCTGGCCGATCAGCTTCTCGATGGCGTCGACATATTTGGTATCGGAGCGGGTGGCGATGGTGAACGACTTGCCCGAGCGGCCGGCGCGGCCGGTGCGGCCGATGCGATGGACATAGTCCTCCGAATGGATCGGCACATCGTAGTTGAAGACGTGGCTGACGTCGGGAATGTCGAGGCCGCGGGCGGCGACGTCGGACGCCACCAGCAGCTGCAGCTTGCCGTCGCGGAAGTTGGACAGCATCGTCATGCGCGCCCGCTGATCCATGTCGCCATGCAGCGCGCCCGCATTGAAGTCGTGCTTGACCAGAGAGCGGAACAGCTCGGAAACGTCGACCTTGCGGTTGCAGAAGATGATCGCGTTCTTGATCTCGTCGCCCTCGGCGCGGATAAGGCGACGCAGCGTCTCGCGCTTGTCCCACGGCTTCGGCCCGGATTTGGCGAGCCGCTGGGTGACGGTCGATGCCGTCGTGGCCGCCTTCGCCACCTCGACGCGCACGGGCGCGTGCAGGAACTGCTCGGTGAGCTTGGTGATCTCCGGCGGCATGGTCGCCGAGAAGAACAGCGTCTGGCGGGTGAACGGGATCAGTTTGCAGATGCGCTCGATGTCGGGGATGAAGCCCATGTCGAGCATGCGGTCGGCTTCGTCGATGACAAGGATCTCGACGCCGGTGAGCAGGAGCTTGCCGCGCTCGAAATGGTCGAGCAGCCGGCCAGGCGTCGCGATCAGCACGTCGGCGCCGCGCTCGAGCTTCTTTTCCTGCTCGTCGAAGGACACGCCGCCGATCAGGAGAGCGATGTTGAGGCGGTGGTTCTTGCCGTATTTGACGAAGTTCTCCTCGACCTGCGCTGCGAGCTCGCGCGTCGGCTCGAGGATCAGCGTGCGCGGCATGCGGGCACGAGCGCGGCCCTTTTCGAGGCGCGTCAGCATCGGCAGCACGAAGGAGGCCGTCTTGCCGGTGCCGGTCTGGGCGATGCCTAGGACATCCTTGCCCTGCAGCGCATGCGGAATGGCGCCGGCCTGGATCGGCGTAGGCTGCGTATAGCCCGCGTCGGAAACTGCAGAAAGAACCTTCGGCGAAAGGCCGAGGTCTGCGAAGGTCAACGCTTCTGGAGCGGTCTGAGTGTCTTCGGACAAGTTTGTTGGCTGTCTTTGCTCGTTCATGGGCGCGGCAGTTTCGCCGCGACAGGCGCAAACCGCCTGCGATATGCCGCAACGCGATAGGCGTAAGTATGCGATTTGTCAACTCAAACTGGCACAATGGCGCGCAGTTGCAGCCATCTACTTGTTGGTGCTGCGATTATCTCAGTATCTGAACTGCTCGGCGAGGATGCGTTCGCTCCACGAATGCCCCGGATCGAACAGCAACGTTGCCGTGTGGTTCGTGGATTCCTGCACCTTGACCGAGACCACCGACTTCACCTCGGTATGGTCGGCCACCGCGTTCACGGGCCGCTTCCTTTCCTCGATGATGTCGAAGCGAACCACTGCCGTTTTGGGCAGCAGCGCGCCGCGCCAGCGACGCGGGCGGAACGGGCTGACGGGGGTGAGGGCAAGCAGCGGGGCGTCGAGCGGCAGGATCGGGCCGTGCGCCGAAAGATTGTAGGCGGTGGATCCGGCCGGTGTTGCCACCATCACGCCGTCGCAGATCAATTCCTCGAGCCGTACCTTGTCGTCGACCGTGATGCGCAGGCGGGCGGCCTGGTAGGATTGGCGGAGCAGCGAGACCTCGTTGATGGCGAGCGCCTGCATCGTGGCGCCTGTGTCGTCGACGGCCTCCATCTCGAGCGGACGGATGGTCTCGGCGACCGCCGCTGCCAGGCGTTCGGGGAGGGAGTCCTCGGAGTATTCGTTCATCAGGAAGCCGACGGTGCCGCGGTTCATGCCATAGACGCGCTTGCCCGTGCTCATTGTCTCGCGCAGCGTCTGCAGCAGGAAACCGTCGCCGCCGAGCGCCACGACGATGTCGGCATCCTCGGTGGGAATTTGGCCGTAGCGCCTGCTCAGCCGCTTGGCTGCGCCGTCGGCCTCGGGTGTGCCCGACGATGCGAACGAGAATGTCAGCGACTTGGCGTCCATAACTTTCCTGCCGGCGGTCCAGATGGCGGCCGCCGGCAACGGCGTAGCATGTGCCTCGACGTGAAGCAAAGGCCCGCCGGAGCTTCAGCCGCCGGCTGCGCGGATGATGCCGCACATGCCGTTGCGCACCACATCCTTGGTGGTCACCTGGCCCGGCTGGATGTTGAACACGGCATTGACCACGGTGCCGCCGCCCTGGCTCCGGGCAACCACGCGCAGCGTCTGCAGGCGGCCGCTGCCTGAGGTGTCCTGATAGGCGTCGATCGCCCCGAGTTCCTTGTTCACCTTGATGCCGGAAAATCCTTCGGCCGCCACGGCCTGGGCCAGGCGCTTCAGCGCGACGTCGGGCTTTAGCTTGGCAAACGACTGCGAGCTCTTGTAGCTCATCGCAGTCACCAGCGGCACGCCGCTGACCTTGAAGTTCTTCTCGCAGGTCTGGGCGCTGGCTGCCGTTGCTCCGGCAACAACGACGAGCGACGCAATCACGCATTGCCTCAGCATGTTCTCTCCGCTTGCTTGCTGGCGCCCCGCAGTCGAGGCAACTAGTCTCGCAAGGGCTAGACGGCCAAGCTATGCAAGTCCAGCGGGTGGTTGCTAATATTGCCACCAAACCGCGCGGCGGTCCGAAGTTATCTTTGTCATCCTGTTCCGAACAGGTGCCGCAGATAGAAGGCAAGCGCGATGAAGCCGGCGATGATGCCGATCCCGGTCCAGTCGATTCGCGCCTGGCGAACCTGCCGGTACAGCTTCAGCAGAAGCAGCCAGGCGACGACTGCCACCACGGCCAGGATCACGAATCTGATCATGCCTACCTCCCGCCGAGCCACACCCGGTCAAGGAGATGATGTAGGAACCGGTTGCGTCCGGTTTTAGTGGCCGGTGCGGTTGCGCCGGCCAATGGCTGTGGCCGCCGCGAAATGTTCTTTACTGCGCCGCGAAATATGCTAACCGGAGCGCGTTGCCCTTGTAGCTCAGCTGGTAGAGCAGCGGTTTTGTAAACCGAAGGTCGCGGGTTCGATCCCTGCCGGGGGCACCATTTCCCGCCGAGTTGATTTCCTCGCCTCCCGGCGTGTCCGTGCAGATCACCCGTTCCAGAGGGCGGCGATCCGGGGATCGGGGTCGATCTGGCCCGTCAGCGCGAAATATTTGTAGAGAACGAGCAGCGACAGAAGCTTTTCGCGCGGCGCGTCGGCGAACTGCGCCACGTAGGCGTTCGCGTTGCGGATGATCTCGCGCGCCTCCGCCGGATGCTTCTCGTAGTGCAGTATCTTGTCCTCGAGATCGGCGAAATCGTCGCGCAGTTGGACAAAATGCAGCCCGGCGACGAGGCGCCCTTCCATGAACCAGGTCTCGTAGACCGACAGCGGCATCAAGCACAGCGACTTGCTCGCCATGATCCACTTGAGGTTGGTGGCCACGTCGTTGCCTTCGATCGAGATGACGTAGCGGTACTTCAGCTGTTCGGCGGGCGACAGGAAAGGCTTGTTCGTGTGGTCGACGACTTTCCGCGTTGTCCGGCCGATGTCGCAGAGGGGGTGGTTGTGATAGCGCTGGACGAGCGCGACCCGTTTCGGGTTGCGCCCGCCGCCTCTCCACACGGCCATCGGCTTCTTGTCGTCGAAGTCGGTCCCGTCGTCGAAAAGCTGATAGTGCCGGAACTTGTTCAGCTTCATCACCACGGAGTTTTCGTTGGTGTCGGAGATGGGCCGGCTCTTGACGATCGAGGGCAGTTCGGGAACGTGGACGATGTCCCCGAAGAGATGCTCGATCCGCAAGTGGCGCGGGAAGTAGCGGGCATGCTCCTTGAGGTCGTAATAATACCTGCTCTTTGCCCTGGGGATGCCGGCAACCGTCGCTCCGTCGGCCGGCGTCTGATAGAGGCGCGACATCTTGTTGTAGTAGTTCAATCGCTCTGCGATCCGATCGGCTCCGTGGCTATCGATGCCCTCCAGTATGCGTTGCAGGTTCCGCCGGAACAGGGCTTGCGGTGCCATATCGCGCGCGACGTTGTGCGCATAGTAGTGGACACGCTGTACCGCTCGCTTGATGGCCGACATCGATGATCCAGTCGTCTTGCCGCTCGGATGCCCGGACACTATTCCGCCGCCTCGGCCCTGGCTGAGGCGTCCTGGCAGACGTCGCACCATTCGGCGCCGACCAGCTTGGCCAGGTGTTCGACGCCGATCCTGACGGCGGCATTGGTTGCACCGGCTGCAGGAACCACCTCCGCGTAGGCGCGCAGCGACACGTCGCAGTACACGGGCAGCGGCGAGGGCAGGCCGAACGGGCAGACGCCGCCGATCGGGTGGCTGGTGAGTTCCAGGACCTGGTCGGCCTCCAGCATGCGCGCCTTGCCGCCGAAGACCTCACGGAACTTGCGGTTGTCGATCCGCGCGTTTCCTCCTGCGACGACGAGCAGGACCTTGTCGCCCACGCGCAGGGAGATGGTCTTGGCGATCTGGCCAGTCTCGACGCCGTGCGCTTCGGCAGCCAGCGCGACCGTCGCCGAGCTCGTCGGCGTTTCGACGACTTCGATTTCGGGCGCGCGTTCGGCGAAGAAGGCTCTGACGGACTGAAGGCTCATGATCTTCCTGTCTCGGCACGTGCGTGAATTGTCACTGACTTCCGATGTTGACCGCGTGGAGTCAAGCGACGCGGCCGACAGTTGCCCACGATGCCACGGGCGGCAAGAATCTTGCTGGGCACATGAACCTTTTCTCCTCTGCCGGCGACTGATCGGCATGAGGCGAATGGATCGCCTTCCAGATCAACCAGAGGAGAGCGTCATGTCGTTCAAGAGCAAGATGATTTCGGGTCTTATCGCCGCCACCGTCACGGTCACCGGCCTGGCCGGTACCGTCCAGCAGTCGTCCGCCGGCAGCCTGACCAAGGCGGAGGCGGCAGCTCTTGCCGGCGTCGGTGGCTTCATCGCGGGAGCCATGATCGCCGGAAGCCGGCCTTCGGGACCCTATTACGATGCCTACTACCCGGCCGATCCGTACGATTCGCATGTCCAGCGCTGCTTTGCACGCTATCGCAGCTACGATCCGCGCACCGACACCTATGTCGGCTACGACGGCAGGCTTCGCTACTGCCGTCTCTAGGCGAACGAGGCTACGTAATGGGAGGAGTTCACGGAACTCCTCCCAGTGTCATTTCAGCCCGCTGCCTGCTGGCTTTCGTCCTGGCCGCCGATCATGCGGGTCAGCTCGGCGGCCGCCTCGCGCACCAGCGGGCCGATCTCCCTAACCTTTTCCGGCGTCACCCGAACCGTGGGACCGGAGACGGAGACGCCGCCGATCGGCTCGCCGAACTCGTTGAACACGGGGGCCGCCACGCAGCGCATGCCGGGATAGCGTTCCTCGTCATCCACCGACCAGCCGCGCGCCCGGATCTGCTCGAGGTCACGGGCGAGGGCGGCCGCTTCCGACAGCGTCTTCTCGGTATAGGCGGCAAGTCCGGCCTTGCGCACGATGGCATTGACGCGGTCGCGGTCGAGATGGGCGAGCACGGCCTTGCCGATGCCCGAGGCGTGGAAGGGGCTGCGCGTGCCGGGCCGGAAGAAGGCCCGGATCGCCTGGTGCGTCTCGACCTGGCTCACGAACACGACGCAATCGTCCTCGGCGACACCGAGATTGGCCGTTTCCCCGGTCCTTTCCATCAGCTCCTGCATGACGATGCGGGCCCGGTCGACCAGCTTGCGCCGGCGCAGGAAGGCAGAGCCCATCCGATAGGTCTCGACCCCGATGGACCAGAGCTGTTCGCTGCTGTCGAACTCGACCATGCCGTGGTTCTGCAGGGTCGTGAGCATGCGATAGGCGGTCGAGGCCGCAAGCTCGGAAGCAGCCGAGATTTCGCTGAGGGACAGCCCGTCACCATTTGCAACTATGGCGAGGATGCGCAGCGCCCGGTCGAGCGACTGCACCGAACCGGCATCGGGCGAGGGCTGGAATGCGCGCGGTCTGCCGCGCTGACGCTTTTCGACGGTTGCCAATCTCGCTCTCCAGTCGCGGAAATGTTCTAAAAAACTTTTCCATCAAAATTGGAAATGACGCAACGAAAAATGAAAACGGCAGGAAAATCAACGCATAGAACCTAAATTGCAATAATGAAAAAATATTCTGAAAAAATTGCAAAATGGGCGATGCGGTGACACCATCCGGTCACGTTGAAATTTCACGACCGATGGAGGTGTGCAAAATGGCTAGGATGCGCGCAGTCGACGCAGCAGTCCTCGTTCTGGAGAAGGAAGGCATTTCCTGTGCCTTCGGCGTTCCGGGTGCGGCGATCAATCCGCTTTATTCCGCGCTCAAGGCGCGCGGTTCCATCCGCCATGTGCTTGCCCGTCACGTCGAGGGCGCATCCCACATGGCCGAGGGTTACACCCGCACCAAGGCCGGCAATATCGGCCTCTGCATCGGCACGTCGGGACCGGCGGGCACCGACATGATCACCGGCCTCTATTCGGCTTCTGCCGACTCCATTCCGATCCTCTGCATCACCGGCCAGGCGCCGCGCGCGCGGCTGAACAAGGAGGATTTCCAGGCCGTCGACATCGCAGCGATCGCTGGACCGGTCACCAAGTGGGCGGTCACCGTCATGGAGCCTTACCTGGTTCCGATGGCCCTGCAGAAGGCATTCCATCTGATGCGTTCGGGCCGTCCGGGCCCGGTTCTGGTCGATCTGCCTGTCGACGTTCAGCTGGCCGAGATCGAGTTCGACATCGACGCCTACGAGCCGCTCGCGGTCCACAAGCCGGCGATGACGCGCGCCCAGGCCGAAAAGGCGCTGTCGATGCTCAACGAGGCGGAGAAGCCGCTGATCGTTGCCGGTGGCGGCATCATCAATGCCGATGCGTCGGATCTGCTGATCGAGTTCGCCGAGATCACCGGCGTCCCGGTCATCCCGACGCTGATGGGCTGGGGCTCGATCCCCGACGACCATCGCCTGATGGCCGGCATGTGCGGCCTGCAGACCTCGCATCGCTACGGCAACGCCACGATGCTGGCTTCGGATTTCGTTCTGGGCATCGGCAATCGCTGGGCCAACCGCCACACCGGTTCGGTCGACAAGTACACGGCCGGCCGCAAGTTCATCCACATCGACATCGAGCCGACCCAGATCGGCCGTGTCTTTGCGCCTGACCTCGGCGTGACGTCGGATGCCGGCGCTGCCCTGAAGATGCTGCTCGACGTCGCCACCGAGTGGAAGACGGCTGGCAAGCTGCGCGACTGGTCGGCTTGGGCCAAGGAGTGCCAGGGCCGCAAGAAGACCATGAAGCGCAAGACCCACTTCGAGCAGGTGCCGCTCAAGCCGCAGCGCGTCTACGAGGAAATGAACAAGGCTTTCGGCCGCGACACCACCTATGTCACCACCATCGGTCTGTCGCAGATCGCGGGCGCGCAGTTCCTGCACGTCTACAAGCCGCGCAACTGGATCAACTGCGGCCAGGCCGGCCCGCTCGGCTGGACACTGCCGGCAGCGCTCGGCGTTCGCGCCGCCGATCCTGAGCGCGATATCGTCGCGCTGTCGGGCGACTATGACTTCCAGTTCATGATCGAGGAACTGGCCGTCGGCGCCCAGCACAAGCTGCCCTACATCCACGTCGTCGTGAACAACGCCTATCTCGGCCTGATACGCCAGGCGCAGCGCGGCTTCTCGATGGACTACGAGGTCAGCCTCGCCTTCGAGAACATCAATCGGCCGGAGGGCGCCGAGACCGGCTATGGTGTCGACCACGTCGCGGTCGCAGAGGCCATGGGCTGCAAGGCCATCCGCGTCCGCAAGCCGGAGGAGTTCGCCGATGCCTTCGCCGAGGCCAAGCGTCTCACCAAGGAGCACCAGGTGCCGGTCGTCCTCGAGTTCATCCTCGAGCGGGTCACCAACATCTCCATGGGCGTCGAGATCGACAATGTCGTCGAGTTCGAGGAACTTGCCGAGACCAACGCCGACGCGCCCACCGCGATCATGCTGCTCGACTGATTTGAGGGAAGAAAGATGCCCAAGTTTTCAGCCAACCTGTCGATGCTCTTCGGCGAGCACGACTTCCTCGACCGCTTCGATGCCGCGGCTAGCGCCGGTTTCTCCGCGGTCGAGTACATCGCCCCTTACGACCACGCGCCCGACGTCGTGGCCGCGCGGCTCAAGAAGAACGGCCTGACCCAGGCGCTGTTCAACCTGCCGCCCGGAGACTGGGCGGCAGGCGAGCGCGGCATCGCCGTGCTGCCTGACCGTATCCACGAGTTCCGCCAGGGCGTCGACAAGGCGATCGCCTACGCACAGGCCCTTGGCTGCACGCAGGTGAACTGCCTTGCCGGCATCGCGCCTCAGGGCGTCGATCGCGAGGCGCTCGAAAACGTCTTCGTCGAGAACCTGCGCTTCGCCGCCGAGAAACTGAAGGCCGCCGGCATCCGCCTGCTGATCGAGCCTATCAACACGCGCGACATCCCGGGCTTCTTCCTGACCAACACGAAGCAGGCGCTCGCGATCATCGAAAAGGTCGGCTCGGACAATCTCTACCTGCAGTACGACATCTACCACATGCAGGTCATGGAGGGGGATCTCGCCCGCACCATCGAGGCCAATCTTTCCCGCATCGCCCACATCCAGCTGGCCGACAATCCCGGCCGCCACGAGCCGGGTACCGGCGAGATCAACTACCCGTTCCTCTACGCGCACCTCGACCGCATCGGCTACGCCGGCTGGGTCGGCGCCGAATACAAGCCCGAGGCCGGCACGATCGAAGGGCTGGGATGGTTTTCGGGCTTCGCCCGCAAGGGCAGCGCTGCGGCCTGAACGAGATTTGAAGGACAAGGAAATGGAAAAGATCGGATTTGTCGGCCTTGGCATCATGGGCGCCCCGATGGCGGGGCATCTGCTCGATGCCGGCTACGAAGTGTATGCCAGCGACCACCGCGGCGCGCTGCCCGAAGCGCTGGTCGCCAAGGGTCTGAAGAAGGTGACCGGACATGGCCCGCTCGCCGAAGTTGCGGACATCGTCATCACCATGGTTCCCGACACGCCGCAGGTGGCGGACGTGCTGTTCGGCGAAGACAGCATCGCGTCGGGTCTGTCCAAGGGCAAGCTCGTCATCGACATGAGCTCGATCTCGCCGATCGAGACCAAGGAGTTCGCCAGAAAGATCAACGAGCTCGGCTGCGAGTATCTCGATGCGCCGGTCTCCGGCGGCGAGGTCGGCGCCAAGGCGGCGTCGCTCACCATCATGGTCGGCGGCACCGAGAAGGCCTTCGAGCGCGCCAAGCCTGTGTTCGAGAAGATGGGCAAGAACATCACGCTCGTCGGTCCCAACGGCGTCGGCCAGACCACCAAGGTGGCAAACCAGATCGTCGTGGCGCTCACCATCGAGGCGGTGGCCGAGGCGCTGGTCTTCGCTTCCAAGGCGGGTGCCGATCCGGCCAAGGTGCGCCAGGCGCTGATGGGCGGTCTCGCTGCCTCGCGCATCCTCGAAGTGCACGGCGATCGCATGGTCAAGCGCACCTTCGCGCCCGGCTTCCGCATCGAGCTGCACCAGAAGGACCTCAACCTCGCGCTGCAGGGCGCCAAGGCGCTCGGCGTCTCGCTGCCCAACACCTCGATGACGCAGGAACTCTTCAATTCCTGCGCCGCGAACGGCGGGGCTAAAGAGGATCATTCCGCCCTGGTGCGCGCACTCGAGCGCATGGCCAATTTCGAAGTCGGCGGCTCGGCCGAGACTGCCAAGAACGAAGCGGCATAGGCAGGGACGGCCGCGGTGCAAGTTCCCAACACCGCGGCCTTCTCATCACTATCGAAGAACGGGCTCCTGCGGCGCCGCAGGAGCCCGTTCGGCGTTTGCCGCTTGCGGCGCATCATTCCTTGCCGAGCGCCTTCCAGCTCGCACCCGCGTCGGCGCTAACGACGATCGCCTTTCCGCCGGTGATGGCGACGAGGCGGTCCTTGTTCTTGTGGTCGGCGGCGAGGTGGAGGATGTAGCCCGCGGCGTCGGGACCTTGGCCGATCGTCTCGAAGTTCGGAGCCGCCTCCGTCGCGCGCAGCACGCCACGCCCCGGCGCAAAGGCGTAGATCGTGCCGTCGGTCGTAAGGTCAACGGTCGTCACCGGAACGTCGGAGATCAGCGCCTGCCAGCTCTTGGCGCCGTCGCGGCTGACCATCAGGCCGGTTTCGGTCCCGGCGTAGACCGTCTCGGGATCTGTGGGCGAGATGGCGAGATCGATCAGGCCGCCCGGCGCGGCTCCTGTCACCGTCCACGTCGCGCCGCCGTCGCGGCTCGTCTGCATGTTGCCATAGGAGCCGTAGAAGACGCTGGCGTCCGTCGGGCTGACGGCGAGCTGGTGGAAGTCCACCGGCCCCTCGGCGCCGGGCGAAACCTGCGTCCATGTCTTGCCCGAATCCGTCGACTTGATGAATCCGAGATTGCCGCCGGTCCGTGGATGGCCGCTGGCGAAGAGCACCGTGGCATCGGTCGGATGCGGGCTGAAGCCCATGAAGTCGTCCTGGAGGTCCGAGACCGGCGTGACGGTGCCATCCGGCGCCGCCCGCATCAGCCCGTGGTGCGTCGCGACCAGCACGCTCGACGGATCGGCGCGGTCGAACGACAGGCCGTGGATATGCGTGCTTCCGGCAAGATCGGCGACGCTGGCGCTCTGGGCCAGGCCCGGTGCGGCTGCGCCCAGCGCCAGGAGGAGGCCGGAAAGCAGGGTAACGATGGTGGGGCGATGCGCCATGAAGAAGTCTCCTTTGCGGCGCGGGAGAGTACCGCTTCCAGCGGGCGGAAGGTCAAGGCGCGCGGAAAGGGCTCGACGAGTCGGTTCGCCGCGGAGCGGTGATTGTTGTGGACGGGGCGTGAGCGTCAGCGCAGCCAGAGCCGTGCCGCGTAGAGCGAAACCGCCGCCGCGTTCGACACGTTGAGCGAGCGGATGGCGCCGGGCATGTCGAGGCGGGCGAGGGAGGTAACCGTCTCGCGCGTCTTCTGGCGCAGGCCCTTGCCTTCCGCGCCGAGCACCAGCGCCACCTTCTTCGAGGCAAAGGTCTTCTCGAGCTCCGCCGGCCCTTCCGAATCGAGGCCGATGGTCTGGAACCCGGCCTCGTGCAGCTCGCCGAGGGCTTCTGCGAGGTTGCGCACCTCGATCAGGTCGATGTGTTCAAGCGCGCCGGATGCGGACTTGGCGAGCACGCCGGTCTCGTGCGGGCTGTGGCGCGACGTCGTGATCAGCGCGCCGGCGCCGAAGGCGACCGCCGAGCGCATGATGGCGCCGACATTGTGCGGGTCGGTCACCTGGTCGAGCACCAGCACCAGTGGCGATTCGCCGAGCGCCGACAGCGCCTTGGGCTTCAGCGGCTCGGCCTCGACCAGCACGCCCTGGTGCACGGCTTCCGAGCCGGTGATCTTGTCGATGTCCTTGGGCTCGACCAGCTCGGCCGCGAAGGGCAGGGCCGCGAGGTCGGCGATCTCGAGCCTTTCGGCGGCATTGCGCGTGACCAGCATCCTGCTGATCTTGCGGCGCGGATTGTCGAGCGCCGCGCGCACCGTGTGCAGCCCATAGAGCCGCACCAGGCCGTCTTCGGCATGTTCGCCCGGCGCTACGTGGCGCTTCGGCCGGAAGGCCGGCGCGCCGCCTGCTTTCTGGTCGCGAAAGGTGCGCCGCAGCTTGGCGTAGTGGCTGTCTTTCGGTGTTCCGGGCTTTTTCGTATCGGTCATAGGCACGCTATAGCGGGCGTGCAGGGCTTTGGATACGGCCCGTTGGCCGGTGCTCCGAATATTGTGCGTGAAAACGCGAGCTGCGCGGTTGACAGGCCAAATCCTTGTCGCCATAAGGCCCACGCAGATTTCGGGGCAGGGTGCTTCGCCCGAAACCGGGATCGGTGAAATGCCTCGTTGCATGGCTCCGGCTGCAGTTGGAGAGGTGCCCGAGTGGTTAAAGGGGACGGACTGTAAATCCGTTGGCTTTGCCTACGTTGGTTCGAATCCAACCCTCTCCACCACTGCCGGCCCGAGAGCCATGATTGTGACGCGGGTATAGCTCAATGGTAGAGCAGCAGCCTTCCAAGCTGAATACGCGGGTTCGATTCCCGCTACCCGCTCCAGGCATCCGCCCTGGGCAGGGATGCCTTTCAATTACATCCGCTTGTCCCTATATGTGCATCCTGCACTGAAAGAGCACCGCCGCTTTTGGCCCCTGGATGACCCGCCAGGCCAAAAGGCGCTTGTCTTTTTCGGGCATTCTCGCTAATCGCCCCGCATCCGACCGGAACCAAGGTCCCGATGCCCAAGGAAAGAGACAATGGCAAAAGGTAAATTCGAGCGTACGAAGCCTCATGTGAACATTGGCACGATTGGTCACGTCGACCACGGCAAGACGTCGCTGACGGCGGCGATCACGAAGTATTTCGGCGAGTTCAAGGCCTACGACCAGATCGACGCGGCACCTGAAGAGAAGGCGCGCGGCATCACGATCTCGACGGCGCACGTCGAATACGAGACGGCAGCCCGCCACTATGCGCACGTCGACTGCCCCGGCCACGCCGACTACGTCAAGAACATGATCACCGGTGCGGCCCAGATGGACGGCGCGATCCTGGTGGTTTCGGCCGCCGACGGCCCGATGCCGCAGACCCGCGAGCACATCCTGCTCGCCCGCCAGGTCGGCGTTCCGGCGCTGGTGGTGTTCCTCAACAAGGTCGACCTGGTCGACGACGCCGAGCTGCTCGAGCTGGTCGAGCTCGAGGTACGCGAGCTTTTGTCGAAGTACGAGTTCCCCGGCGACGACATCCCGATGATCAAGGGTTCGGCCGTTGCCGCGCTCAACGATTCGGACAAGAAGATCGGCGAGGACGCGGTGCGCGAGCTGATGGCCGCCGTCGACGCCTACATCCCGACGCCTGAGCGTCCGATCGACAAGCCGTTCCTGATGCCGATCGAGGACGTGTTCTCGATCTCGGGCCGCGGCACGGTGGTGACCGGTCGCGTCGAGCGCGGCATCGTCAAGGTCGGCGAGGAACTCGAGATCGTCGGCATCCGTCCGACGGCGAAGACGACCTGCACGGGCGTCGAGATGTTCCGCAAGCTGCTCGACCAGGGCCAGGCCGGCGACAACATCGGCGCGCTGCTGCGCGGCGTCGACCGTGAAGGCGTCGAGCGCGGCCAGGTCCTGGCCAAGCCGGGTTCGGTGAAGCCGCACAAGAAGTTCAAGGCCGAGGCCTACATCCTGACCAAGGAAGAGGGTGGCCGTCACACGCCGTTCTTCACCAACTACCGTCCGCAGTTCTATTTCCGCACGACGGACGTGACCGGCATCGTGACGCTGCCGGAAGGCACCGAGATGGTGATGCCGGGCGACAACATCACGGTCGACGTCGAACTGATCGTGCCGATCGCCATGGAAGAGAAGCTCCGCTTCGCCATCCGTGAAGGCGGCCGCACCGTCGGCGCCGGCATCGTCGCTTCGATCGTCGAGTAATCGACGCTACGTGTAGCGCATCAAGGGCGGCCTTCGGGCCGCCCTTTTTGTTTGTGCCCAGGACCGACGCCCCCCATATCCCATTGGTTCGAACATCGGTGGAGGCGGCGGATGAGCAGAGACGTTCCGAGCTTGTATGAATGGGCGGGTGGGGCCGATGCGCTGAACCGGTTGACGACCGTATTTTACGACAAGGTGCTCGTTGATCCGGTGCTCGAACCGGTGTTCCGCGACATGTCCGGCGACCATCCTGCCCATGTCGCCGCCTTCATCGGTGAGGTGTTCGGCGGGCCGAAGGACTACAGCGAGAAGCACGGCGGTCATCCCGCCATGATCAGCCATCATCTCGACAGGCACCTGACCGAGGCACAGCGCCGGCGCTGGATCGCCTTGCTGCTCGACGCTGCCGACGAAGTGAAATTGCCTGGCGACCCCGAGTTCCGTTCGGCCTTTGTCGCCTATCTGGAATGGGGGACCCGCTTGGCCAAGCTGAATTCCCAGGATGGTGCAGAACCGGATCTTCATGAGCCGATGCCTCGATGGGGCTGGGGCATACCCGGCGGCCCGTATGTGCCGCCGACCAAGACCTGACAGTTCGAGGGGCGCAACGGCGCTCCTCGCTCCGCCGCTCCCAACGCTGCCGCAATGTCGGGGCGTGATGGGCCACGGATGAAGGGGGACGCCATGCTGATCGCGCATCTGCCGGCAGGCTACATCATCGGATCGCTTGCCCGGCAGAAGCTGCCGCAGGCGGGCGCCCTGATGCTGGCGGCGATGGTCGGCAGCGTGGCACCCGATTTCGACATTGCGTGGTTCTTGTTCGTCGACAATGGCAGCGTCCACCATCGCGACTACCCGACGCACTGGCCGCTGTTCTGGGCTTTGGTCGCGGCCGTCGTCGTGCCGCTCATGCGCTGTCGGCGCCGCGATGGAAGGCTGCGGCAACAGTCTTCTTCCTTGCCGTTCTGTCCCACATGATTCTCGATTCAGTGACGGCGCCGTTGCATGGGCTGATGCCGTTCGACGGGCGGGCGGTGGAACTCGTACCCGTCCGGGCACACAAGGCACATGGGCGGGCAGGGGCAGGGCCCGCACCGCCGCCGCAGCGCAGCCTTGCCCAGTGAATGTTCGCAACATGCCGCAAAGCGCTCTTTACAGACGCCGTGGAAATCCTTAGGAAGCCGGTGCTGCGCAATTGATGCGCGGCGCAATGCACGGGCATAGCTCAGTTGGTAGAGCGGCGGTCTCCAAAACCGCAGGTCGTAGGTTCGAGCCCTGCTGCCCGTGCCAGTCTTGCCAGAATTCGCTGGTTCAGGCATAAGAGACTTTCTATAGCTGGGACGGGACGACTGGATGGTCCCGATGCAGCGTTCAATCGTAGAGGAGATTCCTGCCACTTGCGTGGAGAGAGAATCGTCTCTATGTAGGCGAAACAGACACGCGGCGCGTGGGGCTGGGAATCCGGCTTTACGCGCCCGATATGCATGGGCGAAATGTTTGCGCCGATTCGGCGCGAAAATCTCGGTCCTGTTACATCTCCCGGTCACGGGATCATCCAGAAGTCCGGTTTACGGACGTTGAAAGCAGAGCGGCTCATGGCGAAAACCAACCCCTTCACCTTCCTGCAGCAGGTGAGGTCGGAAACGGCGAAGGTTACTTGGCCCTCGCGGCGCGAGACGATGATCTCCACGGTCATGGTGCTCGGCTTCGCCGCTGTAGCGATGATCTTCTTCTTTGCCGCGGACCAGCTGATGGCGTTCGCCGTCGAGCAGCTCCTGGGCATGGGTCGCTAAGACCGCGAATACGGAGAACTTCTGAGATGACTGCGCGCTGGTATATCGTCCACGCTTACTCGAACTTCGAAAAGAAGGTCGCCGAGGACATCGAGCACAAGGCCAAGCAGAAGGGCCTGAGCGACCAGATCGAGCAGATCGTGGTGCCGACCGAGAAGGTCGTCGAAGTCCGTCGCGGCCGCAAGGTCGATGCCGAGCGCAAGTTCTTCCCGGGCTACGTGCTGCTCAAGGCCAATCTGACCGACGCGGTGTTCTCGCTTGTGAAGAACACGCCGAAGGTGACTGGTTTCCTTGGTGATTCCAAGCCTGTGCCGATCACTGAGAGTGAGGCGCAGCGGATCCTGAACCAGGTTCAGGAAGGCGTCGAGCGTCCGAAGCCGTCGGTCACCTTCGAGATCGGCGAGCAGGTGCGCGTTTCCGACGGCCCGTTCGCCTCGTTCAACGGCTTCGTCCAGGAAGTGGACGAGGAGAGGGCCCGCCTCAAGGTGGAAGTTTCGATCTTCGGGCGTGCTGTGCCCGTCGATCTCGAATTCGGTCAGGTCGAGAAGGGCTGATCGAAATGTCCGTCGCCTCCTGAGGTGGCGGGCGGCGTCGGGCGCATGCCTGGCGCAAGCATGGTGGGAGAGGAAGCGGCTTAGCCGGTCGCCCAAATCGCACCACCGAACTGCAACCGCCGGAAAGGTCCGGCATGAAACAAAGGCAGGAATGAGATGGCTAAGAAAGTAGCAGGCCAGCTCAAGCTCCAGGTTGCCGCGGGTTCTGCGACTCCGTCGCCCCCGATCGGCCCGGCGCTTGGTCAGCGCGGCATCAACATCATGGAATTCTGCAAGGCGTTCAACGCGCAGACCCAGGAACTCGAGAAGGGATCGCCGATCCCGGTCGTGATCACCTATTACCAGGACAAGTCGTTCACCTTCGTCATGAAGACGCCGCCGGTGAGCTACTTCCTGAAGAAGGCCGCCAACCTGAAGTCGGGCTCGAAGGAGCCGGGCAAGGTCAAGGCTGGCCAGATCAGCCGCGATAAGGTTCGCGAAATCGCCCAGGCCAAGATGAAGGACCTGAACGCCAACGACGTCGAAGCGGCCATCAAGATGGTCGAGGGCTCCGCCCGTTCGATGGGCCTGGAAGTGGTGGGCTGAGATCATGGCTAAGATTGCAAAGCGTGTTGCCAAGTCCCGCGAGGGCATCGATCCGAACAAGGCCTACGGCCTGTCCGAGGCGCTCGAGCTGCTGAAGGCTCGTTCGACCGTCAAGTTCGACGAGACCGTCGAGGTCGCCATGAACCTCGGCGTCGACCCGCGCCATGCCGACCAGATGGTCCGCGGCGTGGTCAACCTGCCGAACGGCACGGGTCGTACCGTGCGCGTCGCCGTGTTCGCCAAGGATGCCAAGGCTGACGAAGCCCGCGCAGCCGGCGCCGACATCGTCGGTGCGGAGGACCTGGTCGAGATCGTCCAGAAGGGCGAGATCAACTTCGATCGCTGCATCGCCACCCCCGACATGATGCCGCTGGTCGGCCGTCTCGGTAAGGTGCTCGGCCCGCGTGGCATGATGCCGAACCCGAAGGTCGGCACGGTGACCACCGACGTCGCGGCCGCGGTCAAGGCTTCGAAGGGCGGCGCCGTCGAGTTCCGCGTCGAGAAGGCCGGCATCATCCACGCCGGCGTCGGCAAGGTCTCGTTCGACGTCAAGGCGCTGGAAGAGAACGTCCGCGCCTTCACCGACGCGGTCAACAAGGCCAAGCCCTCGGGCGCCAAGGGCGTGTTCGTCAAGAAGGTGTCGGTCACCTCGACGATGGGCCCGGGCCTCAAGCTCGACCTCACGACGCTCGCTGCGTCCTGATAAGTTGAATTTGGATCGGTCGCCAACGACCTGATCCAGAAAAGAATTCCGGGCCTCCGGGCCCGGATGTCGGAAGTTGGAGACAGCTTCCGAAATCCTGTCCGAGATTGCAGGCGGTCCAAGCGACCCTTGGTCCTTAATTCGAATGGGCCTGCATGAGACGGGTGAAGACCAGACAACGGAGCCGTCGGCTCCAATGAAAGGTTCGAACCGTGTTTGCCTTTTGCCAGCTGTCGCGGGCGAAAAGGGGACAGGATCCTCGAGCGCCGTTCGGGTGATCCGGAACTTCTGGATTGCTCGCCCGGCAAAAGGCAACCCGACCGCCAGCCCCGCAAATGGGAGGCGGTCAACTGGAGATAGGCAGTGGACAGAGCGGAAAAACGCGAACTCGTCACGGGCCTGAATGACGCGTTCTCGAACGCAGGTTCAGTCGTCGTGGCCCACTATGCCGGTATCACCGTCGCGCAGATGAACGATCTTCGTGTGAAGATGCGTCAGGCCGGCGGCACCGTCAAAGTCGCGAAGAACCGTCTCGCCAAAATCGCTCTTCAGGGCACGGAATCCGAAAGCATCATCGATCTGTTCAAGGGACAGACGCTGGTTGCCTATTCGGAGGATCCGATTGCAGCGCCGAAGGTCGCGTCCGACTTCGCCAAGACCAATGACAAGCTTGTCATTCTTGGTGGTTCGATGGGCAAGACCGCGCTCGACGCCGACGGTGTTAAGGCACTCGCCACACTGCCGTCGCTCGACGAGCTGCGTGCAAGGCTGGTTGGAATGATTTCCACGCCGGCAACCCGGATCGCCCAGGTCGTCAACGCGCCGGCAGGTCAGCTTGCCCGCGTCTTTGGCGCTTACGCCCGGAAGGACGAGGCGGCATGAGGCCGTTCCTCGCTATCATCAACACACGTTCGAACTGATTGAAGGAATAGTAAAATGGCTGATCTCGCAAAGATCGTTGACGACCTGTCGGCCCTGACCGTCCTCGAGGCGGCTGAGCTGTCGAAGCTGCTCGAAGAGAAGTGGGGCGTTTCCGCTGCTGCTCCGGTGGCTGTCGCCGCCGCTGCCGGCGGTGCGGCAGCTGCTGCTCCGGCTGAAGAGAAGACCGAATTCGACGTCATCCTGGCTGCTGCCGGCGACAAGAAGATCGAGGTCATCAAGGAAGTCCGCGCCATCACCGGTCTGGGCCTCAAGGAAGCCAAGGACCTCGTCGAAGGCGCTCCGAAGCCCGTCAAGGAAGGCGTCTCCAAGGCCGACGCCGAGAAGCTCAAGGCTCAGCTGGAAGCAGCTGGCGCCAAGATCGAGCTCAAGTAAGCACGGTTTCGGTGGGCGGCCTCGCGCCGCCCACCGGCTCCCGTGTTCGGGGGGTGAGAGGAAACCTATTTCCTGAGGGCCGGTTTGCGGCTTTCAGGAAACGGGTTTTCACCCGTTTTGGATAGGCCGCCGAGGCGGCTCGTATGCAAGGTGAGCAGTAGCGAAGCTCACCCCAAGAAGGCAGCAAGGAGCGACGATGGCCCAGACCCAGACTTTCAATGGCCGCAGACGCGTACGCAAGTTCTTCGGAAAGATCCCCGAAGTTGCGGAGATGCCGAACCTGATCGAGGTTCAGAAGGCATCCTATGACCAGTTCCTGATGGTGGACGAGCCCAAGGGCGGCCGTCCGGACGAAGGGCTGCAGGCCGTTTTCAAGTCGGTCTTCCCGATTTCCGATTTCTCCGGCGCGTCGATGCTGGAGTTCGTGAAGTATGAATTCGAGGCACCGAAGTTCGACGTCGACGAGTGCCGTCAGCGCGATCTCACCTTCGCCGCGCCGCTGAAGGTGACGCTGCGCCTGATCGTGTTCGATATCGACGAGGATACCGGTTCGAAGTCGATCAAGGACATCAAGGAGCAGGACGTCTACATGGGCGATATGCCGCTCATGACGTCGAACGGCACCTTCATCGTCAACGGCACCGAGCGCGTCATCGTCTCCCAGATGCACCGTTCGCCGGGCGTGTTCTTCGACCACGACAAGGGCAAGTCGCACTCGTCGGGCAAGCTGCTGTTTGCTGCCCGCGTCATCCCCTATCGCGGCTCCTGGCTCGACATCGAGTTCGATTCGAAGGACATCGTCCACGCCCGCATCGACCGCCGCCGCAAGATCCCGGTGTCGTCGCTGCTGATGGCGCTCGGCATGGACGGCGAAGAGATTCTGTCGACCTTCTACAACAAGATCACCTACAAGAAGTCGGGCGACCACTGGCGCATTCCGTTCTCGGTCGACCGGTTCCGCGGCCTGAAGGCGGTTGGCGACCTGGTTGACGCCGACACCGGCGAAATCGTCGTCGAGGCCGGCAAGAAGATCACCGCCCGTCAGGCCAAGCAGCTTGCCGAAAAGGGCCTCAAGGCCATCAAGGCGACCGAAGATGACCTCTTCGGCAGCTACCTCGCCGAGGACATCGTCAACTACGCAACCGGCGAGATCTATCTCGAGGCCGGCGACGAGATCGACGAGAAGACGCTGAAGGTGCTGCTGTCGGCCGGCGAGGAGGAGATCAACATCCTCGACATCGACCACATCAACGTCGGCGGCTACATCCGCAACACGCTGGCGGTCGACAAGAACGAGAGCCGTCAGGACGCGCTGTTCGACATCTACCGCGTCATGCGTCCGGGCGAGCCGCCCACGCTCGAAACGGCCGAGGCGATGTTCAACTCGCTGTTCTTCGACGCCGAGCGTTACGACCTTTCGGCCGTCGGTCGCGTCAAGATGAACATGCGTCTCGAACTCGACGCTGCGGACACCGTGCGCGTTCTGCGCAAGGACGACATCCTGGCCGTGGTCAGGACGCTGGTCGAGCTGCGCGACGGCAAGGGCGAGATCGACGACATCGACAACCTCGGCAACCGCCGCGTCCGCTCGGTCGGCGAGCTGATGGAAAATCAGTACCGCGTCGGCCTGCTCCGCATGGAGCGCGCGATCAAGGAGCGCATGTCCTCGATCGAGATCGACACGGTCATGCCGCAGGATCTGATCAACGCCAAGCCCGCGGCTGCCGCGGTGCGCGAGTTCTTCGGTTCCTCGCAGCTGTCGCAGTTCATGGACCAGACCAACCCGCTGTCGGAGATCACCCACAAGCGTCGTCTCTCGGCGCTTGGACCTGGCGGTCTGACCCGCGAGCGCGCCGGCTTCGAGGTCCGCGACGTTCACCCGACGCATTACGGCCGCATCTGCCCGATCGAGACGCCGGAAGGCCCGAACATCGGTCTGATCAACTCGCTGGCCACCTTCGCGCGCGTCAACAAGTACGGCTTCATCGAGAGCCCGTACCGCAAGATCGTGGACGGCAAGCTGACCAACGAAGTCGTCTATCTCTCGGCCATGGAAGAAGCCAAGCACTTCGTGGCCCAGGCCAACGCCGAACTCGACGCCAACGGTCACTTCGTCGACGAATTCGTCATTTGCCGTAACGCCGGCGAAGTGATGATGGCGCCGCGCGAAAACGTCGACCTGATGGACGTTTCGCCGAAGCAGATGGTATCGGTCGCAGCCGCGCTGATCCCGTTCCTGGAAAACGACGACGCCAACCGCGCTCTGATGGGCTCGAACATGCAGCGTCAGGCCGTGCCGCTGGTGCGCGCCGAGGCTCCGTTCGTCGGCACCGGCATGGAGCCGATCGTCGCCCGTGACTCGGGCGCTGCCATCGGCGCCCGCCGCGGCGGTATCGTCGACCAGGTCGACGCGACCCGTATCGTCATCCGTGCGACGGAAGATCTCGAAGCGGGCAAGTCCGGCGTCGACATCTACCGCCTGATGAAGTTCCAGCGCTCGAACCAGAACACCTGCATCAACCAGCGTCCGCTGGTGCGCATGGGCGATCGGGTCAACAAGGGCGACATCATCGCCGATGGTCCGTCGACCGATCTCGGCGATCTGGCCCTCGGCCGCAACGTGCTCGTCGCGTTCATGCCGTGGAACGGCTACAACTACGAGGACTCGATCCTGCTCTCCGAGCGTATCGTGGCCGACGACGTCTTCACCTCGATCCACATCGAGGAGTTCGAGGTCATGGCCCGCGACACCAAGCTCGGGCCGGAGGAAATCACGCGCGACATTCCGAACGTTTCGGAAGAAGCGCTGAAGAACCTCGACGAAGCCGGTATCGTCTACATCGGCGCGGAAGTGCAGCCGGGCGACATCCTGGTCGGCAAGATCACGCCGAAGGGCGAAAGCCCGATGACGCCGGAAGAGAAGCTTCTGCGCGCCATCTTCGGTGAAAAGGCGTCCGACGTCCGTGACACCTCCATGCGCATGCCGCCCGGAACCTACGGTACGGTCGTCGAAGTGCGCGTCTTCAACCGCCACGGCGTGGAGAAGGACGAGCGCGCCATGGCGATCGAGCGCGAGGAGATCGAGCGTCTCGCCAAGGACCGCGACGACGAACAGGCCATTCTCGACCGCAACGTCTACAGCCGCCTGAGCGACATGCTCATCGGCAAGGACGCGATTGCCGGACCGAAGGGCTTCAAGAAGGGCTCGACGCTCGCCAAGGAGACGCTGGACGACTATCCGCGTTCGCAGTGGTGGCAGTTCGCCGTCGAGGACGAGAAGATGCAGGGCGAGCTTGAAGCTCTGCGCGGCCAGTACGACGACTCCAAGAAGCAGCTCGAACAGCGCTTCATGGACAAGGTCGAGAAGGTGCAGCGCGGCGACGAGATGCCGCCCGGCGTCATGAAGATGGTCAAGGTCTTCGTCGCGGTGAAGCGCAAGATGCAGCCCGGCGACAAGATGGCCGGCCGTCACGGCAACAAGGGTGTCGTGTCGCGCATCGTTCCGGTCGAGGACATGCCGTTCCTCGAAGACGGCACGCATGCCGACATCGTGCTCAACCCGCTGGGCGTGCCGTCGCGAATGAACGTCGGTCAGATCCTCGAGACCCATCTCGGCTGGGCTTGCGCCGGCATGGGCCGAAAGATCGGTGAGCTCATCGAGGCGTACAAGCAGAGCGGCGACATCAAGCCGCTGCGCCAGACGATCGAGAGCATCATTCCCGACAACGACCGCAACGAGCCGGTCCGCGACTACGACGACGAGTCCATCGTTCGCCTCGGCGATCAGATGAAGCGCGGCGTCTCCATCGCGACCCCGGTGTTCGACGGTGCGCACGAGGCCAACATCAACGAGATGCTGACCCAGGCGGGCCTGCATACCTCGGGCCAGTCGCAGCTCTACGACGGACGCACGGGTGAGCCGTTCGACCGCAAGGTGACCATGGGCTACATCTACATGCTCAAGCTTCACCACCTGGTCGACGACAAGATCCACGCCCGTTCGATCGGCCCGTACTCGCTCGTCACCCAGCAGCCGCTGGGCGGTAAGGCGCAGTTCGGCGGTCAGCGCTTCGGCGAAATGGAGGTCTGGGCGCTCGAAGCCTACGGCGCGGCCTACACGCTGCAGGAGATGCTGACGGTGAAGTCGGACGACGTCGCCGGCCGCACCAAGGTCTACGAGGCGATCGTCCGTGGCGACGACACCTTCGAGGCCGGCATCCCGGAGAGCTTCAACGTTCTCGTCAAGGAAATGCGCTCGCTGGGCCTCAACGTCGAACTGGAGAACACCAAGGTCGACGAGACGCCGCACCGGTTGCCCGACGCGGCCGAGTAAGCACTAGAGGCGCGCCGCGGGTTTTGCCCGCGGCGTCGCCGCAGGACATGATCCCGAAGAGAGCTTCGGTTCGATCATGCCCGCGATGAGAATTCTTCGGCCCAGAGCCGACACGTATGGCGGGCGCCTAGGCCCGCACCCGATGCAAAGGGGCTTTCGAGGGCCCCGAAAAAGGAGAACGGCATGAACCAAGAGGTCATGAATCTCTTCAACCCGCAGGCGCCTGCGCAGGTGTTCGATTCCATCCGGATTTCGCTCGCCAGCCCCGAGAAGATTCTGTCCTGGTCGTTCGGCGAGATCAAGAAGCCCGAGACGATCAACTATCGTACCTTCAAGCCGGAGCGGGACGGCCTGTTCTGCGCCCGCATCTTCGGCCCGATCAAGGACTACGAATGCTTGTGCGGCAAGTACAAGCGCATGAAGTACAAGGGCGTCATCTGCGAGAAGTGCGGCGTTGAAGTCACGCTGTCGCGCGTCCGTCGCGAGCGCATGGGCCATATCGAACTGGCCGCGCCCGTCGCCCACATCTGGTTCCTGAAGTCGCTGCCGAGCCGCATCGGCACGCTGCTCGACATGACCCTCAAGGACATCGAGCGCGTTCTCTACTTCGAGAACTACATCGTCACCGAGCCGGGCCTCACCGCACTGAAGGAGCACCAGCTCCTCAGCGAGGAAGAGTACATGCTCGCCGTCGACGAGTATGGCGAGGACTCGTTCACCGCCATGATCGGCGCCGAGGCCATCCATGACCTGCTCGCCTCGATGGATCTCGAGAAGATCGCCGGCGACCTGCGTTCGGAGCTCGCTTCGACGACGTCGGAGCTCAAGCAGAAGAAGTACCTCAAGCGCCTCAAGGTGGTTGAGAACTTCATGGAGTCGGGCAACCGTCCCGAGTGGATGATCATGAAGGTCGTGCCGGTGATCCCGCCGGATCTGCGTCCGCTGGTCCCGCTCGACGGCGGCCGCTTCGCGACCTCCGACCTGAACGACCTCTATCGTCGCGTCATCAACCGCAACAACCGTCTGAAGCGCCTGATCGAGCTTCGCGCGCCGGGGATCATCATCCGCAACGAGAAGCGCATGCTGCAGGAGGCCGTCGACGCTCTGTTCGACAACGGTCGCCGCGGCCGCGTCATCACCGGCGCCAACAAGCGTCCGCTGAAGTCGCTGTCCGACATGCTCAAGGGCAAGCAGGGCCGCTTCCGCCAGAACCTGCTCGGCAAGCGCGTCGACTATTCCGGCCGTTCGGTCATCGTGACCGGTCCGGAGCTGAAGCTGCACCAGTGCGGCCTGCCGAAGAAGATGGCGCTCGAGCTGTTCAAGCCGTTCATCTATGCCCGCCTCGACGCCAAGGGCTATTCCTCGACGGTCAAGCAGGCGAAGAAGCTGGTCGAAAAGGAAAAGCCGGAAGTCTGGGATATCCTCGACGAGGTCATCCGCGAGCATCCGGTGCTGCTGAACCGCGCGCCGACGCTGCACCGCCTGGGCATCCAGGCCTTCGAGCCCACGCTGATCGAAGGCAAGGCCATCCAGCTGCACCCGCTCGTCTGCACGGCCTTCAACGCCGACTTCGACGGCGACCAGATGGCCGTCCACGTGCCGCTGTCGCTCGAAGCGCAGCTCGAAGCCCGCGTGCTGATGATGTCGACCAACAACATCCTGCACCCGGCCTCCGGCGCGCCGATCATCGTTCCGTCGCAGGACATGGTTCTCGGTCTCTACTATCTCTCGATCGTCAACCAGAACGAGCCGGGCGAGGGCATGGTGTTCGCCGACATGGGCGAGCTGCAGCATGCGCTCGAGACCAAGGCCGTGACCCTGCACGCCAAGATCAAGGGCCGCTTCCGTACGGTCGACGCCGAAGGCAAGGAAGTGTCGAAGATCTACGACACGACCCCCGGCCGCATGATCCTCGGCGAACTGCTGCCGAAGAACGTCAACGTGCCTTACGAGACCGCAAACCAGGAGATGACCAAGAAGAACATCTCCAAGATGATCGACACCGTCTACCGCCACTGCGGCCAGAAAGAGACGGTCATCTTCTGCGATCGCATCATGGCACTCGGCTTTGCGCACGCCTGCCGCGCTGGCATTTCGTTCGGCAAGGACGACATGGTCATCCCTGACACCAAGCAGGGCCTGGTCGAGCAGACCGAGGCGCTCGCGAAGGAGTACGAGCAGCAGTACAACGACGGCCTGATCACCCAGGGCGAGAAGTACAACAAGGTCGTCGACGCCTGGGCCAAGTGCTCGGAAAAGGTCGCCGACGAGATGATGGCGCGCATCAAGGCGGTTGAGTTCGAGGACAACGGCCGCCAGAAGCCGATGAATTCGATCTACATGATGTCGCACTCGGGTGCCCGCGGTTCGCCCACCCAGATGCGCCAGCTTGCCGGCATGCGCGGCCTCATGGCCAAGCCGTCGGGCGAGATCATCGAGACGCCGATCATCTCCAACTTCAAGGAAGGCCTCACCGTTCTCGAGTACTTCAACTCGACCCACGGCGCCCGCAAGGGTCTGGCCGACACCGCGCTCAAGACGGCGAACTCGGGTTACCTGACCCGTCGTCTCGTCGACGTGGCGCAGGACTGCATCGTCAACTCCGTCGACTGCGGCACCGACAAGGGGCTCACCATGCAGCCGATCGTCGATGCGGGCCAGATCGTCGCCTCGCTCGGCCAGCGTATCCTCGGCCGCACCGCGCTCGAGGACATCAACCACCCGGTGACCGGCGATCTGCTGGTGCAGGGCGGCAAGCTGATGGACGAGCGCGACATCGAGGTCATCGAGAAGGCCGGCGTCCAGTCCGTCCGCATCCGCTCGGCGCTCACCTGCGAAGTCAAGGTCGGCGTCTGCGCGGTCTGCTACGGTCGCGACCTGGCCCGCGGTACTCCGGTCAACCAGGGCGAGGCCGTCGGCGTCATCGCCGCTCAGTCGATCGGCGAGCCGGGCACGCAGCTCACCATGCGTACCTTCCACATGGGCGGTACCGCGCAGGTGGTGGACTCGTCGTTCCTCGAAGCCTCGTATGAAGGCACCGTGCAGGTGCGCAACCGCAACGTGGTCCGCAACTCCGACGGCAACCTCGTGGTCATGGGCCGCAACATGGCGATCCTGATCCTCGACGAGACCGGCAAGGAGCGCGCAACCCACCGCGTCACCTATGGTTCGCGTATCTTCGTGGACGACGGCGACAAGGTGAAGCGTGGCCAGCGTATCGCCGAGTGGGATCCCTACACCCGTCCGATCCTCACCGAAATCGAGGGTCGCGCCGCGTTCGAGGATCTGGTCGACGGTATCTCCGTCCAGGAAACGGCCGACGAGTCGACCGGCATCACCAAGCGCGAGGTCATCGACTGGCGGTCCACGCCGCGCGGTTCCGACCTCAAGCCGGCGATCGTGGTTCAGGACGCCAAGGGCAAGGTCGGCAAGCTGTCGAAGGGTGGCGACGCCCGCTTCCTGCTCTCGGTCGAGGCCATCCTCTCGGTCGAGCCGGGCGCCCATGTGAGGCCGGGCGACGTGCTGGCGCGTATCCCGATGGAAAGCGCGAAGACGAAGGACATCACCGGCGGTCTGCCGCGCGTTGCCGAACTCTTCGAGGCCCGTCGTCCGAAGGATCACGCCATCATCGCCGAGATCGACGGTACGGTCCGCTTCGGCCGCGACTACAAGAACAAGCGCCGCATCATCATCGAGCCGCATGACTCGACGCTTGAGCCGGTCGAATACCTGATCCCGAAGGGCAAGCCGTTCCATCTCCAGGACGGCGACGCGATCGAGAAGGGCGACTACATCCTCGACGGCAACCCCGCGCCGCACGACATCCTGGCGATCAAGGGCGTGGAAGCGCTTGCTTCCTACCTCGTCAACGAAATCCAGGAGGTGTACCGGCTGCAGGGCGTGTCGATCAACGACAAGCACATCGAGGTCATCGTTCGCCAGATGCTGCAGAAGATCGAGATCACCGCTCAGGGTGACTCGGTCTACATCCCGGGCGATCACGTCGACGTCATCGAGTTCGACGAGATCAACGAGCGCCTGATCGAGGAAGGCAAGAAGCCTGCCGAAGGTCAGCCGGTCCTGCTCGGTATCACCAAGGCATCGCTGCAGACGCCGTCCTTCATCTCGGCCGCTTCCTTCCAGGAAACGACCCGCGTGCTCACCGAAGCAGCTGTTGCCGGCAAGACCGACATGCTGCAGGGCCTGAAGGAAAACGTCATCGTCGGTCGCCTGATCCCGGCCGGCACGGGCGGCATGATGAGCCAGATCCGGCGCATCGCCACCTCGCGCGACGAGCTGATCCTCGACGAGCGCCGCAAGCTCTCGGGCGCGGAAGTGGCGGAGCCGATCCTGACCGACATGGTCAACGCCGCCCAGTAACGGGCGTCGACAATCGAGCCAGAAAGGCTGCCGGAGCAATCCGGCGGCCTTTTCTTTTCTGTGTCGACGACAATCGTCCGCCGATTGTCGCATAAGGGAAACCTGAAATAATTACGGGGGTTTGACAGCGCTCCGGCACGAAAATAGCGTTGCCATGTAAAGCCATCAGTCTGGGAGGAACGCGGTATGACCGACACCAGAAGCGATGCAGCGGTCGGGGTACCTTCGGTTGAGCCGAGCCTTCACCGGGTGATGGGTCCCTGGCTACTTCTGCTTTTCATCGTCGGCGACATCTTGGGGACCGGCATCTACGCGCTCACCGGGCAAGTCGCCAAGCAGGTCGGCGGAGTCGTCTGGCTGCCGTTCCTGGTGGCGTTCATCGTAGCCGTCATCACGGCCTTCAGCTATCTCGAACTGGTCACGAAGTATCCGAGGGCTGCCGGCGCTGCGCTCTACGCCCACAAGGCGTTTGGCATCCACTTCATCACCTTCATTGTTGCGTTCGCCGTGATGTGTTCGGGGATCACTTCTGCATCGACGGCATCCCGTGCCTTTGCCGCCAACCTTTCAGGCGCCTTTGACCTCGGGCTGGCTGGAACCTACGGCATTACGCTTGTCGGCTTGGCGTTCATGGCGATCGTCGCTGCTGTGAACTTTCGCGGCGTCGGGGAAAGCGTCAAGGCAAATGTCGTGCTGACCTGCGTCGAATTCACCGGCCTGATGATAATAGTAGTGATCGGCCTGTGGGCTATCGGAGCAGGCGAGGGCGATGTCTCCCGCATCACGCAGTTCCACGCCGCACCGGACCGCAGTGCCTTCTGGTCGGTGATCGCGGCGACCACTCTTGCCTTTTTCGCCATGGTCGGCTTCGAGGACTCGGTCAACATGGCCGAAGAATGCAAGGACCCGACACGCATCTTCCCGAAGGTGCTGTTGACCGGGCTTCTGATCACCGGACTGATCTACGTGCTGGTGTCCATCTCGGCGATCACGCTGGTGCCGCCGGAGCAGTTGGGCGAGGGCGAAACGCCGCTGCTCAAGGTCGTCCAGGCCGGAGCGCCGAACTTCCCGGTCGAGATCTTCGGCTTCATTACCATGTTCGCGGTTGCCAACAGCGCGCTGATCAACATGCTCATGGCGAGCCGCCTCGTCTACGGCATGAGCCGTGAGCATGTGCTTCCGCAAGTGCTCGGCAGGGTGCATGCGACGCGGCGCACGCCTTATGTGGCAATCGGTTTCACAACCTTGCTGGCCTTCGCGCTGATCACCTTTGTGGGAGAGGTGCCGGCACTCGGCGGGACGACGGCGCTGCTGCTGCTATGCGTCTTCACCGTCGTCAACATCGCCGTCCTGGCACTGCGCAAGGACAGTGTTGGGCACGAGCATTTCCGGACGCCGACCTTGCTGCCCATCCTGGGTGCGGTCGCTTGTGCGTTCTTCGCCGGCCCGTGGACCGGTCGCGATCCGGTTCAGTACAAGATCGCCGGTGTCCTGATCGGCATCGGCGTGATCCTTTGGTTCGTGACCGTAATGATCAACCGTGCAACCGGCCAAAGGACTGCCGAACCTGTGATGGCTGATATCGGTGGCCCAGGGCCGGTCAATTGACGAGGGCCGACCAACGGCCCGGCCGTTCATTGGCCGAAGCTCAAAGCGGCTCGTTGAACGTGACGATCGAGACTTCGCCCTCGAGGGCGCCCTGGTAGGCCGAGATATGCGGCTCGTCGTCGGGCTCGCCCTGCATGTCGCCGATCTGGTCGAGCTCGGCTTCGGCATAGCCTTCCTTGGCGAGCGCCTCGAGCGCCGAGCGCACCGCGGAATCGTCGTCGGGAGCGACCAGCATGATGTGCACGCCTTCGGGCTGGCCGCCCTTGCGCCGCCAGACTCGCCCCGTGATGATCGTTACCGGGCGTTCTTCGTTGTCGTTCATGACTGATTCCTTGGTCCGGATGGCAGGCGAGGGGATTCGCCCCTGTTTCCCCGACTTTCGCACGAAGGTTGGGTGCAAGACAGGCCAAAGCGCGTTACAAACGAAGCATTAACCCTTGTTGCAGCGCAATAAAGTTGCGCTGGGCCGCCTGCGCCGCGGCAGAGCCCCTATTCCTTAAGGATTTTGGCGCTTCGGGGTTGACGCTAGGCAGTCATGCGAGTAGAAGCCGCGACGTCTGAGCCGATGTGAGGTTGGCTTTTCCGAGGCGACGCGCCTTGGAGTTTTCCTCAAACAGGGTTCGTTTTACGAGCGAAATGACATTTCTGTCGTGCATGAAGCGGTCTCGCTTCCTCTGCGGTTTGTTCGGGCAGGACCGCGCTATGCGGTTTACGGCCCGAATTTGCGTATGGAAATGCCCAGAAATGTCGCTAGCAGCCGCCCCGAACGGGCTTGAGACACGGAATTTGAGAGACAAGAGGGTTTAATGCCTACCGTCAACCAGCTGATCCGCAAGCCGCGCATTGCGCCGGTGAAGCGCAATAAGGTTCCGGCCATGCAGGCCAACCCGCAGAAGCGTGGCGTTTGCACGCGCGTCTACACGACGACGCCGAAGAAGCCGAACTCCGCTCTGCGCAAGGTCGCGAAGATTCGCCTGACCAACGGCTTTGAGGTGATCGGCTACATCCCTGGCGAAGGTCACAACCTGCAGGAGCACTCCGTGGTCATGATCCGCGGCGGCCGCGTGAAGGATCTTCCGGGCGTGCGCTATCACATCATCCGCGGCGTGCTCGACACCCAGGGTGTGAAGAACCGCAAACAGCGCCGTTCGAAGTACGGTGCGAAGCGTCCGAAGTAAGGTTTTCCGGCTTCGACGCTTTTTTGTCTGCGTCGCGGCCATGAGATTGAGAGACAAGAACCATGTCCCGTCGTCACAGTGCAGATAAGCGCGAAATCAACCCGGATCCCAAGTTCGGCGATCTGGTCATCACCAAGTTCATGAACGCCGTCATGTATGACGGCAAGAAGTCGGTCGCCGAGACGATCGTCTATGGTGCGCTCGACCAGGTGCAGTCCAAGACCAAGCAGGAGCCGGTTTCGGTCTTCCATCAGGCGCTCGACAACGTCGCGCCGCACGTGGAAGTGCGTTCGCGCCGCGTCGGCGGTGCGACCTACCAGGTTCCGGTCGATGTGCGCCCCGAGCGTCGTCAGGCCCTCGCCATTCGCTGGCTGATCACTGCCGCTCGCAACCGCAACGAGACCACCATGGTCGACCGCCTCTCCGGCGAGCTCCTTGACGCGGCCAACAACCGCGGCACCGCCGTGAAGAAGCGTGAAGACACCCACAAGATGGCGGAAGCCAACCGCGCCTTCGCGCACTACCGCTGGTAACGGCGCGAACGAACGACTGAGAGGCACCTCCCATGGCCCGCGAATATAAGATCGAAGACTACCGCAATTTCGGTATTATGGCGCACATCGACGCCGGCAAGACCACGACGACCGAGCGCATCCTGTATTATACGGGCAAGTCGCACAAGATCGGCGAAGTCCACGACGGCGCTGCCACCATGGACTGGATGGAGCAGGAGCAGGAGCGCGGCATCACCATCACGTCGGCTGCCACCACGACCTTCTGGAAGGGCCGTGACGGCAAGCAGCGCCGCTTCAACATTATCGACACCCCCGGCCACGTCGACTTCACCATCGAAGTCGAGCGTTCGCTGCGCGTGCTCGACGGCGCCATCGCGCTGCTCGACGCCAACGCGGGTGTCGAGCCGCAGACCGAGACCGTGTGGCGCCAGGCGGACAAGTACAACGTCCCGCGCATGATCTTCTGCAACAAGATGGACAAGATCGGCGCGGACTTCTACCGCTCCTACGAGATGATCAAGAGCCGTCTGGGCGCCACGGCCGTTGCCGTTCAGCTGCCTATCGGCGCCGAGTCCGAATTCAAGGGCGTCGTCGACCTGATCGAGATGAAGGCGCTGGTGTGGCGCGACGAGTCCCTCGGCGCTGCCTGGGACGTCGTCGAGATCCCGGCGGATCTGCAGGCCAAGGCCGAGGAATTCCGCGAGAAGATGATCGAGACCGCCGTCGAAATGGACGAGCAGGCTCTCGAGAACTACCTCGAAGGCAAGATGCCGTCGAACGACGAGCTTCGCGCGCTGATCCGCAAGGGCACGATCGCGGTCAAGTTCTTCCCGATGTTCTGCGGCTCGGCCTTCAAGAATAAGGGCGTCCAGCCGCTGCTCGACGGCGTCGTCGAGTTCCTGCCGTCGCCGGTGGACGTGCCCGCCATCAAGGGCATCGACCCGAAGAACGAAGCCGAGATCGAGCGTCATTCGTCGGACGACGAGCCGCTGTCGATGCTCGCCTTCAAGATCATGAACGATCCGTTCGTCGGCTCGCTCACCTTCTGCCGCATCTATTCCGGCAAGGTGACCAAGGGTGCTTCGCTCGAAAACACCGTCAAGGGCAAGAAGGAGCGTCTCGGCCGCATGCTGCAGATGCACTCCAACTCCCGCGCCGACATCGAAGAGGCTTTCGCCGGCGACATCGTCGCTCTGGCCGGCCTCAAGGAGACCACCACCGGCGATACGCTCTGCGACCCGCTGAACCCGGTCATCCTCGAGCGCATGGAGTTCCCGGAGCCGGTCATCCAGATCGCCATCGAGCCGAAGACCAAGGGCGACCAGGAGAAGATGGGCCTCGCGCTCAACCGTCTCGCCGCCGAGGATCCGTCCTTCCGCGTCAAGTCGGACGAAGAGTCGGGCCAGACCATCATCGCCGGCATGGGCGAGCTTCACCTCGACATCATCGTCGACCGCATGAAGCGTGAGTTCAAGGTCGAAGCCAACGTCGGCGCCCCGCAGGTCGCCTACCGCGAGACGATCACGCGTTCGTTCGAGCAGGACTACACCCACAAGAAGCAGACGGGTGGTACGGGTCAGTTCGCCCGCGTCAAGCTGGTGTTCGAACCCAACACCGAGAGCGAGGACTTCGCGTTCGAGTCCAAGGTCATCGGCGGCTCGGTTCCGAAGGAATACATCCCGGGCGTCGAGAAGGGCATCCGCAGCGTTCTGTCGTCGGGCCCGTTCGCTGGCTTCCCGATGATCGGCGTCAAGGCGACGCTCATCGACGGTGCCTACCATGACGTCGACTCGTCGGTCCTCGCCTTCGAAATCGCCTCCCGTGCAGCTCTGCGCGAGGCCGCTCCGAAGCTGGGCGTCCAGCTGCTCGAGCCGGTCATGAAGGTCGAAGTCGTGACGCCGGAAGACTACGTCGGCAACGTCATCGGCGATCTCAACAGCCGCCGTGGCCAGATCCAGGGTCAGGAGACCCGCGGTATCGCCGTCGTCGTCAACGCCATGGTTCCGCTGGCGAACATGTTCAAGTACGTGGACAGCCTGCGCTCGATGTCGCAGGGCCGTGCACAGTACACGATGCAGTTCGACCACTATGAGCCGGTGCCGACCGCGGTCGCTCAGGAAGTTCAAAAGAAATACGCGTAATTCCAAGGAATTGCAGCGGTTCGTTAATTTAACGCCCTTATCGGGCTAGCAGGAATGGAGACCTCACATGGCAAAAGGTAAATTCGAGCGTACGAAGCCTCATGTGAACATTGGCACGATTGGTCACGTCGACCACGGCAAGACGTCGCTGACGGCGGCGATCACGAAGTATTTCGGCGAGTTCAAGGCCTACGACCAGATCGACGCGGCACCTGAAGAGAAGGCGCGCGGCATCACGATCTCGACGGCGCACGTCGAATACGAGACGGCAGCCCGCCACTATGCTCACGTCGACTGCCCCGGCCACGCCGACTACGTCAAGAACATGATCACCGGTGCGGCCCAGATGGACGGCGCGATCCTGGTGGTTTCGGCCGCCGACGGCCCGATGCCGCAGACCCGCGAGCACATCCTGCTCGCCCGCCAGGTCGGCGTTCCGGCGCTGGTGGTGTTCCTCAACAAGGTCGACCTGGTCGACGACGCCGAGCTGCTCGAGCTGGTCGAGCTCGAAGTTCGCGAGCTTTTGTCGAAGTACGAGTTCCCCGGCGACGACATCCCGATGATCAAGGGTTCGGCCGTCGCCGCGCTCAACGATTCGGACAAGAAGATCGGCGAGGACGCGGTGCGCGAGCTGATGGCCGCCGTCGACGCCTACATCCCGACGCCTGAGCGTCCGATCGACAAGCCGTTCCTGATGCCGATCGAGGACGTGTTCTCGATCTCGGGCCGCGGCACGGTGGTGACCGGTCGCGTCGAGCGCGGCATCGTCAAGGTCGGCGAGGAACTCGAGATCGTCGGCATCCGTCCGACGGCGAAGACGACCTGCACGGGCGTCGAGATGTTCCGCAAGCTGCTCGACCAGGGCCAGGCCGGCGACAACATCGGCGCGCTGCTGCGCGGCGTCGACCGTGAAGGCGTCGAGCGCGGCCAGGTCCTGGCCAAGCCGGGTTCGGTGAAGCCGCACAAGAAGTTCAAGGCCGAGGCCTACATCCTGACCAAGGAAGAGGGTGGCCGTCACACGCCGTTCTTCACCAACTACCGTCCGCAGTTCTACTTCCGCACGACGGACGTGACCGGCATCGTGACGCTGCCGGAAGGCACCGAGATGGTGATGCCGGGCGACAACATCACGGTCGACGTCGAACTGATCGTGCCGATCGCCATGGAAGAGAAGCTCCGCTTCGCCATCCGTGAAGGCGGCCGCACCGTCGGCGCCGGCATCGTCGCTTCGATCGTCGAGTAAGTTGGATTAATCGATCTGTCGCGGGCGGGAATACGCCCGCGCCGCGCCAGAACAAGGAATTGACTGATGAACGGACAGAATATCCGCATCCGCCTGAAAGCGTTTGATCACCGGGTGCTCGACGCCTCGACGCGCGAAATCGTGTCGACCGCAAAGCGCACCGGCGCCAACGTTCGCGGCCCCATTCCGCTGCCGACGCGGATTGAGAAGTTCACGGTGAACCGCTCGCCGCACGTCGACAAGAAGAGCCGCGAGCAGTTCGAGATGCGCACCCACAAGCGTCTTCTCGACATCGTCGATCCGACCCCGCAGACCGTCGACGCTCTGATGAAGCTCGACCTCGCCGCCGGTGTCGACGTCGAAATCAAGCTCTGAGAGCTAACATGAGCCGGAAGGGTCAGACCGGACGGCTCCTCTGAAGGAAAACGAACCGATGCGTTCAGGTGTTATTGCACAGAAGGTGGGAATGACGCGCGTCTACAACGACGCTGGCGAGCACGTTCCCGTCACCGTTCTCCGCATGGAGAACTGCCAGGTCGTGGCGCAGCGCACGCAGGAGAAGAACGGCTACACCGCCGTCCAGCTCGGCGTCGGCCTCGCCAAGGTGAAGAATACGTCGAAGGCCATGCGCGGTCATTTCGCCGCTGCCTCGGTCGAGCCCAAGTCGAAGGTCGCGGAGTTCCGCGTGTCCGCCGACAACATGCTCGACGTTGGCGCCGAGATCACCGTCGATCACTTCGTCGCCGGCCAGAAGGTCGACGTCACCGGCACTTCGACCGGTAAGGGCTTCCAGGGTGTCATCAAGCGCCACAATTTCGGTGGTGGCCGCGCGACCCACGGTAACTCGCTGTCGCACCGCGTTCACGGTTCGACCGGTCAGCGCCAGGACCCGGGCAAGGTGTTCAAGGGCAAGAAGATGGCCGGCCACATGGGCGACGTTCGCGTCACCACCCAGAACGTCGAAGTCGTCTCGACCGACCTCGATCGCGGCCTGATCCTGATCCGCGGCGCGGTTCCGGGCACGAAGGGCGCATGGATCCTGGTGCGCGACGCCGCCAAGGTGGCGCTGCCGGAGAACGCGCCGAAGCCGGCCGCGATCCGCGCTGCCAACAAACAGGCTCCGGCCAACGAGGGAGCGGAATAATGGACCTCAAGATTACCACCCTCGCAGGCAAGGATGCCGGCAAGGTGAAGCTCTCCGACGAGATCTTCGGCCTTGATCCGCGCGAAGACATCCTGCAGCGCGTCGTGCGCTGGCAGCTCGCCAAGAAGCAGCAGGGCACCCATCAGGCCAAGGGCCGTGCGGACATCGCACGCACCGGCGCCAAGATGTACAAGCAGAAGGGTACGGGCCGCGCCCGTCACTCCTCGGCTCGCGCCCCGCAGTTCCGCGGCGGCGGCAAGGCCCACGGCCCGGTCGTCCGCAGCCACGAGCACGACCTTCCCAAGAAGGTCCGCGCTCTCGGCATCAAGCACGCGCTCTCGGCCAAGGCCAAGGCGTCGAACCTGATCATCGTCGACGAGCTGAAGCTCGACGAGGCGAAGACGAAGGCCCTGGTCGCGAATTTCGCGGCGCTCGGCCTGAGCAACGCCCTGGTGATCGGCGGCGCCGAGCTTGACCAGAATTTCAAGCGCGCGGCGACGAACATCCCGAACATCGATGTCCTGCCGATCCAGGGCATCAACGTCTACGACATTCTGCGCCGCGGCACGCTGGTCCTTTCGAAGGCCGCCGTCGAGGCTCTCGAGGAGCGCTTCAAATGACGGATCTCCGCCACTACGACGTGATCGTGAGCCCCGCGATCACTGAAAAGTCGACCATGGCTTCCGAGCACAACCAGGTCGTCTTCAACGTCGCCAAGAAGGCGAGCAAGCCTGAGATCAAGGCTGCCGTCGAAGCGCTGTTCGGCGTGAAGGTGACTTCTGTGAACACCCTGGTCCGCAAGGGCAAGGTGAAGCGCTTCCGCGGCACGATCGGCCGCCAGAGCGACGTCAAGAAGGCGGTAGTGACGCTGGCCGACGGCCAGTCGATCGACGTCGCGACGGGTCTCTGAGCAAGGTCGCGAGGACAGGACAATGGCACTTAAGAAATTCAAGCCAGTAACGCCGAGCACCCGCCAGCTGGTCATCGTCGACCGCTCGGGCCTCTACAAGGGCAAGCCCGTCAAGGGCTTGACCGAGGGTCTGACCAAGTCGGGCGGCCGCAACAACTACGGTCGCATCACCGCCCGCTTCATCGGCGGTGGTCACAAGCGTTCGTACCGCATCATCGACTTCAAGCGTCGCAAGTTCGACGTGGTCGGCACGGTCGAGCGTCTCGAATACGACCCGAACCGCACCGCCTTCATCGCGCTGATCAAGTACGACGACGGTGAGCTGAGCTACATCATTGCTCCGCAGCGCCTGCAGGCTGGCGACAAGATCATCGCCGGCGAGCAGGTCGACGTGAAGCCGGGCAATGCGATGCCGCTCGGTTCGATGCCGGTGGGCACGATCGTCCACAACATCGAGCTGAAGCCGGGCAAGGGCGGCCAGGTCGCCCGTTCGGCAGGCGCCTACGCCCAGCTCGTCGGCCGTGACCAGGGCATGGCGATCCTTCGCCTCAACTCGGGTGAGCAGCGCATCGTTCACGGCTCTTGCATGGCCACCGTCGGTGCCGTGTCCAACCCGGACCACGGCAACATCAACGACGGCAAGGCTGGTCGTACCGTCTGGCGTGGCAAGCGTCCGCACAACCGCGGCGTCACCATGAACCCGGTCGACCATCCGCACGGCGGTGGTGAAGGCCGCACCTCGGGCGGTCGCCATCCGGTGACCCCGTGGGGCAAGCCCACCAAGGGCAAGAAGACGCGGTCCAACAAGGCGACCGACAAGTTCATCGTTCGCTCGCGTCATCTGCGCAAGAGCTAATAAGAGGTAAGCCCAGTGACTCGTTCAGTCTGGAAAGGCCCGTTCATCGACGGCTATCTGCTCAAGAAGGCAGACAAGGTGCGTGAAGGCGGCCGTAATGAGGTGATCAAGATGTGGAGCCGCCGCTCCACCATCCTGCCGCAGTTCGTCGGTCTCACCTTCGGTGTCTACAACGGCCAGAAGCACGTCCCGGTCTCCGTGAACGAGGACATGGTCGGCCACAAGTTCGGTGAGTTCGCTCCCACCAGGACCTACTACGGTCACGGCGCGGACAAGAAGGCGAAGAGGAAGTAACATGGGCAAGGCCAAAGCTCCGCGCAGGCTTGCTGACAACGAGGCACGTGCAGTCCTCCGCACGATCCGCGTCAGCCCGCAGAAGCTCAACCTGGTTGCCGCGCTGATCCGCGGCAAGAAGGTTGGCACCGCGCTGTCCGATCTGGAATTTTCGCGCAAGCGCATCGCCGGTACGGTTAAAAAGACTCTCGAATCGGCTATCGCCAACGCCGAGAACAATCACGACCTGGACGTCGACGCACTGGTCGTGGCGGAAGCCTATGTCGGCAAGTCGATCGTCATGAAGCGTTTCCACGCTCGTGGCCGTGGTCGCGCCAGCCGCATCGAGAAGCCGTTCTCGCACCTCACGATCGTCGTTCGTGAAGTCGAAGAAAAAGGGGAGGCCGCATAATGGGCCAGAAAATCAATCCGATTGGTCTCCGCCTCGGCATCAACCGCACGTGGGACTCGCGCTGGTACGCCAACACCGGCGAGTACGGCCAGCTGCTGCACGAGGACATCAAGATCCGCAAGTATCTTGAGGCCGAGCTGAAGCAGGCCGCGATCTCGAAGATCGTGATCGAGCGTCCGCACAAGAAGTGCCGCGTGACCATCCACGCCGCCCGTCCGGGCCTGATCATCGGCAAGAAGGGCGCCGACATCGAGAAGCTTCGCAAGAAGCTGACCGAGATGACCCGCTCGGAGACGCACCTCAACATCGTCGAGGTTCGCAAGCCGGAGACCGACGCGACGCTGGTCGCCCAGTCGATCGCCCAGCAGCTCGAGCGCCGCATCGCCTTCCGCCGCGCCATGAAGCGCGCCGTGCAGTCGGCCATGCGTCTCGGCGCCGAGGGCATCCGCATCAACTGCTCGGGTCGTCTCGGCGGCGCTGAAATCGCTCGCATGGAGTGGTACCGCGAAGGTCGCGTGCCGCTGCACACGCTGCGCGCCGACGTCGACTACGGCACGGCCGAAGCCCAGACCGCCTACGGCATCTGCGGCGTCAAGGTGTGGGTGTTCAAGGGCGAGATCCTCGAGCACGACCCGATGGCTTCCGAGCGTCGCGCAACCGAAGGCGATCATTCGCACGCCGGCGAGCGTCCCGAGCGTCGCCGTCGCGAAAACGCCTGATACGCATAGGAATTTGGAGTTAGAACGATGCTGCAGCCAAAGCGCACAAAGTTCCGTAAGCAGTTCAAGGGCCGCATCCACGGTACCGCGAAGGGTGGCACCAACCTGGATTTCGGCGGCTTCGGACTGAAGGCGCTTGAGCCGAACCGCGTCACCGCGCGTGAGATCGAGGCGGCCCGCCGCGCGATCACCCGCGAAATGAAGCGTCAGGGTCGCGTCTGGATCCGTATTTTCCCGGACCTGCCCGTCACCTCGAAGCCGACCGAAGTCCGCATGGGTAAGGGCAAGGGCGCGGTCGACTACTGGGCCTGCCGTATCAAGCCGGGCCGCGTGATGTTCGAGATCGACGGCGTTTCCGAGGAAGTGGCTCGCGAGGCACTGCGCCTCGGCGCCGCCAAGCTCTCGGTCAGGACGCGCTTCGTTCAGCGCATCGCAGAATAAGGAAGGGCTGATCATGAAAGCCTCGGACATCAGGACGAAGACCCAGGACCAGCTCTCCGACGAGCTCGCCTCCCTCAAGAAGGAGCAGTTCAACCTGCGCTTCCAGAAGGCGACCGGTCAGCTGGAAAAGACGGCGCGCGTGAAGCAGGTCCGCAAGGACATCGCGCGCATCAAGACGATCGCCGCCGAAAAGTCGGCCGGCAAGAAGGCTTAAGGACGAAAACCATGCCAAAGCGCATCCTGCAGGGTACGGTCGTCAGCGACAAGAACGAGAAGACGGTGGTCGTCAAGGTCGAGCGTCGCTTCACGCACCCGGTGATGAAGAAGACCGTGCGTATGTCGAAGAACTACAAGGCGCACGACGAGAACAACGCCCACAAGGTCGGCGACACCGTGTTCATCCAGGAGTCGAAGCCGATCTCCAAGGACAAGCGCTGGGTCGTCGTGTCTTCGGACCAGGCGTAATAACGAACGAATTTTGGACAAGCCGGGGAGGGCGGTAGCCCATCCCGTTAGAGAAGAAGAAGGCGGCCAGTCATGATTCAGATGCAAACAAACCTCGACGTCGCGGATAATTCCGGCGCGCGTCGTGTCATGTGCATCAAGGTGCTGGGCGGCTCGAAGCGGAAATACGCCTCCGTCGGCGACATCATCGTGGTGTCGATCAAGGAAGCCATTCCGCGCGGCCGCGTTAAGAAGGGTGACGTGATGAAGGCGGTCGTGGTTCGCACGGCCAAGGACATCCGTCGTCCGGACGGCAGCGTGATCCGTTTCGACAAGAACGCGGCCGTTCTCGTCGACAACAAGAAAGAACCGATCGGCACGCGTATCTTCGGGCCGGTTCCGCGCGAGCTTCGCGCCAAGAACCACATGAAGATCATCTCGCTCGCGCCCGAAGTGCTGTAAGGAGCCGGTAAAATGCAGAAGATCCGTAAAGGCGACAAGGTTGTCGTTCTGACCGGCAAGGACAAGGGCCGCACCGGCGAGGTGCTGGCAGTCCAGCCGAAGGAAGACACCGCGCTCGTCCGCGGCGTGAACATGATCCGCCGCCACCAGAAGCAGTCCCAGTCCCAAGAGGGCGGGATCATCACCAAGGAAGCGCCGATCAACCTGTCGAACATCGCGCTCGCTGACCCCAAGGACGGCAAGCCGACCCGCGTCGGTTTCCAGATCCAGAAGGACGGCAAGAAGGTGCGTGTCGCCAAGCGTTCGGGAGAAGTCATCAATGGCTAAGGCAACCAACGAGCCCCGCCTGAAGAAGGTCTACAAGGAGACCATCCGCAAGGCGCTGCAGGAGCAGTTCAAGTACGAAAACGAGATGCAGATCCCGCGCATCGACAAGATCGTGCTGAACATGGGTGTCGGCGAAGCCACGGCGGATTCGAAGAAGCCGTCGGTCGCAGCCGAAGACCTCGCCATGATCGCCGGCCAGAAGCCGGTCGTGACCCGCGCCCGCAAGTCGATCGCCGGCTTCAAGGTGCGCGAGAACATGCCGATCGGCGCCAAGGTGACGCTCCGCCAGGAGCGCATGTACGAGTTCCTGGACCGTCTCGTGAACATCGCGCTGCCGCGCGTTCGCGACTTCCGCGGCCTGAACCCGAAGAGCTTTGACGGCCGTGGCAACTATGCCATGGGCATCAAGGAACACATCGTGTTCCCCGAGATCAACTACGACAAGGTCGACCAGATCTGGGGTATGGACATCATCGTTTGCACGACCGCCAAGACGGACGACGAAGCCCGGGCTCTGCTCAAGGCTTTCAACTTCCCCTTCCGGCAGTAACGGCAGCGAGCAAAGGAAAAATCTGAAATGGCAAAGACCAGCTCAGTCGAAAAGAACAACCGGCGCCGCAAGCTTGTGGACCAGTACGCTGCCAAGCGTAAGGCCCTCAAGGAAATCGTCATGGATCAGTCGAAGCCGATCGAGGAGCGCTTCCGCGCGCAGCTCAAGCTGTCCGCGCTGCCGCGCAATTCGGCCAAGATCCGTATCCGCAACCGCTGCGAAGTCACCGGCCGTCCGCGCGCCTACTATCGCAAGCTGAAGATGTCGCGCGTCGCGCTGCGCGACCTTGGCTCGACGGGCAAGATCCCGGGCCTGGTCAAGTCGAGCTGGTAAGGAGCATTTGATATGTCTTTGAGTGATCCTCTCGGCGATATGCTGACCCGCATCCGCAATGCCTATGGCCGCAAGAAGTCGACCGTGTCGACGCCTGCGTCCAGGCTGCGCGCCCGCGTTCTCGACGTGCTGAAGGCGGAAGGCTACATCCGCGATTACAGCCAGACCGACTTCGAAAACGGCAAGTCCGAGATCGAAATCGAGCTGAAGTACTTCGACGGCCAGCCGGTGATCCGCGAGATTTCGCGCGTCTCCAAGCCGGGCCGCCGCGTCTACGTCTCGTCCAAGTCGATTCCGCCGGTCGCCAACGGCCTGGGCATCTCGATCCTTTCGACCCCGAAGGGCGTGATGGCCGACCACGAGGCGCGCGAACAGAACGTCGGCGGGGAAATCCTCTGCCAGATCTTCTGATCTGCGTAGGCTGAAAAAAGAAAGGCACGAGGACTATGTCTCGTATTGGCAAGAAACCCGTTCAGCTTCCGCAGGGCGTCACCGCTTCCGTCAACGGCCAGACCGTGACGGCGAAGGGCCCGAAGGGCGAGCTGAAGTTCGTGGTCAACGACGAAGTGCTGGTCAAGATGGAGGACGGCGAGATTTCCGTCCAGCCTCGCGACCAGTCGAAGGATGCCCGCTCCAAGTGGGGCATGTCGCGCACCCAGATCGTCAACATCCTGACCGGCGTTAAGGACGGCTTCGAAAAGAAGCTTGAGATCACCGGCGTCGGTTATCGTGCGGCGCTCCAGGGCAAGAACCTGCAGCTGGCCCTTGGCTTCAGCCACGACGTCGTCTACCAGACGCCGGAAGGCATCACCATCACGGTGCCGAAGCCGACCGAAATCGTGGTCAACGGCATCGACAAGCAGCAGGTTGGCCAGGTCGCTGCCGAGATCCGCGAATACCGCGGTCCCGAGCCCTACAAGGGCAAGGGTGTTCGCTATGCAGGCGAGAAGATCGTCCGCAAAGAAGGCAAGAAGAAGTAACGCCGCGGTGCGTGGTCGCGGGAGGCCTTCGGGCCTACCGCACATGGCCACCCCGGACTTTCAGGCAAGGAAAGAACTATGGCTTCCAAGGAAACCACCCTGCGCCGCTCGGCGCGCGTCCGTCGCCAGATCAAGGCGGTCTCGAATGGCCGTCCGCGTCTGTCGGTGCATCGCACCTCGAAGAACATCTACGTGCAGATCATCGACGATTCGCGCGGTCACACAGTCGTCGCCGCATCGACCCTCGAGAAGGATCTCAAGGGCTCGCTGAAGACCGGCGCCGACATCGCCGCGGCAGCTGCCGTCGGCAAGCTGATCGCTGAGCGCGCGGCCCAGGCCGGCGTCAAGGACGTTGTCTTCGATCGCGGCGCCTACATCTATCACGGCCGCGTCAAGGCGCTGGCCGAAGCGGCCCGCGAGGGCGGCCTGAACTTCTGACGCAGTCATTCGGCGCCGCGCGTGACGCTGCGCCGCATATCTGCCCAGTTGCAATAAATCCGGCGACGCTATAGACGCCGGATTTGTCGTTTTAACCCCGTGCTTCCGGAAAAGAACAAGGACAGGAATATGGCACAAGAACGTAGGGACGGCGGCCGCGATCGCGAGCGCAGCCGTGACCGTGAAGAGCGCGACAGCGAATTCGTCGACAAGCTCGTTCACATCAACCGCGTCGCCAAGGTCGTCAAGGGCGGCCGGCGTTTCGGCTTCGCAGCGCTCGTCGTCGTCGGCGACCAGAAGGGCCGCGTCGGCTTCGGTCATGGCAAGGCGCGCGAAGTGCCGGAAGCCATCCGCAAGGCCACCGAGTCGGCCAAGCGCGACATGATCTTCGTGCCGCTCCGCTCGGGCCGCACGCTGCACCATGACGTCGAAGGCCGTTGGGGCGCAGGCCGCGTTCTGCTGCGTTCGGCCAAGCAGGGTACCGGTATCATCGCCGGCGGCCCGATGCGCGCCGTCTTCGAGACGCTCGGCATGCACGACGTCGTCGCCAAGTCGATGGGTTCTTCGAACCCGTACAACATGGTTCGTGCGACCTTCGATGCGCTGAAGAGCCAGATGCATCCGAAGGATGTGGCTGCGCAGCGCGGCATCAAGTACTCGACGCTTCAGGCCCGCCGCGGTTCCGCGGTCGCGGCAGAAGAATAGTCGCTGGGACCAGGGGATCTAGACCATGGCCAAGAAAGCAACCAAGACCATCACCGTCGAGCAGATCGGCAGCCCGATCCGCCGGCCGAAGGAGCAGCGTGCCACGCTGGTCGGCCTCGGCCTCAACAAGATGCATCGCAAGCGCACCCTGGAGGACACTCCTTCGGTTCGCGGCATGATCGCTGCTGTGCAGCACCTCGTCCGCGTCGTGGACGAGGCCTAAGCCGAGCGCAGGAGACAGGACATGAAACTCAACGATCTGCGTGACAACTCCGGCGCGACCCATTCGAAGAAGCGCCTGGGCCGTGGCATCGGCTCGGGCTCCGGCAAGACCGGCGGCCGCGGCGTCAAGGGCCAGAAGTCCCGTTCGGGCGTCGCGATCAACGGCTTCGAGGGTGGCCAGATGCCGCTCTATCGCCGTCTGCCCAAGCGCGGCTTCAACAACATCTTCGCCAAGAGCTTCGTCACCGTTTCGCTGGCCCGCATCCAGGCCGCGATCGATGCCAAGAAGCTCGACGCGAAGGAAACCGTGAATGGCGAGGCACTCGTCAAGGCCGGCGTGATCCGCCGCGTCAAGGACGGCGTGCGGATCCTCGGCGACGGCGAGCTGAAGGCCAAGGTGGCCTTCGACGTGGCCGGCGCCTCCAAGCCGGCGATCGAGAAGATCGAGAAGGCCGGAGGATCGGTGAAGCTGCCCGAAACGGCAGCTGCCGAGTAAAAGGTTTGCGAGCTGGCGGCGGTAGAGATACCGCCGCTTGCATGTTTACCGTCCGAAGCCTATTTCGTGGCTTCGGTGACTCACGCCGCGCCGGCTTGCGGCATGCGGCGTGACCAAGGGAGTGTCCTCTATGGCATCGGCTGCAGAACAACTTGCATCCAATCTGAATTTCGCAGCCTTCGCCAAGGCCGAAGATCTCAAGAAGCGCATCTGGTTCACCCTCGGCGCGTTGCTCGTCTATCGCCTCGGAACCTACATTCCGCTCCCGGGAATCAATCCCGACGCCTTCGCCCAGGCCTTCACCCAGCAGAGCCGCGGCGTCCTCGGCATCTTCAACATGTTCGCCGGCGGTGCCGTGCAGCGCATGGCGATCTTTGCCCTGGGCATCATGCCCTACATCTCCGCCTCCATCATCATGCAGCTCATGACGTCGGTCATCCCGTCGCTTGAAGCGCTGAAGAAGGAAGGCGAGGCGGGCCGCAAGATCATCAATCAGTACACCCGCTACGGCACGGTCCTTCTCGCACTCGTCCAGGCCTACGGCATTTCCGTCGGGCTCGAGAGCGGCAATGGCATCGTCGCCGATCCCGGCATGTTCTTCCGCGCCTCGACGGTCATCACGCTCGTCGGCGGCACCATGTTCCTGATGTGGCTCGGCGAGCAGATCACCGCCCGCGGCATCGGCAACGGCATTTCGCTCATCATCTTCGCCGGCATCGTCGCCGGCCTGCCGAGCGCGATCAGCGGCACTCTGGAACTCGGCCGCACCGGCGCCCTGTCCACGGGCCTGATCCTGGCGATCATCGTGCTTGCGATCGTCCTGATCGCCGTGATCGTCTTCTTCGAGCGCGCCCAGCGCCGCCTGCTGATCCAGTATCCGAAGCGCCAGATCGGCAACCGCATGTTCCAGGGCGACACCTCGCACCTGCCGCTGAAGCTGAACACCTCGGGCGTGATTCCGCCGATCTTCGCCTCGTCGCTGCTCTTGCTGCCCGCGACCTTTGCCGGCTTCGCCAACACGACGACGCTGCCCGGCTGGGCAAGCGCGATCATGGCGGCCCTCGGCCACGGCCAGCCGCTCTACATGGCGCTCTATGCCGGCATGATCATCTTCTTCTCCTTCTTCTACACGGCGATCGTGTTCAATCCGAAGGACACGGCCGACCAGCTGAAGAAGCACTCCGGCTTCATTCCCGGATACCGTCCGGGTGAACGCACCGCCGAATACATCGACTACGTGCTGACACGCATCACCGTCATCGGCACGGCATACCTCGTGGTCATCTGCTTGATCCCGGAGTTCCTGATTTCGTGGACGGGCGTGCCCTTCTACCTTGGTGGTACTTCGCTTCTCATCGTCGTCAATGTAACTCTCGACACGGTGGCGCAGATTCAGGGTCACCTGATCGCCCATCAGTATGAGGGTCTGATCAAGAAGTCGAAGCTCCGCGGAGGTAAGAGGGGAAGATGAGGCTGATATTGCTTGGACCGCCGGGGGCGGGCAAGGGGACGCAAGCACAGAGGCTGGTCGAAAAGCACGGCATACCTCAACTTTCAACCGGTGACATGCTGCGGGCAGCCGTCGGAGCCAAGACGGAAGTTGGACTGCGTGCCAAGGCGGTGATGGATGCCGGCGGTCTGGTGTCCGACGAGATCGTCAACGCGATCGTCGCCGAGCGCATCGACCAGGATGACTGCGCCCGCGGCTTCATCCTCGACGGCTATCCGCGCACGCTGGCCCAGGCCGATGCCGTCGCCGACATGCTCGCCGAGCGCGGCATGCCGCTTGACGTGGTCGTCGAGCTCGTCGTCGACGACAAGGCGCTGGTCGGCCGAATCGTCAAGCGTGCCGAGGAGGCGAAGGCCGCCGGCCTTCCGCCGCGCAAGGATGACAATCCGGAAGTGTTCGACGAACGCCTCCGGGAGTACTACAAGAAGACCGCCCCGCTGATCGGCTACTACTACGCCAACGACCTCTTGAAGCAGGTCGACGGCATGGCCGAGATCGACAACGTGACCGCTCAGATCGACGCGGTCCTGGCGGATACGCTGCGCAATTAGCGCCGGGGGTCTTGACGGACGGGCCGATCCGGAGTATGGCGGCCCGTCTTCCATTCAGGCATGATTTTGTTTGCCCCTGAGGGCATGCACAAGCATTGATACGGAAAACCCGCAAGGGCCGGCCTCCACCGGACGCGGGACAACTTGAAGCGCCGGCACGGTCCGGCCCAAATGGAGTGAAAAGATGGCTCGTATAGCCGGCGTCAATATTCCGACCAACAAGCGCGTCGTGATCGCGCTTCAGTACATCCACGGCATTGGCAAGAAGTTCGCCCAGGAGATCGTCGAGAAGGTCGGCATCCCGGCCGAGCGTCGCGTCAACCAGCTGACCGACGCGGAAGTTCTGGCGATCCGCGAGACGATCGACCGCGACTATCAGGTCGAAGGCGATCTGCGCCGCGAAGTTTCGATCAACATCAAGCGTCTGATGGACCTCGGCTGCTACCGCGGCCTGCGTCACCGTCGTTCGCTGCCGGTGCGCGGTCAGCGCACGCACACCAACGCCCGCACCCGCAAGGGTCCGGCCAAGGCGATCGCCGGCAAGAAGAAGTAAGGTTTTCCCGGCGGGTTTAGGCCCGCCGGTTTCGCCTTTTTGGCGGGTGTTCGGCCTGGCACCTTAAATGCAGGCTGGTGTAGCCGCTGGCGTTACGGCGGTGAAGAGATCAACCGAAAGGACTACCATGGCCAAGGAAGCCGGCCGCGTTCGTCGTCGCGAACGCAAGAACATCTCGTCGGGCGTTGCCCACGTCAATTCGACCTTCAACAACACCATGATCACCATCTCCGACGCGCAGGGCAATGCGATTGCCTGGTCGTCGGCCGGTGCCCAGGGCTTCAAGGGTTCGCGCAAGTCGACCCCCTTCGCGGCCCAGATGGCTGCCGAGGATGCTGCCAAGAAGGCCCAGGAGCACGGTATGCGCACCCTCGAGGTCGAGGTTTGCGGACCCGGTTCCGGTCGTGAGTCGGCGCTGCGCGCGCTCCAGGCTGCGGGTTTCACCATCACGTCGATCCGCGACGTGACGCCGATCCCGCACAATGGCTGCCGCCCGCGCAAGAAGCGTCGCGTCTAAGCACATTTCACCGCCGCACGGCGCCCAGGCGCTCGTCTGCGGCTTCCAGTTCGCTCGCCACGATTGGATGGTGGCGGGGTATCGGAAGGAAGCGAATATGATCCAGAAAAACTGGCAGGAACTGATCAAGCCGAACAAGATCGAGTTCTCGTCAAAGAACAAGACTCTGACCACGCTGGTCGCGGAGCCGCTGGAACGCGGTTTCGGCCTGACGCTGGGCAACGCGCTCCGTCGCGTGCTCTTGTCGTCGCTGCGTGGCGCGGCCGTCACTGCCGTCCAGATCGACGGCGTGCTGCACGAGTTCTCCTCGATCGGCGGCGTTCGTGAGGACGTCACCGACATCGTGCTCAACATCAAGGAAATCGCCATCCGCATGGAAGGCGATGGCCCGAAGCGCATGGTCGTTCGCAAGCAGGGCCCCGGTGCCGTGCTCGCCGGCGACATCCAGACGGTCGGCGACGTCGAGATCCTGAACCCGGATCACGTCATTTGCACCCTCGACGAGGGCGCCGAGATCCGGATGGAGTTCACGGTCGACACCGGCAAGGGCTACGTGCCCGCCGAGCGTAACCGCGCCGAAGACGCGCCGATCGGCCTCATCCCGGTCGACAGCCTGTACTCGCCGGTCAAGAAGGTTTCGTACAAGGTCGAAAACACCCGCGAGGGCCAGGTTCTCGACTACGACAAGCTGACCATGACCATCGAGACCGACGGTTCGATCACGGGCGAGGACGCGGTGGCCTTTGCTGCGCGCATCCTGCAGGACCAGCTCGCGCTGTTCGTCAACTTCGAGGAACCGCAGAAGGAAACGGCTGCCGAGGCCGTCACCGAGCTCGCCTTCAACCCGGCGCTGCTCAAGAAGGTCGACGAACTCGAGCTTTCTGTCCGTTCGGCCAACTGCCTCAAGAACGACAACATCGTTTACATCGGCGACCTGATCCAGAAGACGGAAGCCGAGATGCTGCGTACGCCGAACTTCGGCCGCAAGTCGCTCAACGAGATCAAGGAAGTCCTGGCCGCGATGGGGCTGCACCTCGGCATGGAAGTGCCGGACTGGCCGCCGGAAAACATCGAAGACCTCGCCAAGCGTTACGAAGATCAATACTGAGGCCCAGGCCTCTAGAACCAGACCCAAAGGAGAAGAACCATGCGCCATGGATTTGCCGGCCGCCGGTTCAGCCGCAGTGCAAGCCACCGCAAGGCGATGTTTGCGAACCTCGCCGTTTCGCTGCTCGAGCATGAGCAGATCGTCACCACCCTGCCGAAGGCGAAGGACCTGCGTCCGATCGTCGAGAAGCTGATCACCCTCGGCAAGCGCGGCGACCTGCACGCTCGCCGTCAGGTCATCGCCCAGATCGGCAACGAGCACGTCGTCAAGCGCCTGTTCGACACGATTGCTCCGCGCTATGCCCAGCGTCACGGCGGCTACCTGCGCATCATGAAGGCGGGCTTCCGTCACGGCGACAACGCGCCGCTCGCGGTCATCGAGTTCGTCGATCGCGACACCTCGGCCAAGGGCGCCGGCGACCGCGTTCGTCTCGAGGCTGAAGCTGCGAACGAAGCCGAAGCTGCTTGATCGGGCATCTGCCTGACGCGAATTGACCGAAGGGGCCCTTGCGGCCCCTTTTGTTTTGGGCGGATGGCGCAGCCTTCAGCAGTCCTTCCGCAAGATTTGCCAAGTGCGCGGAAAATCGCGACTTCGCGGCCTCTGCAGCCTTTCATTTTGCACAATCGTCGGAACAATGGCGGCAACAAGCTTTGGAGGATTCGCGATGCGCGCGAAACGACTTTCCCTGCTCCTGCTGTGCGGCTGGATGGCGGTCGCGGGGGCAGCCACGGCCCAGGAGGCCGCCAAGCCGGCTGAGGACCCGGGCCTCTCGGACGTGCTGACCGACCTGTTGAGCGGCGGCAAGGGCGACGGCTCCGCCACGCCGGGGCCGGACCGCCGGGTGCCGTTCGGCCGCGAGGAGATGCAGTTGTCCTTCGCGCCGCTGGTCAAGGACACTGCCGCGGCCGTGGTCAACGTCTACGCCTCGCAGCAGGCCAAGGTGCGCTCGCCTTTCGAAGGCGACCCGTTCTTCGAACAGTTCTTCGGCCGCGCCGCGCCGCGCCAGCGCTCGTCGCTCGGTTCGGGCGTCATGGTCGATGCGAGCGGCATCGTCGTCACCAACAATCACGTGGTGCAGGACGCCGACCAGGTGAAGGTGGCTCTCTCGGACGGCCGCGAGTTCACGAGCAAGATCCTGCTCAAGGACGAGACGCTCGACCTCGCGGTGCTGAAGATCGATTCGGACAAGCCGTTCCCGACCGTGCCGATCGGCGATTCGGATGCGCTGCAGGTCGGCGACCTGGTGCTTGCCATCGGCAATCCGTTCGGTGTCGGGCAGACGACCACCAGCGGCATCGTCTCGGCGCTGGCGCGCACCCATATCGGCGTCGCCGATTCCAGCTTCTTCATCCAGACCGATGCCGCCATCAATCCCGGCAATTCGGGCGGTGCGCTCATCAACATGGGCGGCCAACTCGTCGGCATCAACACCGCCATCTTCAGCCGCGGCGGCGGTTCGATCGGCATCGGCTTTGCAATTCCGTCCAACATGGTACGGGCCTTCACCGACGCCGCGAAGAGCGGCGCGCAGTTCTTCGAGCGACCCTTCGTCGGAGCGACCTTCGAACCCGTGACTCCGCAGATCGCCGAATCGCTTGGCATGGACCATCCCACGGGGGCCCTGATCTCGTCCGTCGACGACAACGGACCGGCGGCGCGCGCCGGGCTCAAGCCCGGTGACGTGGTGCTGGCCTTCAACGGCAAGGCCGTGGAGCACATGGAAGCGCTCGACTACCGCATGGCCACGCAGCCGATCGGCGGCAAGGCGACGCTGCAGGTGTTGAGCAAGGGAGAGGAGAAGGCGGTCGAGGTCGCGCTCGAGCGCGCCCCCGAGGGCACCAGCGCAAACGAAGTCCTGCTGCGCGGGCGCAGCCCCTTCGCCGGCGCCAAGGTGGCGGAGCTTTCGCCGCGCCTTGCGCAGCGGCTGCGTGTCGCCAACGGAACCAAGGGCGTGGTGATCGTCGATGTCGATGGCGGATCGCCCGCCGCCGGCTTCGGCTTCAGGCGCGGCGACATCGTCCGCGAGCTCAACGGCGAAGAGATCGCCACCGCGCAGCAGTTGAAACAGCTCTCCGAGGAGGATTCGCGCTGGTGGCGGTTCACCGTCGAGCGCGATGGCCGCGTCATGCGGCAGATGCTGCGCTACTGACGGTGCTATGATCCGGCATCATGTTCAGGACGACGACTGTCATGTGGGCGGACGGTAGCCACGAGATCGGGAGGGCTGCACAGTGAGTTCCCTCTTCGACGACGCAGCGCCGCGACCGCTCGCCGAGACGCTTCGTCCGCAGCGCCTGTCCGAGGTCATCGGGCAGGACCATCTGCTCGGCGCCGACGGGCCCATCGGGCGCATGGTGAAGTCGCGCAAGGTTTCGTCCTTCATCCTCTGGGGGCCGCCGGGCGTCGGCAAGACGACGATCGCGCGGCTGGTCGCCAAGGAAGTCGGCCTCGACTTCGTGCAGCTTTCGGCCGTCCTTTCCGGCGTCGCCGACCTGCGCAAGGTGGTCGAGGCCGCCCGCCAGCTCCGCGGCGGGGCAGGGCGCCAGACGGTCGTGTTCGTGGACGAGCTGCATCGCTTCAACCGGACCACCCAGGATGCGCTGCTGCCGCATGTCGAGGACGGCACCATCGTGCTGATCGGCGCCACGACGGAAAATCCGAGCTTCAGCCTGGTTGCAGCACTTCTGTCGCGCGCCAAGGTCTACACGCTCCGCCGTTTCGAGAAGGAGGATCTGGCGATCCTTGCCGCGAGGGCCGAGGCGCATACCGGCAAGAAGCTGCCGCTGGACGAGGCTGCCCGCGACGCCCTGCTCACCATGGCCGACGGCGACGGGCGCTACCTCATCGGGCTGTGCGAGGAACTGTTCGCGCTCCCGCCCGACGCCGTGCTGGACGTCGCGGGACTGGCCGAAGCGGTGCAGAAGCGCGCTCCCGTCTACGACAAGGGCCAGGAAGAGCACTACAACCTTTTGAGCTGCTTCCACAAAAGCCTGCGCGGCAGCGACGTGCAGGCCGCCCTCTACTGGGCGGCGCGCATGGTGGTCGGCGGCGAGGATCCCGGCACCATCTTCCGTCGCCTTGCCTGCGCAGCCTCCGAGGACGTCGGCATGGCCGATCCCCAGGCGCTGCAACAGGTCGTTACCGCCTGGACGGCATTCGAACGCGTCGGCTGGCCCGAGGGGCGGCTGTTCATGGCCCAGGCCATCACCTATGTGGCGACCGCGCCGAAATCGAACGCGTCCTACATGGGCTTCAACCAGGCCATTGCACTGGCCCAGCAGACGGGATCGCTGGCGCCGCCGAAGCACATCCTGAACGCGCCGACCAAGCTGATGAAGGACCTCGGCTACCACGAGGGCTATCGCTACGATCACGACTATCCGGACGCGTTTTCGGGCCAGGAATTCATGCCCGACGAATTTGCCGGGCCCAATCGTCGCGAATTCTACGTGCCCAACGAGCGCGGCTTCGAACGGGACGTGAAGAAGCGGCTCGACTACTGGGCGAAGCTGCGAGCCGATCGCAAGGACTAGGCTCGCACGCCGGTCGGTGCCTTTTCGGCACTTCACGTTTAGTTGCGGAAAAATTATTGCAAGAAAATGCAATCATATGTATCTCATCGTTGACGCGATAGCGCCGTCGACGATTTGAAGAGGATGTATGATGAAGCAGGTGACCGACAAGCTCTGGATCTCGGGTCAACCGTCCGACGCCGATTTGGTGGCAGCCGGCGGGGCTGGCATTCGCAAGATCATCAACAACCGCCCGGCCAACGAGGAGCCGGGTCAGGCAACCATGTCCGAGGCGGCGGACCGGGCCGGGCAGCTGGGCATGGAGTTCGTCAACATCCCGGTGGCACCTGGGCGCTACTCGCTGGAGACCGTGCGCGCCTTCCAGGCTGCCGTCGCCGATGCCGGCGGGCCGGTGCTCGCTCATTGCAAGTCCGCGACGCGCTCGCTGTCGCTCTGGGCGATCGGCGAAGTGCTCGATGGCCGCCTCGACACGGGCGACCTCGATGGGTTGGGTTCGCGGCTGGGCATCAACCTTGCCGGGGCCAAGGACTGGCTGCGCGACAATTCCTGACGATTTTCGAATTCAAGACAAAGGGATGGGGCCGAACATGTCCATGAAACCCGAGGTTACCGCCTTCTTCGATCCGCGCACCTTCTCCGTCCAGTATGTCGTTGCCGATCCGGCTACCAGGAAATGCGCGATCGTCGATCCGGTGCTCGATTTCGACGAGAAGTCGGGCTCCACGGCGACCACCAATGCCGACCGCATCCTTGATTTCGTCGAAGAGCGTGGCCTGACGGTCGAGTGGATACTCGACACCCATCCCCACGCCGACCACTTTTCGGCCGCCCGCTACCTGAAGTCCAGGACTGGCGCGCCGACGGCGATCGGCGAACGCGTCGTCGACGTCCAGAAGCTCTGGAAGGGCATCTACAACTGGCCGGAACTGGCCGACGACGGTTCGCAGTGGGACAGGCTGTTTGCCGAAGGCGAGACCTTCTCTGTCGGTGAGATCGAGGGAAAGGTGCTGTTTTCGCCCGGACACACGCTCGCCTCGATCACCTATGTGATCGGCGACGCGGCCTTCGTGCACGACACGATGTTCATGCCGGACAGCGGAACGGCGCGCGCCGACTTTCCGGGCGGCAGCGCCAGGCGGCTCTGGCAGTCCATCCAGCAGATATTGGAACTGCCCGGCGATACCCGGCTTTTCACCGGCCACGACTATCAGCCGGGCGGGCGCGAGCCGAGATGGGAAAGCACCGTTGCCGAGCAGAAGGCGCGCAACACGCACGTATCCAGATGCGCGTCGGAAGCGGATTTCGTCGCCGTGCGCGAGGCGCGCGACAGCACCTTGCCGATGCCGAAGCTCATTCTCCACGCCCTGCAGATCAACATCAACGGCGGTCGTCTGCCCGAACCGGAAGCCAACGGCAGGCGCTACCTGAAATTCCCGCTCGATGCGCTCGAGGGCGCCAACTGGGGCTAGGACCATGCAACAGGAACCGAAAGTGCCGGTATCGGATCTGCTCGAGCGGGCAGGCGAGGCTTCGGAGTTCCTGAAGAAGCTCGCCAACCCGAACCGGCTGATGATCGCCTGCTCCCTCGCCGATGGCGAGCGTTCGGTGCGCGAACTCGAAGACAGCCTCGGCATCAGGCAGCCCGGGCTCTCCCAGCAGATCGCCGAACTGCGCGATGCCGGGCTGATCATCGGCCGCAAGGAATCGAAATCCGTCTTCTACCGCCTCGCCGACGAGCGGGTGAGGGCGGTCGTGACCTTGCTCTACCGCCTGTTCTGCGACCCGGGCGCGGAAGTTGCCGCAATCGAAGGCCGATGACATGACTGAGTTTACCCCGATAGCAGCCACCGTGGGTGGCATCCTGATCGGCCTGTCGGCCGTTCTCCTGATGGCGTGGGAAGGGCGCATTGCCGGCATATCCGGCATCGCCGGCCGCCTGTTGCCGCCCTATGGCGACAAGGCCTTGCCTTCGCGGCTGGCCTTCGTGCTCGGCCTCGTGGGAGCTCCGCTGGTCTATGCGTCGGTGACCGGTAGCCAGGTCGTCCAGACGGTTTCGTCCAACCTGCCCCTTATGGCCGTGGCCGGGCTCCTGGTCGGTTTCGGTTCGGTCTATGGCAAAGGCTGCACCAGCGGTCACGGCGTCTGCGGCCTGTCGCGGCTTTCCATCCGTTCGTTGGTGGCGACGCTGACCTTCATGGCGACCGCATTCGTCACCGTCTTCGTCGTCCGGCACTTGATGGGGACTTGAACATGTCGTTTGTCGTCAATCTCGCGCTCGGCCTGCTGTTCGGCATCGGCCTCGTCGTGTCGGGCATGTCCGATCCGGCCAAGGTTCTGAACTTCCTCGATCTGTTCGGCACCTGGGACCCCTCGCTTGCCTTCGTGATGGGCGGGGCCGTGATCACCACCTTCATCGGCTACCGCCTCGTCTTCAGGCGGCCGAAACCGGTGGCTGCTGAAGCGTTCCATCTGCCCGCCGGCAGCGCCATCGACCGGAGGATCCTGGTCGGGCCGGCCATCTTCGGTATCGGCTGGGGCCTGGGCGGGTTCTGCCCCGGGCCGGCACTGACCGCGACTGCGCTCGGAGCGGCCGGCACATATGCGTTCCTGCCGATGATGTTCCTCGGCATGTGGCTTGCCCGCAGGACGGTCGACCGACACACCTCGCCCGTCGCAGCCTGATTGGTTGACCCCGCGGCCTGATCGCCGGCTTGGGCGGGTCGCGCGCGGCAGTGGTGCTGCAGCGGAAAAGGATACGCTGAACGTTCTGTCCTCGCCGATGATCGTGGCCGTCGCCGGCTACATGATCTGGCGCAACCTCATCTAGTCTCGGCTGCCGCCGTCGTTCACATCGCCACCAGCGCCTTGATCCCGTCTGCCACGAACTGGACGGCGAGTGCCGCCAGGATCACGCCGAGCAGGCGGGTCAGGATCGACCGGCCGGTCTGGCCGAGGAAGCGGTCGATGCGTTCGGCGAGCACGAAGACGAGATAGGTCAGGGCCAGGCAGATGAAGATGATGCCGACCAGCGTCACTTGGCCCGCCCAGCCGTCGAACGAGCCCGACAAGAGCACTGTGGCCGATATCGCGCCGGGGCCGGCGATCAGCGGGATGGCGAGCGGGAAGGCGGCGATGTTGTGGATGTGGTCCTTGGTGATCGCCACGTCCGAGATCTTCTCCTTGCGGTCCTGCCGGCGCTCGAACACCATCTCGAAGGCGATGAAGAACAAGAGGAAGCCGCCGGCCACCCGGAACGCCGGCAGCGTGATGCCGAACACGGTGAGGATGGCGGCACCCGCGACGGCGAACAGGGCGAGCACGGCGAAGCCCATGATGCTGGCACGCACCGATACCTGCTGCCGCTCGTCGCGGTTCATGCCGCGCGTCACGGCCAGGAAAAGCGGGGCGAGTCCCGGTGGGTCGATGGTCACGAGCAGGGTGACGAAAGCGTTGAAAATGCTGTCGAATTGCGGCATCGGCATCCCCCCGGGGCGAATGCAGGCTAACCCGCGGCGTGCGTTGGCGCCAGAGCAATCGCGTCTGGCTGCGCGTTATGCCCAGCGCAGCTGACTTCCGGCCGTGGCAGGCAGACTGTCGCGGATTTGACCGGGTGATCTATCCTTTTGATATTGCGTGATAAATCAGCGTTGGAAAAGCGCGCCCAAAGTTGGTCAACCACGCACCGTTCCTATATAAAGGGCAAATGATTCCCAACATGCGTGATCCGAGTTGACCGACCAGAAATCACCGCGCGGACCTGAAGGTCCCTCCGGCATCGAGCCGATTTCCATCATCGAGGAGATGCAGCGCTCCTACCTCGATTACGCGATGAGCGTGATCGTGAGCCGCGCGCTGCCCGACGTGCGCGACGGCATGAAGCCGGTGCACCGGCGCATCCTCTATGCCTCGCACGAAAGCGGCTACCACTGGAACCGCAAATATGTGAAATCGGCGCGTCCGGTCGCCGACGTGATGGGTAAGTATCACCCGCACGGCGACGCCTCGATCTATGACGCCCTGGTGCGCATGGCGCAGGACTGGTCGATGAGCGTCACGCTGATCGACGGTCAGGGCAATTTCGGCTCGATCGACGGCGATCCGCCCGCGGCGATGCGCTACACCGAGGCGCGCCTGACCAAGGTTGCGCACGAGCTGCTCGAGGACATCGACAAGGACACCGTCGATTTCCAGGATACCTATGACGCGTCCGGCCAGGAGCCGCGCGTCCTGCCGGCGCGTTTCCCGGCGCTGCTGGTCAATGGCGCAGGCGGCATCGCCGTCGGCATGGCGACCAACATCCCGCCGCACAACCTGGTCGAGGTCTGCAACGGCGCCATGGCCGTGATGGACAATCCCGGGATCGACCTGCCCGACCTGATGGAGATCATCCCGGGGCCTGATTTCCCCACAGGCGGCCTGATCCTCGGCCGCTCGGGCATCTACAACGCCTATTCGACCGGGCGCGGCTCGGTCGTCATGCGCGGCAAGGTCAATATCGAGCAGAGCCGCGGCGACCGCGAGGCGATCGTCATCACCGAGGTTCCCTATCAGGTGAACAAGGCCTCGATGATCGAGAAGATGGCGGAACTCGTGCGCGACAAGCGCATCGAGGGCATCTCCGACATCCGCGACGAGTCGGACCGCCAGGGGTATCGCGTAGTCATCGAGCTCAAGCGCGATGCCAATGCCGAGGTGATCCTCAACCAGCTCTATCGATTCACGCCGCTGCAGACGTCGTTCGGCGCCAACATGGTGGCGCTCAACGGTGGCAAGCCGGAGGTTCTGACGCTCATCGACATGCTGAAGGCGTTCGTCGCCTTCCGCGAAGAGGTGATCAGCCGGCGCACCAAGTTCCTGCTCAAGAAGGTGCGCGACCGCGCGCATGTCTTGGTCGGCCTGGCGATCGCGGTCGCCAATATCGACGAGGTCATCAAGCTCATCCGCACCGCGCCCGACCCGCAGACGGCGCGCGACCAGCTGATGACGCGGCGCTGGCCGGCATCCGACGTCGAGTCGCTGATCCGCCTGATCGACGATCCGCGCCACCGCATCAACGACGACGGCACCTACAACCTGTCGGAAGAGCAGGCCCGCGCCATTCTCGAGCTGCGCCTGCAGCGTCTGACGGCACTGGGCCGCGACGAAATCGCCGACGAACTCAACAAGATCGGCACCGAGATCACCGACTATCTCGCCATCCTGTCGTCGCGGGCGCGCATCCAGCAGATCGTCAGGGAAGAGCTGACCGCCGTGCGCGACGAGTTCGGCGTTCCGCGCCGCACCGAGATCACCGACGCCGGCTCGGACATGGAAGACGAGGACCTGATCCCGCGCGAGGACATGGTCGTGACCGTCAGCCATTCCGGCTACATCAAGCGCGTGCCGCTGTCGCTCTACCGGGCGCAGCGCCGCGGCGGCAAGGGCCGCTCGGGCATGTCGACCAAGGACGAGGATTTCGTCACCCGCCTGTTCGTGGCCAACACGCACACGCCGGTGCTGTTCTTCTCGTCGCGCGGCATCGTCTACAAGGAAAAGGTCTGGCGGCTGCCGATCGGCAATCCGCAGTCGCGCGGTAAGGCGCTAATCAACATGCTGCCGCTCCAGCAGGGCGAACGCATCACCACCATCATGCCGTTGCCCGAAGATGAGACGAGCTGGGGCGAACTCGACGTGATGTTCGCCACCACGCGCGGCACCGTGCGCCGCAACAAGCTCAGCGACTTCGTCCAGGTCAATCGCAACGGCAAGATCGCCATGAAGCTGGAGGAGGAAGGCGACGAGATCCTCGGCGTCGAGACCTGCACCGACAATGACGACGTGCTTCTGACCGCCGATTCCGGCCAGTGCATACGCTTCCGCGTCGACGACGTGCGCGTATTCCAGAGCCGCAACTCGGTCGGCGTGCGCGGGATCAGCATGGCCGATGGCGACCGCGTCATCTCGATGGCGATCATCGAGCATGTCGAGGCGAGCCCGGCCGAGCGTGCCGCCTACCTCAAGCGTTCGGTTGCCGAGCGTCGGCTTGCCGCCGGCGCTGCCGCCGGCGAGGACGAGGACATCGCGCTGACCAACGAGGAGGTCGGCGAGGAAGCCGACATCTCCGAAGAGCGCTACCAGTTCCTGGGCGAGCACGAACAGTTCGTGCTGACCGTCACCGACTATGGCTACGGCAAGCGTTCGTCGTCCTACGACTTCCGCCTGACCAATCGCGGCGGCAAGGGCATCCGCGCCACCGACGTCTCAAAGACGGCCGAGATCGGCAAGCTGGTGGCGACATTCCCGGTTGGCAACGACGACCAGATCATGTTGGTTTCCGACGGTGGTCAGGTCATCCGCGTGCCGGTGGACGGCATCCGTTTCGCCAGCCGCGCCACCAAAGGCGTCACCATCTTCAACACCGCCGAAGGCGAGAAGGTGGTCTCTGTGGAGCGCATTTCCGAGCCTCAGGGCGAGGACGATGCCGACGAGGCGCCGGGCGATGAAGCGCCGGTGAGCGAGGAAGGCTGATCCGGAAGGCCACCGATTTGCCAGTGGCTTACGCCGTCGGGTTAAAGAAAAAAGCGGCGCGTGAGCGCCGCTTTTGCCTGGAGGGGCAGAAACTGTAGTCGAGGCAGATCAGCGCGGCAGCCGCGGATTGCGCCACCCCGGCAGCCGGACACGGGCGGTCTGAACCTTGGTGCGCACCCGGTGCGCCTCCTGGTGGAGGGCGAAGGCGGTGGCGATGAGCATGGCCAGTGTCATGGCGGCGGCGAGCATGTAGATCATCATGGCGCTGTTCTCCTGCCTGAAATAACGGGCGACGCGCTGTTTGGTTTCATCGACTATAGAGATGGTTTATTCACATCCCCTTGAACGAAACCTGAGACTTCCATTCATCCCGCGTTCATCTTGTAAACCATGCGGGAAGCGCCGGATGGCCAAGTTCGGGCCGGTGCCCGCTTCCACCTTGACCGCCGATGTTCTAGAAGCAGGCGCATGACAGATCGCATCGCAATCTACGCCGGGTCCTTCGACCCCCTCACCAACGGCCATCTCGACGTGCTCAAGGCGTCGTTGGCGGTCGCCGACGTCGTCTACGCGGCCATCGGGATTCATCCGGGCAAGAAGCCGCTGTTCTCCTTCGAGGAGCGTGTGGCGCTGATCGAGGATGCGGCCAAGTCGGAGTTCGGCAAGGATGGCGGCCGCATCAAGGTCGTCGCCTTCGACGGGCTGGTCATCGACGCCGCCCGGCGAGAGGGCGCCTCGATCATGATCCGTGGCCTGCGCGACGGCACCGACCTCGACTACGAGATGCAGATGGCCGGCATGAACGAGACCATGGCGCCGGAACTGCAGACGGTTTTCCTGCCGGCAAGCCCTTCGGTCCGCACAATTACCGCCACACTTGTCCGCCAGATTGCCTCGATGGGCGGCGACATCCGCCCGTTTGTGCCTGCGGCGGTTGCCAAGGCGCTCAACGCCAAATTCGCGAAATAATCCCGGAGTACCGATCAATGCAGCTCAGGAAGCTTGCCTCGTCTTTCGTCGTCCTTGCCGGCATAATCGCCGGTTCGGCTTCGGCCTTCGCCGCCGATCCCGAGAACACCATGGTCATCACGCTCAAGGACGGCGACGTGACGGTAGAACTCCGTCCCGACCTCGCGCCCAAGCACGTCGAACAGATCAAGAAGCTCGTGCGCGACGGCGAATATGACAACGTCGCGTTCCATCGCGTGATCGAAGGCTTCATGGCCCAGACCGGCGACGTCGAGTTCGGCGACATGAAGGACGGCTACAGCGCCGCGCGCGCCGGCACCGGCGGCTCGAAGCTGCCCGATCTGCCGGCCGAGTTCTCCAAGGAGAACTTCAAGCGCGGGGTCGTCGGCATGGCGCGTGCCCAGGATCCGAATTCGGCCAATTCGCAGTTCTTCATCATGTTCGACACCGCTTCCTCGCTCGACGGCCAGTACACCGTCGTCGGGGACGTCGAGAGCGGCATGGAACTGGTCGACAAGATCAAGAAGGGCGATGCGGCCGAGAACGGCGTCGTCACCGACCCCGACCGCATGATCAAGGTCCGCATCGCTGCGGACGGTAAGTAGAAGTCCGCATCGCTGCGGACGGCAAGTAATCTGTAACAGAGAAGGAATTCAGTCATGGCCGAGATCAAGGATCGCGAGAACGCGCTGATCATGGAAACCACCAAGGGCAAGGTGGTCATCGAGTTGCTCCCCGACCTGGCCCCCGGCCACGTCGCCCGCATCAAGGAGCTGGCTCGCGAAGGCGCCTATGACGGCGTCGTCTTCCACCGCGTCATCGACGGATTCATGGCGCAGACCGGCGACGTCAAGTTCGGCAAGTCGGGCGGAAAGGACTTCAACCCCAGCCGTGCCGGCATGGGCGGCTCGGACAAGCCGGACCTGAAGGCCGAGTTCTCCAACATGAACCACGGCCGCGGCACCTGCTCCATGGCCCGCGCCCAGAACCCGAACTCCGCCAACTCGCAGTTCTTCATCTGCTTCGAGGATGCCGGCTTCCTCAACCGCCAGTATTCGGTGTGGGGCCAGGTCATCGAGGGCATGGACAACGTCGACAAGATCAAGCGCGGCGAGCCGGTGGTCGACCCCGACAAGATCGTGTCGATGAAGGTCGCCGCAGACGTCAAGGAGTAACAGGTGGCAGGCGCTCTCTGGTCGCTTCTCGGCGTTCTGGCGGGCGCCTTCGTCGCCATTCAGGCTCCCATCAATGCGCAGCTGGCGCGCGGGCTCGGTGTGCCCGTCGCGGCGGCTGCGATTTCCTTTCTCTCGGGTGCGATCGTACTCGGGCTGGTTACCTATTTCACCACGCGGTCGCAGGGCCTGGTCATCGACTGGAAGGCACCCGCACCCTGGCTGTTCGTGGCCGGCGGAGCGCTGGGCGCCGTCTATGTCACCTCCACCGTGCTTCTGACCCCGCGCATCGGCGCAGCCGCCCTGATGGCCTTCCTGGTCGCCGGCCAGCTTCTGGCCGGCATGCTGGTGGACAATGCCGGAGTTTTCGGCGTCGCCGTGCGCGAACTCTCCACGGGCCGCATCGTCGGCGCCATGCTGCTGCTCGCCGGCGCCCTGATGATCCGTATCTACTGATGCGCGTAGACCTTTTCGATTTCGACCTGCCGGAAGAGCGGATCGCGCTCAGGCCCGCCGAACCGCGCGACACGGCGCGGCTTCTGTGCGTGCGGCCTGGTGAAGCGCTCGCCGACCTGTCGGTGCGCGACCTGCCGTCGCTGCTCGAACCCGGCGACGTGCTGGTGCTCAACGACACGCGCGTCATCCCGGCGCAGCTCAAGGGCCGCCGCGTGCGCGGCGAGGCCGTCGCCCATGTCGACGCCACGCTGCACATGCGCACCGCGCCCGATCGCTGGCTCGCCTTCATGCGGCCCGGCAAGCGTGTTGCCGTCGGTGATCGCATCCAGTTCGGCCACGACTCCGAGGCCTGCATGCTGGGCCAGCTCGATGCGACGGTGATCGAGAAGGGCGAGGCCGGCGAGGCATTGCTCGCCTTCGAGCTGTCCGGGCCGGCGCTGGACGAGGCGCTGCACGCCGTCGGCCACATTCCGCTGCCGCCCTACATCGCCTCCAAGCGCGACGACGACGAGCGCGACCGCAAGGACTACCAGACCGTCTATGCGCGGGAGGAGGGCGCGGTCGCTGCCCCGACCGCTGGCCTGCATTTCACGCCGGAGCTGTTTGCGGCGCTCGAGGCGCGCGGCGTGGAAAGACAGTTCGTGACGCTGCATGTCGGCGCGGGAACCTTCCTGCCGGTCAAGGCGGACGACACTGCCGACCACAAGATGCATGCCGAGATCGGCCATGTGTCGGCCGAGATCGCAGCAGTGCTGAACGCCGCCAGGGCGCGCGGCAACCGCATCGTCGCCGTCGGCACCACCTCGCTGCGCCTGATGGAAAGTGCCGCGCGCCCCGACGGCACCATCGCTGCCTGGTCGGGTCCGACCGATATCTTCATCACCCCCGGCTACCGCTTCAAGTTCGTCGACGCGCTGATGACCAATTTCCACCTGCCGCGCTCGACGCTGTTCATGCTGGTCTCCGCCTTTTCGGGGCTGGAGCGGATGCGCGAGGTCTATGCGCACGCCATTGCGAGCGGCTACCGCTTCTATTCTTATGGCGACGCCAGCCTGCTGTTCAGGGACGACCGATGAGTTCTGAGTTCACCTTCAAGTTGCTCGCGACCGACGGCAAGGCGCGGCGCGGCGAGATCACCATGCCGCGCGGCACGATCCGCACACCGGCTTTCATGCCCGTCGGCACCGGCGGCACGGTCAAGGCGATGTACATGGACCAGGTGCGCGGCGTCGGCGCCGACATCATCCTGGGCAACACCTATCACCTGATGCTGCGGCCCGGCGCGGAGCGGGTGGCGAAGCTCGGCGGCCTGCATGAGTTCGCCCGCTGGCCGCACCCGATCCTGACCGATTCCGGCGGATTTCAGGTGATGTCGCTGTCGAAGCTGCGCAAGATCAGCGAGAAGGGCGTGACCTTCCGCTCGCATATCGACGGCGCGCCCTACGAGATGTCGCCGGAGCGTTCGATCGAGATCCAGGGCCTGCTCGATTCCGACATCCAGATGCAGCTCGACGAGTGCACCGCGCTGCCGTCGACGCCGAAGGAGATCCAGCGCGCCATGGAGCTGTCGCTGCGCTGGGCCGAGCGCTGCAAGAAGGCTTTTGGCGACCAGCCGGGCAAGGCGATGTTCGGCATCGTGCAGGGCGGCGACATCGCCGACATGCGCGTGCGCTCGGCGCAGGCGCTGAAGGCGCTCGACCTCAAGGGTTATGCCGTCGGCGGCCTCGCTGTCGGCGAGCCGCAGGAGGTGATGCTCGACATGCTCGACATCACCTGTCCGGAGCTGCCGACAGAGAAGCCGCGCTACCTGATGGGCGTGGGGACGCCCGACGACATCGTCAAATCGGTGGCGCGCGGCATCGACATGTTCGACTGCGTGATGCCGACGCGCGCCGGTCGCCACGGTCTCGCCTATACACGCCGCGGCAAGGTCAACCTGCGCAACGCCCGCCATGCCGACGACCCGCGTCCACTGGACGAGGAAAGCGATTGCCCGGCTGCGCGCGACTACAGCCGCGCCTACCTGCACCATCTGGTGCGTTCGGGCGAGGCGCTGGGCGCCATGCTTCTGACCTGGAACAACCTGTCGTATTACCAGCATCTGATGGGCGAAATCCGCGCCGCGATCGAGGCGGGACGCTTTGCCGACCGCACGGCCGAGATCAGCGAAGGCTGGGCGCAGGGCGACATTCCGCTCCATAAAGGCTGAGGCTCACAACTCCTTCTCGGCCAGTTCGCGGAAGGCATCGGGCACGGAACTTGCGCGCCCGAGCGACACGGAGGCGTAGCCGACGGCCTCCCAGCCAAAGCGTTCGCGGATGGCATCCATGGCGCGGTCGGCGCCCCAGCGCGCCTGGCCCTTTTTCGTGCCCGGCCGGTGGCGTTCGTCGTCGAGATCAAGCGGCAGTTCGAGCTGCAGGCCCGAATGTTCCTCGAGATGCGAGACCGAGATCGCCAGCAGCGAGATGGCGCGCTCGTTCGGGTATTGGGCAAGTACGCCGCGCACCAGCTCCTCGGCGATTTCTGCAATCATGGCTGTGGCGGAAATCGGTGCGTCCAGCGTGATCGACTGCGTCACCGAGCGCATGTCGGCGAAACGAACGCGGGCGGTGACCGTGCGCCCCGGGCGGGATTTCGCCCGCAGTCGCGAGGCGACGCGATCGGCGAGATGACGCAGCGCCGGGACAAAGACGGCCGGTTTGGCCGGCTTCATGCCCAGGGCCGACTGCGCGCCTGCGGAATGGGCGCGGCGATGCGGCTGGAGGCGGCGCGGGTCGCGGTTCCAGGCGAGCGCCGAAAGTTTTTCGCCGGCGGCGGGGCCGAGCAGGCGTTCGAGCGCATGGCGGTTGGCATTGGCCAACTGACCGATGGTGGTGATGCCGGCGTCCGCCAGGCGCGTTTCGGTGGCCGGGCCGACGCCCCACATCAGCCCGACGGGCAATTCGTGCAGGAAGTCGAGTTCGGTTCCGGGATCGACGACGACCAGCCCGTCGGGCTTCGCCACCTGCGAGGCGATCTTGGCGAGATGCTTGGTGCGGGCGACGCCGACGGAAATCGGCAGGCCGAGTTCGGTTCGGACCCTGTGCCTTACTGTCTTGGCGATCTCCTCGGGCGTACCGAAGAGGTGGGTGCAGCCGGCGACATCGGCGAAGGCCTCATCGATGGAGATGCGCTCGACGATAGGTGTGAAGTCGCCGAGAACGGCGATCGCCGCGTCGCCGAGGCGCTGGTATTCCCTGAAATTGCCGCCGACGAAGATGAGGCCGGGACAAAGCTCGCGGGCGCGACGACCGGGCATGCCGCCATGGACGCCGAAGGCCTTGGCCTCGTAGGAGGCGGCGAGCACCACCCCGCCGCCGACGGCAATGGGTTTGCCCCGCAGGCTCGGGTCGAGCAGTTGCTCGACCGACGCGTAGAAGGCGTCGAGGTCGGCATGCAGGATGGTGGCCGCGCTTTCCGTCATTGTGCTCGATCGAATGTGAATGAGAACATAAAGGGAACATATGGCCGGGAAGTCAAGCGCTGGTGCAAGCGGTGGGGTGCCGTGAGGGCTTCTGGCGGCCGACCGCCTCGACTAGAGTGCCGCCGACCAAGGAGGATTCCATGACCGTTTCGCCACGCATTCCGACATTCGAAGACGTCAAAGTGGCGGCGTCACGTATTTCAGGCGTCGCGCATCGCACCCCGGTGTTGACTTCGCGCACCGCCAATGGGGTGGCCGGCGGCAAGCTGTTCTTCAAGGCCGAGAACCTGCAGCGGGCCGGCGCCTTCAAATTCCGCGGCGCCTACAATGCTGTTTCCGCCTTGTCGCCCGAGGCGCGGAGAAAGGGCGTCGTCGCCTATTCCTCGGGCAATCATGCCCAGGCGCTGGCCTATGCGGCGACCCTGCTCGGCGCGCCGTCGGTCATCGTGATGCCCCAGGACGCGCCCGCGATAAAGGTCGCGGCGACCAGGGGGTATGGTGCCGAAGTGGTGTTCTTCGACCGCTACAAGGACGACCGCGACGCAATCGCCCGAGACATCTCGGAGGAGCGCGGCATGTCCCTGATCCCGCCCTTCGACCACGCCGACATCATTGCCGGGCAGGGCACGGCGGCGCTGGAGCTGATCGAGGAGGTCGGCGAGCTCGACGTGTTGATCGCGCCGCTCGGCGGTGGCGGATTGCTGGCCGGCTGTGCGCTGAGCGCCAAGGCCCTGTCGCCGGGCTGCCGCGTGATCGGCGTCGAGCCGGAGGCCGGAAACGACGGCCAGCAGTCGCTACGGAAGGGCGAGGTGGTGCGCATCGCGCCGCCCAAGTCGATTGCCGACGGCGCGCTGACGACCTTCGTGGGCGACCGCAATTTCCCGATCCTGCAGGCCAAGGTCGACGACATCGTCACCGTCAGCGATGCGCAACTGGTGCAGACGATGCGATTCTTTGCCGAACGCATGAAGGTGATCGTCGAGCCGACGGGCTGCCTGGGTGCGGCTGCAGCACTCAACGGCGTCGTCGACTGCGCGGGAAATCGCGTCGGCATCGTGCTCAGCGGTGGGAATGTCGATCTCAAGGCGTTGAGTGCGTTCTTCGCGGAATCCTGATCGCTGGGACGTTGCATCGGCGCGAGTTCGACGCTCGCCGGCCGCATTGATCTCAGCGACTTGAATCTCGCCGGAAAGCCGACTATCTAGCCGCCATCAGCAATACCGACAGGATGTGAACAGCAATGGATTTTGACCCGACAGCAACGCCGAACCGCTTTGCCATTGGGGAATTCCATGCCTGCATCCATCTCGCTGTCGAATATTGCCTGGTCCACGCCTGACGGCCGGACGCTTTTTTCCGATCTGTCGCTCAATTTCGAAACCGGCCGCGCCGGGCTTGTCGGGCGCAACGGCGTCGGCAAGTCGACGCTGCTGCATCTGATCGCCGGTTCGTTGCTGCCGCAGGCGGGCAAAATGTCCGTCAGCGGTATGCTGGGCCTGCTGCGCCAGTCGGCGCAGGTGTCTCCTGGCGAGACCGTTGCCGACCTGTTCGGCGCATCCGACGGGCTCGATCTGTTGCGCCGCGCCGAGGCCGGGCTGGCCGAGGTCGATGAATATGCCGACGTCGACTGGACGCTGGAGGCGCGGATCGAGGCGGCGCTCGCCCGTGTCGGCCTGAGCGCCGGGCCCGGCACCGAGCTGTCGGCGCTTTCAGGCGGCCAGCGCACGCGGGCCGGGCTCGCAGCGCTGATCTTCGGCGAACCCGACTTCATCCTTCTGGACGAACCGACCAACAACCTCGACCGGGAGGGACGTGACGCGGTGATTGATCTTCTTGCCGGTTGGCGGGCAGGGGCCATCGTCGTCAGCCACGACCGCGAACTGCTCGACACGATGGACGCCATCGTCGAGCTGACGTCGCTGGGGGCGACGCGCTATGGCGGCAACTGGAGCCACTATCGCGAGCTCAAGGCGATCGAGCTCGCGTCAGCGCGCCACGACCTGCTCGATGCTGAACGGCGCGTTTCGGAAGTCGCCCGGGCCGCCCAGACGACGGCAGAACGCAAGGCGCGCAGGGACGGAGCGGGCAAGCGCAAGGCCGCCAAGGGCGACATGCCGCGCATCTTCATGAGCGGGCTCAAGAACCGCGCCGAGAACTCGTCGGGCGAGAATGTCAGGCTGGCCGAACGCCGGCGCGTCCAGGCGGAAGCGGATGCGGCCGCGGCGCGCGAACGCATCGAGGTGCTGCAGCCGCTGTCTGTGGTCCTTCCGTCGACCGGATTGCCTTCCAGCAAGGCGGTGCTGCGGATCGACGGCCTGACGGCGGGCTACGAGCCGGGCCAGCCGGTGATCTCGGACTTTTCGCTGACGATCATGGGCCCCGAGCGCGTCGCGGTGATCGGCGGCAACGGTACGGGCAAGACCACCCTGCTCAAGGCGATTTCCGGCAAGCTGGAACCGTGGACAGGCAGCGTCTCCATTCTGACCGGCTACGCCATGCTCGACCAGCATGTCGGCCTGCTCGACCCCTCCAACTCCATTCGGGACAACTTCCGCCGCATCAACCCCGAGGCCGACGAAAATGCCTGCCGCGCCGCGCTGGCGCGGTTCATGTTCCGTGCCGATGCGGCGCTGCAGATCGTGGGCAGCCTCAGTGGCGGACAACTGCTGCGCGCCGGGCTCGCCTGCGTGCTCGGCGCCAAGTCGCCGCCGCAGCTGCTGATCCTCGACGAGCCGACCAACCATCTCGACATCGACGCCATCGAGGCCGTGGAAGCCGGGCTGCGCGCCTATGACGGGGCCTTGCTGGTGGTGAGCCACGACCAGGCATTTCTGGAGGCCATTGGCATCGCCAGGCGGATCGAGCTGGTACAGACCCGGCGCCAGTGAACAGCGGCTAGGTGCTGAGCGAGTTCGAGGCGCGCAAGCTGACGCCGGTGATGCGCCAGACGCCGTCGGGCTGGAGTTCGAGCGTGTAGACGGCTTCGTAGTCTTTGCCGTCCGGGCCGACGATCATCACCTGCTGGATGATCGAGGTCGGGCTCATTTCCCGGAATTTGCCGAAGTCGAAGCTCTGCGCATGGTGCACCGGCTTGTAGCCGCCCGAAACCATGCCCATGAAGGTTTCGAGCGTCGGAAAGATGCGCTTCACGTTGGGCGCGGCATAGCTGTAGGCGGCCGCATCCTCGCCCGTCCTGAAAGCTTCGATCTGGGCCGATATGCTGCCTTGCGCGGCCTTGACCTCGGCTTCGCCGGCCAGTGCCGGGAAGCCCAGGAGCAAAATGGCGAAGACCAATGCGATGCTGCGCATTCTTGCCTCCGTTTCCGGCGCTCGCGGTGGTCCGCGACGCCTTGGCATTGTAACATACGCGGCAGCCGTCGCCGCGGTTTCAGCATGGCGCGGCCGATGGCGTGGAGGCGGCGGCTTGAAAGCTCGGGCGCGTTCTGCGACAAGACCGCGAAACGACGACAGGCCCGGAACGGACGGTGCGATGAAGACCTTTTTCGTGCAGATCAAATGCGAACTCGGCAAGGCCTACGAGGTGGCGAGCGCGCTCGCCGACGCCGAGATCGCTTCCGAGATTTATTCGACCGCCGGCAATTTCGACCTGCTCGCCAAGTTCTACGTCGACGACGAGGTCGACATCGGCCATTTCGTCAACGAGCGAGTCCACCCGATCGGCAACATCAAGGACACATTCACGACGGTGACCTTCCGCGCCTTCTGAGCGCAAGAAGGGCAGGGTTGCGCTCAAATCCCGTGCCGCATGCCGAAACCATGGGCATTTTCGCGATTGTTTCGCCGGCTGCGCCAGAAATGGGCGATTGCGCTTGATTTTCTCCGCCGAGGTCATTTGACTGACCTCAGAGGGGAGTTCATCTGTGGTCGCCTTCGACGAAATGCTCCCGGCGGAAGCCGGACTTAGAAGACCCTACGAAGCCTACGACAGCTGGCTGAAAAACCAGGATCCAGCTCGACTTACCGAAAAGATGCGCGATGCCGAGCGCGTGTTCCGCAAGACCGGCATCACCTTTGCCGTCTATGGCGAGCAGGAGGCGTCCGAACGGCTGATCCCTTTCGATATCGTGCCGCGGATCATCGCCGGCAACGAATGGCGCAGGCTGACGCAGGGCATCGAACAGCGCGTGCAGGCGCTGAACGCATTCCTCGACGACATCTACCACCGCCAGGAAATCCTGCGCGCCGGCAGGATCCCGAGGGAACTGGTCGCCACCAACGAGGCGTTCCTGCCCGAGATGATCGGGGTTAGGCCGCCTGCCGGCGTCTACACCCACATCATCGGCGTCGACATCGTGCGCATCTCCGAAAACGAGTTCTACGTGCTCGAGGACAATGCGCGCACGCCGTCGGGCGTGTCCTACATGCTCGAAAACCGCGAAACGATGCTGCAGCTCTTCCCGGAGCTGTTCCAGCGCATCAAGGTGCAGCCGGTGGAGAACTATCCGCAGCTACTGCGCCAGTCGCTTGCGGCCGTGAAGCCGAGCGGTGTCAATGGCGCGCCGACCATCGCGGTGCTGACGCCGGGCAGCTACAACTCGGCCTATTTCGAGCACGCCTTCCTGGCCGACCAGATGGGCGTCGAACTGGTCGAGGGGCAGGATTTGCGTGTGGTCGACGGGCATGTCGCGATGCGCACCACCGAGGGCTACAAGCAGATCGACGTGCTCTACCGCCGCGTCGACGACGCCTATCTCGATCCGCTGACCTTCAAGCCGGACTCGGCACTCGGCGTGCCCGGCATCATGGACGTCTACCGCGCCGGCAACATCACGATTGCCAACGCGCCCGGCACCGGCATCGCCGACGACAAGGCGATCTACTCCTACATGCCGGAGATCATCGAGTTCTACACCGGGCGCAAACCGATCCTCGGCAATATTCCGACCTGGCGCTGCTCCGAGCCCGACAGCCTGAAATACGTGCTGGAACACCTCGCCGAGCTGGTGGTGAAGGAGGTGCACGGTTCGGGCGGCTACGGCATGCTGGTGGGGCCGGCGGCGAGCAGGAAGGAGCGCGAGGCCTTCGCCAGGAAACTCGCGGCGCGCCCCTCCAACTACATCGCCCAGCCGACGCTGTCGCTGTCGACCTGCCCGATCCTGACCCAGAAGGGGCTCGCGCCACGCCATGTCGACCTCAGGCCCTTCGTACTGGTTTCCGATCGCATCCGCATCGTGCCCGGAGGGTTGACGCGTGTGGCGCTAAAAGAGGGGTCGCTTGTCGTCAACTCGTCGCAAGGTGGCGGGACGAAGGACACGTGGGTGCTGGATGATTGAGCGAGCGAACGGGGATGCAGCAGAAGCCATGACGACCAGTCTCTATTCGCCATTCACTATTCGCTACTCCCTCGTCGAGGCCTGACATGCTCCTCGGTCGCACCGCCAACGGCCTCTACTGGATGAACCGCTACATCGAGCGGACCGAGAACATGGCGCGGCTGATCGATGCCGGCCTGCGCATGGCGCTGACCCGCAGCCAGAACGCGTCGGACGAATGGAATTCAGTGCTGCTTTCGGCGGGTGCGGCAAATGCCTTTGCCGTGAAGCACAGCGATTATACATCTGAAAACGTTGCCGATTTTCTCCTTCGGGACATGTCGAACCCGTCGAGCGCGGCGGCGGCAATGGAAACGGCGCGCAACAATGCCCGCATGGTGCGCACGGCGCTGACGCGCGAGACCTGGGAGAGCATCAACGAAGCCTGGATGTCGCTGAAGCGCATGTTGGCCACACCCATCGACCAACGTGAACTGCCGAGTGTGCTCGACGCCATCAAGCGCGAGACGGCGCTGATCCGCGGATCGTTCTATGGCACGATGCTGCGCAACGAGATCTTCGATTTCGCCCAGCTCGGCACCTATGTCGAGCGCGCCGACAACACCGCCCGCATCCTCGACGTCAAATATTACGTGCTCCTGCCTTCGGTCTCGTGGGTGGGGTCGTCGCTCGACAACTACCAGTGGGAATCGATCCTGCGCTCGGTGGCGGCACACCGCTCCTATCGCTGGGTCTACGAGGCCGAATACAAGCCAACCAACATCGCCGAATACCTGATCCTCAACGTGCGCATGCCGCGTTCGCTGACCTTCAGCTACCGCTTCATCGCCGAGCACCTGAAGTTCCTGTCGGAAGACTACAGCGCCAGGCACGAGAGCAACGACCTGGCCGACCGCACCTATGCCCGGCTGCGCGGAACCCAGATCAAGGATATCTTCGAGGGCGGCCTGCACGAATTCCTGGCCGACTTCATCCGCGACAACAACAAGCTGGGCGACCGTGTGGCCCAGGACTTCGGCTTCTACTGATCGGGCAAGGCCATGCGGCTCAAGGTTTCGCATCGCACCGAATACAACTATGACCAGCCCATCCGCTACGGGCTGCAGCGTGTCCGGCTGTGGCCCGCGAGCGGCCCGGCGCAGACCATGCTGACCTGGACGCTGCAGATCGAGGGCGCGCGCGAAGAGGTGCGCTTCCTCGACCAGTTCGGCAACGATACGCGTCTGCTCTCCATCGACGGCGAGCCCCACACGATCAGCATTCTGGCCGAGGGCGAGGTCGAGACCAACGAGGTCGCCGGCGTGTCCGGCCCGCACCGCGGCTTTGCGCCGCTCTGGCTGTTCCAGCACGAGACGCCGCTGACCGCGCCGGGCGAAGCGATCCGGGATCTGGCGGCAAGTGTGGGCGAGGGCGGCGAGGTCGAGCGGCTGCACCGCCTGATGGGCCTCATCCGCGAGCGCGTCGCCTATGTGCCCGGCACAACCGATACGGGGACCACTGCCGAACAGGCGCTGACCAAGGGAACGGGCGTCTGCCAGGACCATGCCCATGTGTTTGCCGCCTGCGCCCGCCTGCTCGGCTTCCAGGCGCGCTACGTCAGCGGCTACCTGATGATGAACGATCGCGTCGAGCAGGTGGCGACCCATGCTTGGGCCGAAGCCAATGTCCCGGGCCTGGGGTGGGTGGGGTTCGACGCCGCCAACGGCGTTTCGCCCGACCAGCGCTACGTGCGCGTGGCGGTGGGCCGGGACTATCGCGAGGCGATGCCGATTTCGGGCATACTGATCGGGCAGGCGCAGGAACGGCTTGCAGTCCATATCACTGTGGAGCAGTAATCCGGCAGGAAAGCTCGCCCGGACTGGAATCGCATGACCTATTGCGTCGGCCTCAAGATAGATCGCGGACTGGTGTTCATGTCGGACACCCGCACCAATGCCGGCATCGACAGCATCTCGACGTTTCGAAAGATGAAGGTCTGGGAAAAGCCGGGCGACCGCGTCATCGTGCTGATGTCGGCCGGCAACCTCGCCACGACGCAGTCCGTGGCGAGCCTGCTCGACGAGCGCACCAAGGCCGTCGCCGAGCGTGCCCCGACGATTTTTGACATGCCCTCGATGTACCGGACCGCCTGCCTGGTCGGGGAGGCGGTCAAGGAAGTGATTGCCCAGTCGGCGCCCGTCGGCCAGAGGGCCGATTCCAGCTTCAACGCCTCCTTCATCCTTGGTGGCCAGATCAAGGGCAGCGAGCCCAGGCTGTTCATGATCTATCCCGAGGGCAATTTCATCGAATCGACCGACGACACGCCGTTCTTCCAGATCGGCGAGACCAAATACGGCAAGCCGATCATCGTGCGTGCCTATGACCGGGCAATGAGTTTCGCCGAAACGGTGAAGCTCCTGATGGTGTCGTTCGATTCGACGCTGAAGTCGAACCTGTCGGTCGGCCTGCCGCTCGATCTTCTGTTCTACGAGAAGGATGCGCTGAAGGTGGGGCTCAAGAAGCGCATCGGTGCCGACGATCCTTATTATCGGACGATCTCGGACGGCTGGTCCAACGCGCTCAAGGTGGCCTTCCAGAGCCTGCCGGACTTTCCGGAATAGCAGGGGCCAATCCAAGGCCATCGGCCGGCAAACATGGAGGAGAGCAAGAAGCGGACGAGTTTTGCGAGTGGTCGTGCAGGGCTGCCGACTGTGGCGTCGACTACCGCGACGGCCTGAGGGAGCGGCCGGTGCGGGCGCAGGTGTAGCCCGGCCAGGTGTTCGAGGCGATCACCGAACTGGCGCGGAGCTGAGAGCGCAAAGCTTCGTTGCAGCTTCGAAGCGGCTTTTCACGGCTTTCGTTTTCACCTATCGTCCCACGAAACGAAATTCGGGGAATACCGCCCATGTATCTTTCGCCACGTCAGTCCGAAATCGTCCAGATGGCCAAGGACAACGGGCGGGTGCTGGTCGACGACCTTGCGGCGCACTTCCAGGTCACGCCGCAGACGATCCGCAAGGACCTCAATGACCTCTGCGACCAGCGACTGTTGAGTCGCGTCCACGGCGGTGCGCTGTTCCCATCCGGCATCGAGAACCTCGAATACGAAGCGCGGCGCAAGATCGCGGCCGACGAGAAGGACGCCATCGGCCAGGCGGCGGCGCGCATCATCCCCGACAACGCGTCCCTGTTCGTCAACATCGGCACCACCACCGAGGCGGTGAGCAAGGCGCTGCTCGACCACAAGGGTCTGATGGTCATCACCAACAACATCAATGTCGCCAACAGGATGCGCGTCTATCCTTCGATGGAGGTGGTGATCGCCGGCGGCGTGGTGCGCGGCTCGGACGGCGGCATCGTCGGCGAGGCGGCAGTCGATTTCATCAAGCAGTTCAAGGTCGACTATGCCGTGATCGGCGCCTCGGCCATCGACCATGACGGGGCATTGCTCGACTTCGACTTCCGCGAGGTGAAGGTCGCCCAGGCGATCATCGCCAACGCCCGGCACGTCATCCTGGTTTCGGACAGCACCAAGTTCGAACGGACGGCGCCGGTGCGGATCGCACATCTGTCGCAGATGGACAGCTTCATCACCGACCGCTGCGACCTGCCCAGCATTCGAAGGATCTGCGCCGAATCGGATGTCCAGCTGATCGAAACGAAAAGACCCGCGTAGGCACTTCGCGCGAACGCGGGTCTCAGGCGTACTCGGCCGGTTTCGCCTCAGCTATAGGGCGAATAGCACTGGCGGCGGGGCCCATTGTAGGGCTGGTAGGTGTTGTCCCAGGCGCGATACGAGCGGTAGCGGTCGTAGCACCACTGGACGTGGGCGTCGCCGGAGGCGCGCACACCATAGCGCGGCGCGATGTAGCGGGGCTGGCTCAGCGCGCCGCCGATGATGGCTCCGGCGATGAAGGCGCCGGCAGGGAACCACCAGTCGTTGTAGCGGCGATATCCGGGCCGATAGTCGCGATAGCCGCGATGGCCGTTCATGTAATAGATATCGCCCCGACGGACGATCCGGTAGCGCCTGTCGTCGCGATCCATTCGCATGACGCGGCGCGGCCGCCAGTAGGGATCGTACTGCACCTGCTCGACCCCTGATTTCGCTTCTGGCGCCTTGGGGTAGAATGCCGGCGCGGCCGCGGCTGGAACCGCGGACGCCGCCGCGAAGGATGTTGCAAGAACTGTCGCCAACAATCCAGACATGATCTTCTTCATGGTCGTCTCCTCAAAAGGAACTGAACCCTTTGAAGCTAAACGGTCAGGACAGGCAGAATGTTCCTCGCGCGTGCGGGAGCGGTCAACGGTGGGATGACACGGCAAAGATGCCGAAGTGGTGAGCGCGCAGGGATTCGAACCCTGGACAGGGTGCATGGATATTCGGTTCTGCTCCAAGTGTCATCGGTCGATCTGCCGGATTCGAAACCGATCTGGAACGAAATGCCCGTGCACAAGTGGCGGGCTCTTTATCGGAGCCCTGCAGCTTTGCGCTACCGGCATGGTCAAGCCACGCAAGGTCGGGCCGAGATCGTCAGTTGGCGGGAAGCCACGACAGAGTCGGGCCCGGCTTGAAGTACAGAATTGCCGCTACTATCAGTGCTTGGCGAAGGAGAAAGCAGCATGATTTCGTGGCCGTGGGCCAGCAAGGGCCGGAAACACAATTCGTATGCGAAGCGAAAACTCCTGTTCGAGAACATAGACGAGCACCACTTCCGCACCAAACGCTTCATGTTCCGCCATTCGATGCATGATTTTTCGTTCGGAACAACTGACGAAAGCGTCGCCTTTCTGAAGAGCCCGAGCATGCTCGGGCTCTACGAACTGTATCTTCCCGATCAGGTGCAGCACGTGTTCGAACTCGGCTTTTTCCACGGCGGATTGCCGCTACTTCTAGCTGACACAGTCAAGCCTCGCAAAGTCGTGGCGATCGACTACAAGGAGCCGTCGGAGGCGCTGAAACGCCATATCGAACGCGCTGGTCTGTCCAATGTGGTGCGCCTCTACGGCCGCACGCTACAGGATGACGTTCTGACGTTGCGGCGCATCCTCGATGAAGAGTTCATTGATCAAGGTCTCGACCTTATCACCGACGACTGCTCACACGAATACGCGCAGACGAGGGCGAGCTTCGAAGCGACTTTCGGATATCTCCGGCCTGGCGGGAAGTTCATCATCGAGGATTGGGGATGGGCGCATTGGCCGGGCGACGAGTGGCAGACCGAGAAGTCCTATTTCAATGGCCGGCCCGCGCTGACCAATCTGCTGTTCGAGATATTGATGCTACACGCCTCAGACCCATCGATCGTCAGCAAGGTCGAAGTGCCGGCCCCGATGTTCGCCGTTGTCACCAGGGGGACGGGCCTTGCTCATAAGGAGACTTTGAAGTTGGACACAGCTTACCAGACTGCAGGTCGTCAATTCTCGCTGCTCTAGCAGACTGTCGACGACGGCTCGGAGATACCCGTTTTTGATTCTGAAATTTGCCCCAAACCCTCCGTGAACAAGACGGTTTTTCAACAGACAACTAGGGCTGCGGACATTCTGCTTCGGCGAGCAGGTGCATGCAGATGTCACCAGATTACCTGCCAGGGCGGTCGATGGCAGCGCGGTGAGGTTGGAGACAAACCGTTGTCCACGTTTCCTGGCCGCAAGATGCCGAAGTGGTGAGCGCGCAGGGATTCGAACCCTGGACCTACTGATTAAAAGTCAGTTGCTCTACCGGCTGAGCTACGCGCTCCCGAAGGCCGCGCGGCGACCCCGAAATTGCGGCGGAACATAGGGAGAGTGCCCCCGCCGGTCAACCGGAAAATCAGCACGATAGCCGCCCAATGGCCACCTTTCACGCAGCTTCCGCTGGGTTCGTCACATTGCTGGCGCGATGCCCTGCTGTAAGACCGCGCCGCACCGCGGTCGTTTTGTCAAAGGGGATGTTGAAAGATGCTTGTTCGCCCGCAGTTCGTCATGGCCTTACTGGCATTGCTGGTTGTGCCGGCCAATGCCCAGACCGAGGACCTGGTCTTCACCCTGACGAACGGCACCTCGTCAGCGCTCACCGAATTCTACGTGTCGCCGGTTGGCGTCAGGGATTGGGAGGAGAACATTCTCGACGTCGACATGCTGGCACCTGGCGACAGCATCGAGATCACCATTGCCGATGGCCGCAGCGTCTGTGACTACGACATGCGCTTCGAGTTCGACGCGGATTCGGACCTCGACACGACCGAGGATACCCAGAACCTCTGCGAACTCGGCGAGTACATCGTCCGCGACTAACGCGGTCGCCCAGCGGCGACGACATGCCACGGAATGGTGATTGGTGCTGTCAGGCCGACAACGCTATATCCGGCCCTGATTATCGGCGGAGCGGCGTGGAATGTTATTGGACATTGGCTATCTGACTGCACTGGGGGCGGGAGCGTTGTCGTTCCTTTCGCCATGCGTGCTTCCGCTGGTGCCGCCTTATCTCTGCTACATGGCCGGCGTTTCTGTCGACGACTTCAAAGGGGGCGGAGCAGCTGTTGCCGTCAACCGGGCGCGTGGCGCGCTGCTGACGGCCTCCGGCTCCTTCGTGCTCGGCTTCACGACCGTTTTTGTGGCTCTTGGTGCAGGTGCATCGTCCATCGGGCAGGTGCTCCGGCTGTGGCAGCAACCGCTTGCCATGGCCGCTGGCGTGCTCATCATCCTGATGGGCCTCAATTTCCTCGGCCTCTTGCGCATCCCGATGCTGTCGCGCGAGGCGCGCTTCCACACCGAGGGCAAGCCGGCGAGCAATCTCGGCGCCTACGCCATGGGCCTGGCCTTCGCTTTCGGCTGGACGCCCTGCATCGGTCCGGTCCTCGGGCCGATCCTGACGCTCGCGGGCGGACGCGAGACGGTGGGCGAGGGGGCGCTGCTGCTCGGCATCTATTCGCTCGGGCTCGGCATTCCATTCCTCGTTGCCGCGCTGTTCTCGGGCGCGTTCATGCGGTTCCTGTCGAAGTTCCGCGTGCATCTCGGCAAGGTCGAGAAGGTCATCGGCGCCCTTCTCGTCGTGGCCGGCATCCTGTTTCTCACGGGTGGCATTCAGACAGCGTCCTACTGGCTGCTCGAGCGCTTCCCCATCCTGGGCCAGCTAGGTTAGCGTCCGGCCGGAATTCCGCTGCATTGGACCGCAATGCTTGGAATGATAGAAAGGTGGCCGATTCCAGCCGCCTTTTTCCAATCCGGACGACGCCATGACCCCGAGAACCTGCCTGTCGATCATTCTTGCTGCCGGCGAAGGTACGCGCATGAAGAGCGCCATGCCCAAGGTGCTGCATGGCATCGCCGGCCTGCCGATGGTCGCGCATGTGGCGAGGACGGCCCAATCCGCCGGCGCAAGCGATGTCGCGCTGGTCGTCGGGCATGGCGGAGACGAGGTGAGGAAAGCCGCGGAAGGTTTTGCGCCGAAAGCAGAAATCTTCGTCCAGGCCGAGCGGCTGGGCACGGCGCATGCCGTGCTGGCGGCGCGGCAGGCGATTGCGCGCGGCCATGATGATTTGCTCGTCATGTTCGGCGACACGCCTCTGGTCGAGGCGGAATCGCTCGCGACCGCGCGGACCGGCTTGGCCGAAGGTGCCGCCGTCGTGGTCATCGGTTTCAGGCCGCCGAGCCCGGCGGGCTACGGCCGCCTGATCGAGAAGGATGGCAGGCTGATCGCCATCCGCGAGGACAAGGACTGCACCGACGAGGAGCGCAAGATCGGCTTCTGCAATGCCGGCTTGATGGCGATTGCCGGCAGGCACGCGCTCCAACTGCTCGACGAGGTCGGCAATGCCAACGCCAAGGGCGAATTCTATCTCACCGACATCGTCGAGATCGCCGACCGCGCCGGGCTGAAGGTGATGGCGACCGAGGCGAGCTTCGAAAGCGTGCTCGGCATCAACAACCGCGCCGAACTGGCCGAGGCCGAGGCCATCTGGCAAAAGCGCCGCCGCCGCAAGGCGATGCTCGACGGCGCCACGCTGATCGCGCCGGAAACCGTCTACTTCTCGCACGACACCCAAATCGGCGCCGACGTGACCGTCGAGCCGAATGTGTGGTTCGGCGTGGACGTGAAAATCGCCGACGGGGCTTTGATCCACGCCTACAGCCATCTCGAAGGTGCCAGCGTCGGCCCGCGTGCCGAGATCGGGCCTTTCGCACGGCTCAGGCCGGGCGCCGACCTGCACGAAAAGTCCAAGGTCGGCAATTTCTGCGAGGTGAAGAAGGCGACGGTCGAGAAGGGCGCCAAGGTCAATCACCTCACCTATATCGGCGACGCACGCGTCGGTGCAGGCGCCAACATCGGCGCCGGTACCATCACCTGCAACTATGACGGCTATTCGAAATTCTTCACCGACATCGGCGAAGGTGCCTTCATCGGGTCCAATACCTCGCTGGTCGCCCCGATCGCGATCGGCGCGCGATCCTACATCGCATCGGGCAGTGTCATCACCGAAGAGGTGCCAGAGGATGCGCTCGCCTTCGGCCGCGCACGGCAGAAGACGATGCCGGGCAAGGGCAAGGAACTGCGCCAGCGCTTTGCCGACGCTGCCGCGGCGAAGAAGAAGTCCGCGGCGGAATAGGCGGGAAGGTTACGGCACAAAACGGCCGCGCTCGGCCCGCTTTGCCGGTGATACGTTGCGAAACGGAATGTGACTTCCGCTCGGGTGCGGCTCCGCATAAATGGCCGCAGGGTTCGCGGGACATTTTTGGGGGGCGCCTATGTGCGGAATCGTCGGAATCGTCGGGCAGGTGCCGGTTGCGCCGCTGATCGTGGATGCGCTGAAGCGGCTGGAATATCGCGGTTACGATTCGGCCGGCGTCGCCACCATCGAACATGGCGAACTCGCGCGCCGGCGTGCCGAGGGCAAGCTCGTCAATCTCGAGCGTCGGCTGAAGGCCGAACCGCTGGACGGCACGATCGGCATCGGCCACACGCGCTGGGCCACCCACGGCGTGCCCAACGAGACCAATGCGCACCCGCATTTCTCCAGCGGTGTGGCGATCGTCCACAATGGTATCATCGAGAATTTTGCCGAGCTGCGCCAGGAGCTTACGGCCGACGGTTACGAGTTCACCTCGCAGACCGACACCGAGGTCGTGGCACATCTGATCGCCCGCGAACTGGCGGGCGGCGCCGAGCCGGTGGATGCCGCCTATGCCGCGCTCAAGCGGCTGCACGGTGCCTTCGCGCTGGCCATCATGTTCCAGGGCGACGAGGACCTGATCGTCGGCGCGCGCAACGGCCCGCCGCTGGCCGTAGGCCATGGCGAGGGCGAGATGTTCCTGGGCTCGGACGCGATTGCGCTGGCACCCTTCACCAACTCCATCACCTATCTCGAGGATGGCGACTGGGCCGTCGTGCGCCGCACCGAGTTCCAAATCTACGACATGGACGGCAATGCCGTCGAGCGGCCGCGTCGCCAGTCGCTCGGCACCAGCTACCTGGTCGACAAGGGCAACCACCGGCACTTCATGGAGAAGGAAATCCATGAGCAGCCGGAGGTGATCTCGCATACGCTGGCGCATTATCTCGACTTTACTCAAGGGGTGTCGAAGCCCCTCGATCTGCCGTTCAGTTTCGCCGATATCGACCGCATCGCGGTTTCGGCCTGCGGCACGGCCTATCTCGCCGGACTGGTCGGCAAATACTGGTTCGAGCGCCATGCGCGCCTGCCGGTCGACATCGATGTCGCCTCGGAGTTCCGCTACCGCGAGATGCCGATCTCGAAGAAGAGCGCCGCCTTCTTCGTCTCGCAATCGGGCGAAACCGCCGACACGCTGGCTTCGCTGCGCTATTGCCGCAAGGAAGGGGTGCCGATCGGCGCCATCGTCAACGTGCGCGAATCGACGATTGCGCGTGAATCCGACGTGACGCTGCCGACGCTTGCCGGTCCCGAGATCGGCGTGGCCTCGACCAAGGCGTTCACCTGCCAGCTTTCCGTGCTGGCGGCCATCGCCATCCGCGCCGCCTCCGAGCGCGGCACGATCACGGCGGAGGAAGAAAAGGCGCTGGTGCGCAGCCTGTCGGAGACGCCGCGCTATGCAGCGCAGGTGCTCAAGCTCGACAAGCAGATCGAAAAGGTGGCTCGTGAGCTGTCGTCGTACAAGCACGTGCTCTATCTCGGCCGCGACACCAATTTTCCGCTCGCCATGGAAGGCGCGCTCAAGCTCAAGGAAATCTCCTACATCCACGCCGAGGGCTATGCCGCGGGCGAGCTCAAGCACGGGCCGATCGCGCTGATCGACGAGAATATGCCGGTCATCGTAATTGCCCCGCATGACCGCATATTCGAGAAGACCGTCTCGAACATGCAGGAGGTGGCGGCGCGCGGCGGCAAGATCATCCTGATCACCGACCAGAAGGGTGCGGCACAGGCGACGATCAAGACCATGGAGACGATCGTGCTGCCCGACGTGCCGGAATTCATCGCACCGATCATCTACGCGCTGCCGATCCAGATGCTGGCCTATTTCACTGCCGTCTTCATGGGGACCGACGTCGACCAGCCGCGCAATTTGGCGAAGTCGGTGACGGTGGAGTAGGCCGAAACAAGGCGCCAAAATCGGTAGTTGCGCTTTGGTGTCTGTGCAACCAATAGTAGATTTTGCGCTGATGTTGCCGTATCCTGCCTCCGCAACCTGAGGAGGTGGATATGGCCACTGGCTTTGCCAAAAAATTGGCCTCGTTGGCGGAGGCGGAATTCGATCAGTACAACGGCTACCATGAGACCACGCCGAAGATGGCGGGGCGGATCAAGTGGTATTGGAGCAGCCTGGGCCTGGGATTTCCGGGCGTAGGCACCGCCTGGTCGGCGGTGTTCGTGTCGTCGTTCGTGAAGAATGCAGGCGCAAGCGCCTCCCAGTTCAAGTTCTCTCCGCGGCATTCCGAGTTCGTCCATGTGGCGATCGACAATGCCAAGAAGGTAGTCGGGGTGTTCCGCGCCCACCCGACGGCGGACTATGCGCCAAAGATTGGCGACATCATCCAGAACAACCGCAACGGCAACACCTTCGACTACAGCTTTGCCATGAGCAACAAGGCATACGAATCCCACTCGGCCATCGTCGTCGAGGAAGGGGTCGATGGCGGCGGCCGCTACGTCCGGACGGTCGGGGGCAATGAGTCGGATACCGTCGGCGCCAGGGTCGTGCGGCTCAATGCGAAGGGCATCATCAAGCAGCCGCCCAGCGACCCCAGTCGCTACATCTGCGTCATACAGAACTTGTTGTAGGGCTGCGTTGGCAATGCGAATGAGGCTCCGCGGTGCTGAGCGGCGGCGGTCACAGCAATATTGGTTGTCGGGCAGCAGACTTGATGCTCTAAGGTGAGTGCAGCGCACAATCCGTCGAGCCGTCCATGTCCGACAGCCAGAAGTCCTCGGCAGTGACACGGTTGAGGAACTATTTCCTCACCGGCTTCGTCGTCTGCGCACCGCTGGCGCTCACCGTCTACATCGTCTGGTCGTTCATCGGCTGGGTCGACTCCTGGGTGAAGCCCTACATCCCCGCGCGCTACAATCCCGACACCTACCTGTCGATCCAGGTTCCTGGCTTCGGGCTGATCGTGGCGTTGGTGCTGATCACGCTGATCGGCTTCCTGACCGCCAATTTCATCGGCCGCGCCATCGTCGGCTTCGGCGAGCGGCTGCTACACAGGACGCCGCTGGTGCGCGGGCTCTACAAGGCGCTGAAGCAGCTGTTCGAGACGGCGCTGTCTGACAAGAACGAGATGTTCCGAACGGTCGGCATGGTCGAGTATCCGCGTAAGGGCGTATGGTCGATAGTCTTCGTCGCCGGCGACAAGCGCTCAGAGATCAACGACAGGCTCGATGTCGAGGGCGATCCGCTGATGGCGGTCTTCATGCCGTGCACGCCGAACCCGACGACTGGTTTCCTGATGTACGTGCCTAAGTCCGAGGTCGTCCTGCTCGACATGAGCATCGAGGACGGCGCCAAGTTGATCGTCTCGGCAGGGCTGGTGACACCCGACACCAAGCAGAAGGCGGACGCCAAGGGCAGGGCGGTCGACGGGCCGATCGGCAACCCGCCCGTGGGCACGCTGCCTCAACCGGCCCTCAGCAACCTGACGGCCTCGTCGCGGCCGAACAAATAGAGCAACAGACGCAACGCTTCCCCGCGGGGCGATACCAGTTCGGGGTCGCGGGCTAGGATCAGCCGGGCGTCGTCGCGGGCGATTTCGAGCAGGTCCGCATGCGCCTCGATGCGCGCGACCTGGAAGCCCGGAGTGCCGGATTGGCGCGTGCCCAGGAGTTCGCCTTCGCCGCGCAGCTTGAGGTCTTCCTCGGCGATGAGGAAGCCGTCCTCGGTGTCGCGCATGACCGACAGGCGGCGCTTGGCGGTTTCGCCGAGCGTGTCCTTGTAGAGCAGCACGCAGGACGATGGTTTCGAGCCGCGTCCGACGCGACCGCGCAACTGATGCAACTGGGCGAGGCCGAAGCGCTCGGCATGTTCGATGACGATGATGGTGGCGTCGGGTACGTCGACGCCGACCTCGATGACGGTGGTGGCGATCAGAACGCGCGTTTCGCCTTCCTTGAAGGCCCGCATGGCATCGTCCTTCTCCGCACCCTTCATGCGGCCATGGACGAGGCCGATGCGGGAGTCGAAGACTGGCTGCAGCGAGGCGAAGCGGTCCTCGGCCGACATCAGCTTGATTTCCTCGGACTCCTCGACCAGCGGGCAGATCCAGTAGACCTTCTGGCCCTCGGCGACGGCATCGCGCATGCGGCCGACCAGTTCGTCGATGCGGTCGAGCGGCATGGTGACGGTCTTGATCGGCTGGCGGCCGGCGGGCTTCTCGGTCAGGCGTGATACGTCCATGTCGCCGAAGGCCGTCAGCACCAGCGTGCGCGGGATCGGCGTCGCCGTCATCACCAGCATGTCGGGGGCCTGTCCCTTGGCGTTCATGGCGAGGCGCTGGTGGACGCCGAAGCGATGCTGCTCGTCGATGACGGCAAGCGCCAGGTCGTGGAAGACGACGGCTTCCTGGAACAGCGCGTGCGTGCCGATGACGATGTCGATCTCGCCGGATGCGAGATCGGCGAGGATCTGGGTCCGCTCGCGGCCCTTTTCGCGGCCGGTGAGCACCGCGACCCTGAGCCCGACACGCTCGGCCAGCGGCGAGATGCCGGCGAAATGCTGGCGGGCGAGGATTTCGGTCGGCGCCATCAGGGCTGCCTGGCCGCCGGCCTCGACGGCGCGGGCCATGGCGAGCAATGCCACCACCGTCTTGCCGGAGCCGACGTCGCCCTGGAGCAGGCGCAGCATGCGCTCGGGCCTGGCGAGGTCCTCGTTGATCTCGACGAGTGCCTGTTCCTGCGAGCCGGTCAGCGCATAGGGCAGGGCCTTGCGCAGGGCCTCGACTAGGCGGCCGTCGCCGGTCAGAGGACGGCCGTGTAGCTTGCGGACGCGGGCGCGGACCAGCGCCAGCGACACCTGGCCGGCGAGGAACTCGTCATAGGCGAGGCGGCGCCAGGCGGCGGTATCAGGCGATGCATCCAGCGGATCGGCGGGGTTGTGGACGCGCTGCAGGGCGGCCGCAAAAGCCGGAAAACTCTGCCGGCGCATGACGTCGGCATCGAGCCATTCCGGCAGCGCTGGCACGCGCTCGATGGCCTGGCCGATGGCGCGGCGCAGGACCTTCGCCGACAGGCCGGCGGTCAGCGGATAGACCGGCTCGACCAGCGGCAGCTTGTCGGCCTCGCTGGCCAGCGCGATGTGGTCGGGATGGACCATGGACGGACGGCCGTTGAACCATTCCATCTTGCCGGAAACGATGACCTTCTCACCCTCGGGCATGGCTTTTTCGAGATAGGCGGCGTGGGCATGGAAGAAGGTCAGTGTGATCTCGCCGGTGTCGTCATGCGCAAAGACCCGATACGGCACCGACCGGTTGCCGCGCGGCGCCGGCTGGTGACGGTCGATGCGGACTTCGAGGGTGACGATGGCGCCTTCGACGGCATAGGCGATGCCGGGGCGGTTGCGCCGGTCGATGACGCTGTTGGGCAGCACGAACAACAGGTCGCCGGCGCGCGCCGCGCGGTCGCCGAGATCGGCGGGCACGACCTTCTCGACCAACGTCGCCACCTTGGGACCGACACCGGCAAGCGTTGTGATGGGCGAGAAAAGGGGATCGAGGAGGGAAGGCCGCATCATGTCAGCTTATGCGTTCGACTTGCCGGGGCAAAGGCTGACAGGGGCGGCTATCCACGCTATATGCGCCCCGTCACCAGAGGAATTGCCGCAATGACCGGAACGACACGCTCGAGCGAAGGCCTGGATGCGCGCAGGCGCAAGCTGCTGTTCCGGTCGTGGCATCGCGGCATGCGCGAGATGGACCTGATCCTCGGCCACTTCGCCGACACCAGCATCGACAAGCTGAGCGACGAGGAACTGGACGTCTACGAGGCGCTGCTCGACATCACCGACAGGGAGCTGCTGTCCTGGATCATCGGCGAGGCGCCGGTGCCGGCATCGGTCGACACTTCCGTCTACAGGCAGATCGTGGCGTCGCGCGACGCCTTCACACTCTGAGTGAAATCATGAGCTTGCTGAAATCGATCGGCCTGCCCAAAGGCCGCGCCGGACAGTTCATCGTCGATGGCGTCGCCGACGGTTACGAGGCATTTGCCATCGCTACCGCCGCTGCGGAAATGGCGCCCGACGGTCCGCTGCTCTTCGTCGCCCGCGACGGCCAGCGCCTGCCGCAGATCGTCGAGGCGCTCAATTTCGTGGTGCCCGACGTGCCCGTTCTGGAACTGCCGGCATGGGACTGCCTGCCCTATGACCGCGTGTCGCCGGGGGCGGACGCAGCGGCCCGTAGGCTGGATGCGCTGGCGGCGATCATCGCGCTCAGGAAGTCGCCCCATCGCGCCATCGTGCTGACCACCGCCAATGCGCTTTTGCAGCGCGTGCCGCCTTCGGCTGCCATCGAGGCGCAGGAATTCCGCGCCAAGCCCGGCAACCAGGTGGAGATGAACGCGCTGGTGGCGCGACTGGAACGGGCGGGCTTCGAGCGCGTGCCGACGGTGCGAGGCGTCGGCGAGTTCGCCGTGCGCGGTGGCATCCTCGACCTCTATGCGCCGGGTGCATCCGACGCGCTCCGCCTCGATTTCTTCGGCGACACGCTGGAGACGATCCGCGCCTTCGACGTGGCGACCCAGCGCACCACCGGCAGCCGCAACCAGGTGGTGCTGCAGGCGATGAGCGAGGTGGCGCTGACGCCCGAGACGATCAGCAAGTTCCGCCGCAGCTACATCGAGGCCTTCGGCGCGCCGTCGCGCGACGACGCGCTCTACGCCGCCGTCTCCGAGGGCCGGCGCTTTGCCGGCATGGAGCACTGGCTGCCGTTCTACTATCCGCACATGGAGACGGTGTTCGAATACCTGCCCGAGGCGCCCGTGGTGTTCGATCATCTGGCCCGCGAGGCGCTGAGCGAACGCCATGTGCTGATCCTCGACCACTACGAAGCCAGGCGCAAGCAGGCCGATGGTGGCGGCATCAAGGATGCGGTGCCCTACAAGCCGGTATCGCCGGGGCAGATGTATCTCACGCCCGACGAGGTGACGACGGCGCTGGCCGACCAGGCCAATGTCGAGCTGACGCCCTTCGACACGCCCTTTACGAGCGGCCGCGTGGTGCTGCATGCGGGTTCGCATGCCGGCCGCAGCTTTGCCGAGGAGCGCGCCGACCCCAACGCCAACGTCTTCGACGTGGTGGCGCGCCACATCGCCGAGCAGCGCGCGGCCCGGCGGCGCGTCGTCGTCGCCGGCTGGACCGAAGGTTCCCTCGACCGCCTGACGCAGATCCTCGATGAGCACGATCTCGCCAATCTCAAGCGGGTCGAAAGCCTTGGCGACGTCGAGGCGCTGAGGCCGGGCGAAGCGGGCTTGGCGGTGCTGCCGATCGAAGCCGGCTTCGAGGCCGGCGACCTGATGTTCGTCGCCGAGCAGGATATCCTCGGCGATCGCCTTATCCGCCGCACCAAGAAGCGCAGGCGTGCCGCCGACTTCATAGCCGAGGCATCGTCGCTGTCGGCGGGCGACATCGTCGTGCATGCCGACCACGGCATCGGCCGTTTCGTCGGCCTGAAGACCATCGAGGCGGTGGGCGCACCGCATGACTGCCTTGAAATCCACTATGCCAGCGACGGGCGGCTGTTCCTGCCGGTCGAGAACATCGAGCTGCTGTCGCGCTACGGTTCGGATTCGGCGGAAGCCACGCTCGACAAGCTCGGCGGTGGCGCCTGGCAGTCGCGCAAGGCCAAGCTCAAGCGGCGCCTGCTCGAAATGGCGGGGCAGCTGATCAAGCTCGCCGCAGAGCGGCAGATGCGCGAGGCGCCGGTGATGAACCCGCCGGACGGCGTCTATGGCGAGTTCGCCGCGCGCTTCCCCTATGAGGAGACCGACGACCAGCAGGGCGCCATCGACGCGGTCATGGAAGACCTTGCCGACGGCAAGCCGATGGACCGGCTGATCTGCGGCGACGTCGGGTTCGGCAAGACGGAAGTTGCGCTGCGTGCGGCCTTCATCGCCGCCATGGAAGGTTTTCAGGTGGCGGTGGTGGTGCCGACGACGCTGTTGTCGCGCCAGCATTTCAAGACGTTCCAGCAGCGCTTCGCCGGCCTGCCGATCCAGGTGCGCCAGGCCTCGCGCATGGTCGGCGCCAAGGAACTGGCGGAGACCAAGAAGGGCATTGCCGAAGGCACGGTCGACATCGTGGTCGGCACCCACGCGCTGCTCGGCTCGTCCATCGAGTTCAAGAACCTCGGCCTGCTCATCATCGACGAGGAGCAGCACTTCGGCGTCAAGCACAAGGAACGGCTGAAGGAGCTGAAGAGCGACGTGCACGTGCTGACTCTGTCGGCGACGCCGATCCCGCGCACGCTGCAGCTGGCGCTGACGGGGGTGCGCGAGCTGTCGCTGATCGCGACGCCGCCCGTCGACCGCATGGCGGTGCGCAGCTTCATCTCGCCCTTCGACCCGCTGGTCATCCGCGAGACGCTGCTGCGCGAACGCTACCGCGGCGGCCACAGCTTCTATGTCGTGCCGCGCATTTCCGACCTCGGCGAGATCCAGCAGTTCCTGCAGGAATCGGTCCCGGAGCTGAAGGTGGCGATGGCGCACGGCCAGATGCCGGCGGGCGAACTCGACGACATCATGAATGCCTTCTACGACGGCCAGTACGACGTGCTGCTGTCGACGACCATCGTGGAGTCCGGCCTCGACATCCCCACCGCCAACACGCTGATCGTGCACCGTGCCGACATGTTCGGTCTCGCCCAGCTCTACCAGCTGCGCGGTCGCGTCGGCCGCTCCAAGGTGCGCGCCTATGCGCTGTTCACCCTGCCCGCCAACCGCAAGCTGACCGATACCGCCGATCGCAGGCTCAAGGTGCTGCAGTCGCTCGATACGCTGGGCGCGGGCTTCCAGCTCGCCAGCCACGACCTCGACATCCGCGGCGCCGGCAACCTGCTCGGCGAGGAACAGTCGGGCCATATCAAGGAGGTCGGCTTCGAACTCTACCAGCAGATGCTGGAGGAGGCGGTGGCCGAACTGCGCGGCAGCGGCGAGGAGATCGACACGGGCTGGTCGCCGCTGATCGCCGTCGGCACCGCCGTCATGATCCCGGAAAGCTATGTGCCCGACCTGCAGCTCAGGCTCGCGCTCTACCGCCGCCTCGGCGACCTCGAGAACACCGAGGAGATCGACGGCTTCGGCGCCGAGCTCATCGACCGCTTCGGGCCGCTGCCCGACGAGGTCAAGCACCTGCTCAAGATCGTCTTCATCAAGGCGCTGTGCCGCAAGGCCAATGTCGAGAAGCTGGACGCCGGGCCGAAGGGCGTGGTGGTGCAGTTCCGCAAGAAGGAGTTCGCCAATCCGGCCGGGCTGGTGCGCTACATCGCCGAACAGGGTTCGCTCGCCAAGATCAGGCCGGACCAGAGCGTGGTGTTCCAGCGCGACTGGCCGAACGCCGAGAAGCGTTTGGCGGGTTCCGCAGTGATCATGACGCAGCTGGCGAAACTGGCGGACGCAGCCTGAGGCGAGAGCGGTTGCTGGGGCGTGCGTCCTTCGACAAGCTCAGGATGAGGACCGTCGGCGCTGCCGGTAAGCTTTGCAGCAAGCATCAATGCGATGGCACCGATGTCATGTGCGTTGCCGCACTCAACGCGGCGTCCGTTGCGGTGACGACGCCGGGGCGGCCTTGCCGTCAGCACCGTCAGCGCTCGGTCGGCCACAGGACTACAGCAACCGCCCTCATCCTGCGCTTCCACCACGGCCCTCATCCTGAGCTTGCACCACGGCCCTCATCCTGAGCTTGCACCAACGGCCCTCATTCTGAGCTTGTCGAAGGACGCCCGACGGGCCAACCGCCAATCAGCCTCGATGACGACCGCCCTAGCTCGTCGCCAACTCGCCGCGCGCCTTGGCCGCCGCCACCTGGCGGATCGCGTCGGCGAGCGTGGCCGATTCCTGGGCGCCCATGACCGCGTATTTGCCTTCGAGCAGGAAGCAGGGCACTCCGGAGATGCCCATGCGCGAAGCGGTCACGATCTCGTTGGTGACCTCGTCGCGATCGGCGTCGGTCGGAAGCAACGCCTCTACGACGGCGGTATCCATCCCGGCTTCACGAGCGGCCTCGACGAGCACACGGTGGTCGCCGATGTTCTTGCCCTGCTCGAAATAGGAGCTGAACAGCAGCCTGACCAGTCTGCCCTGGACGCCTTCGCCCGACGATGACGCCCAGCGAATGAGCCTGTGGGCGTCGAGCGTGTTGGGGGCGACCGTGATTGCGTCGAAGTCGAAGGAAATCCCCTCGACGGCACCCAGCGAAACCAGATTGGCGTGGATCTGCTTCAGCCGCGCCTCGTCGCTGAACTTCGCCAGCATGTAGGCCTTGCGGTCCTTGCCCTCCGGCGGAATGGTCGGGTCGAGCTGGAACGGACGCCAATGCACGTCCGCCGAAACCTCGGGCACGCTGGCAAGCGCGCTTTCGAGCCTCTTCATACCCACAAAGCACCATGGACAGACGACGTCAGACACCACGTCGATGGTAAGTTGCTGGGCCATGGCTGGATGATCCTTGTTCCCGGCGCGGTCAAATCGGGCGGCAGAATGCCCGATCCGCGCTCGCTTTGCTTGAGGCTAGCCGCCCTGGCTCCACCAGACCGGCAATTGATAGCCGGATATGGGTGTTTTTTCCGGATGTTTTAGTCTCTTCGCGTACGCGATCCATTGATCGGCGTTGTGCTGCATCGGTACCATGTAGTTGCCGGAGATCAGCAAACGGTCGAGCGCGCGCACGGCGGCGACGAAATCGTCCTTCTCGCGCGCCTTGAGCATGGCGTCGATCATCGCGTCGACCGCGGGGTTGGCCACGCCCGCAAGGTTGAACGTTCCCGGCTTGTTGGCCGAGGAAGAACCCCAGCGGCCGATCTGTTCGATGCCCGGCGACAGGGTGCCGGTAAAGCCCGTCGCGCCGATCAGCACGTCGAAGTCGAAGTTCTGCTTGCGCGACTGGATCTGGTCGGCCTCGAGCGCGCGGATGACGACGGCGACGCCGAGCTTCTCCAGCGTGCGCTGGTAGATCGCGGCCAGGCGCTGCTCCGCTTCGGAGGAGGTCAGGATCTCGAAGCCGAACGGCTTTCCGTCCTTGTCCATCATATTGCCGCCCTGCAGCGTGTAGCCCGCACTCTTGAACAGGTCGAAGGCGGCCTTCAGTACCTTGCGGTCCTGGCCCGAGCCATCGGTGACCGGCGGGCGCCAGCTGCCGTCCATGACGTCGGCGCGGACGGCGTCGGGGAAGGGCGCGAGCAGCGCCTTTTCCTTGTCGTTGGCGGGCACGCCGTAGGCCGAAAGCTCCGTACCCTGCCAGAAGCTGACGGTGCGCTCGTACTTGCCGCCGAACAGGCTCCGGTTGGCCCACTCGAAATCGTAGAGCATGCCGAGCGCCTGGCGCACGACCGGGTCCGCGAACTTCGGCAGCCGCGTGTTGAACATGAAGCCGGTGACCACCGGCGGCAGGCCGCTCTTGAAGGTCTCGGCGACGATGTCGCCGTTCTTGAAGGCGGGAAAGTCGAAGCCGCGCTCGCGCTTGACCGGATCGGCCTCGGTGTAGGTGTCGCACAGCCCCTTCTTGAAGGCCTCGAACTGGGCGGCGGCGTTCAGGAAATATTCGATGGTGATCTGGTCGTAATTGTCGAAACCGCGCTTCGACGGGATGTCGCGGCCCCAATAGTCTGGGTTGCGCTTGAACACGATGCGCTCGCCCGGCTTGACCTCGGCGATGGTGTAAGGGCCGCTGCCGATCACCGGCTTCAGCGTCGTCTGGTCGAAGGTCGCCTTGTCGAAGAAATGCTTCGGAACGATCGGCGTGAGCGCGATGATCAGCGGGAATTCGCGGTCGGCCTTGTCGTTGAAGGTGAAGCGGACCGACAGGTCCCCGGTCTTCTCGATCTTGTCGATGCGGGCCATGCGGTCGCTGTAGGGCGGCCGGCCTTTTTCGGTGAACACCTCATAGGTGAAGATGACGTCATCGGGCGTGATCGGCTTGCCGTCGGACCATTTGGCGTTGGGGTCGATGTTGAACTCGATCCACTTGCGCTCCGGATCGATGTCGACCGACTTCGCGATCAGGCCATAGACGCTGAACGGCTCGTCGGCGCTGCGTGCCATCATCGATTCGAACACGAGGTTGCCGTAGATGACGTCGATCACGCCGCGCGCGGTCGTGCGCAGGCTCTTGATGATGAAGGGGTTCAGGTTGTCGAAACTGCCGATGACGCAGTAGTTGATCTGGCCGCCCTTGGGCGCATCCGGATTGGCATAGGGGAAGTTCTTGAAATCCGTGGGCAGGGCGGGCTGGCCGTGCATCGACAGGCCGTTCACCGGCTCGGCGAATCCCGCCTGCGGAGCCAGCAGGAAGAAGGCGGCGGCGGCGGTCGACAGGGAAAAGCAGCGTCTCACGACGATTTCTCCATGAGAACGGGGGAAGTTGATGATTCGAAGCCTAACCCACCCCTGTACGGGCCGTCCATGGCGGCTTGGAAATACAAGAAATGCTGCTTTGCGGGCTGGATTCGGGCCGCGCAGCGGTGTAACACCCGCGGCGAAGTCATGCTGTTGCCTCATTTGCCCAACAGGTAGCGTCGACACACCGACCCCGGCCGGTCCCGGGATTGTTTGAGAGGATTTCATGAAGATCACGAACCGGAAATTCGATGGGTTCCGTCTGTCCATCCTGGCGGCTGGCGTTGCCGGTGCGGTGGCGTCGAGCCTTTCGCCCGCAGCCGCACAGCAGCAGCAGGTGCCGCAGGGCTGGTTCAAGGCATGCTCCAAGCAGGCCGATGTCGACATCTGCAACGTGCAGAACATCCTGACGGCCTCGAACGGCCAGCTGGTCACCGGCATCTCGATGATCGAGCTCAAGGGCAAGGTCAACCGCAAGGTGTTCCAGGTGACCGTTCCCAGCGGCCGTCTGATTCCTCCGGGCGTCGGTCTGCAGGTGGACGCCAACAAGACCCAGAAGCTGGAATACGTGATCTGCTTCCCGGATCGTTGCGTGGCCGAGATCCCGCTGACCGACCAGCTCGTCGGTTCCTTCAAGAAGGGCACGGAACTGACGCTGACATCGGTCAACTTCCAGAACCAGCCCAACCCGATCAAGGTCTCCCTGCAGGGCTTCTCCGGCGCCTTCGATGGCGAGCCGCTGAAGCAGTCGGACCTCGAGGATCGTCAGAAGAAGCTCCAGGAGTTCGTCTCCAAGAACAACCAGGACTTCGCCAAGAAGCTCAAGGAAGAGCAGGACAAGGCCAAGACGGCCAACTGATCCTCAAATTGGCAGGGAAATGAAAAAGCGAGGCCTCGAGCCTCGCTTTTTTTGTGTCCGCCCGACAGTCCGCGATCAATGGCTGATGCGCGGCTTGAGCACGTAGCCGCCGTCGGGCGCCTTGTCGAAATACTCCCCCACCTGCGGGTGGCGGACCGGCTCTCCGGTATGGTCCTCGAGCAGGTTCTGCTCCGATACGTAGGCGACGTACTCCGTCTCCGAATTTTCCGCGAGCAGGTGGTAGAAGGGCTGGTCGCGGCTGGGGCGCACGGCTGCCGGGATGGCCTCGTACCACTCTTCGGTGTTGGAGAATTCCGGATCGACATCGAAAATTACGCCGCGGAAGGGGAACACGCGGTGGCGAACCACCTGTCCGATCGAGAACTTCGCCGTCTTCATGTTCGTTACCATGCCTGCATATGATCTGCCTGATCATACGCCAAATCAACTATTTAGGTTGCAGGTTGAAGCCAGGACCGCAGCTTTTGGCCGTGCGCCGGGCTTAGCCCTATTTGGCCCGCCCGCCCGGCCATTTCAATGGCGTGGCGCTTGACTGCCGTCGGAGCCGCGCGCTACCGGCTTGCCCAGGCGACGGGCATGTGGCCGGTCGCATGACCCGGGGGACGCTGCGGGAGCCTCTGCATGTCTGACGTGATCGGTCTGGTACTCCCGTTCTTCGGGCTCATCTTCGTCGGCTATGCAGTCGCCCGTCTCACGCGCCAGCCGCTGGAGGCGCTGGGATGGATGACGACGTTCATCGTCTACGTGGCACTGCCGGCGCTGTTCTTCCAGCTCCTGGCCAAGACCCCGTTCGAGCGGCTGACCGAATGGGGTTACATCCTCGGTGCGGTGTTCTCGACCTTCACCATCTTCGCCTCGATGTTTGCCGTCTCCTTCGTCAGAGGGCGCGGCGAAATCGCCGAATCCACGGTCAAGGGGCTGGCCGCGGCCTATGGCAACATCGGCTATATGGGTCCCGGGCTGGCGCTGCTTGCCTTCGGCGAGGAGGCGGCGGTGCCGGTGGCCCTGATCTTCTGCTTCGAGAACATCATGCACTTCACCGTCGCGCCCTTGACGATGGCGCTGGCCGGTGACGAGCGGCGCTCGCCCAGGAGCGTGGCGGCCGATGTCTTCAAGAAGATCGCGTTCCACCCCTTCATCATCGCGACCGCCCTGGGGGTGCTCGCCGCCTATGCCGAGTTTCGCCCGCCGCTGCCGGTCGAACGCTTCCTCGAGTACCTGTCGCGCGCGGCCGCCCCTTGCGCGCTGTTCGCCATGGGCGTGACGCTGGCATTGCGCCCGCTGAAGCGCGTCCCGCACGAAATTGCGCCGATCGCCATCCTCAAGCTGATCGTGCATCCGCTCTTGTGCTACGTGGTGCTGAGCTGGGTCGGCAATTTCTCGCCCGCCTGGCTGTTCTCCGCGGTGCTGCTCGCGGCACTGCCCACCGCCACAAACGTGTTCGTCATCGCTCAGCAATACGGCGTATGGGTCGAACGCGCTTCGGCGAGCGTATTGATCACCACCTGTGCCTCGGTGCTGACCGTGACCGGTCTGCTGTACATGATCCAGAACGGCATCCTGCCGCCGGACCTGTTTCCGTAGGCCTATTCGGCCGTAGTCGGGGAACCCCGCCGCGGCGCCCTGAGGGAGGAGGCGAGCGCGGCAAAGCCGCTGCCGGGCCTGAGCCCCTCGCGCATGAAGAAGGCGCGCACGGGCGAGAGGCCGCCGAGCAGGTTGAGCCCGAGGCCCCGGGCGAGCTGGGCCGGAAGCATGTCGGACAGCAGCGACATGTTGAGCAGGTTGACCGCACCGGTGCGGGCCAGGATGTCCGGCCTGCGGGCGGAATCATAGGCTGCCAGTGCCGCCGCCGCCCCGGGATCGTCCGCATGTTTCGAAGCCATTGCAACGAGTTGCTCGACGTCCCTGATGCCGAGGTTCAGGCCCTGGGCGCCGATGGGCGGGAAGACATGTGCCGCCTCGCCGACCAGCGCTACCCGTTTGCCGGCGAAGCGCAACGGCAGCGACGTCGACAACGGATAGATCTGCCGGCCTCCTTCGACCGTCACCCGGCCGAGCATCGATTGCATCTGCTGTTCGACCCGCAGCGACAGGGCCGCGTCGTCGAGCTCGGCCAGTTGCCTTGCCGTCTCGGGCCTCACTACCCAGACGAGGCTCGAACGGCGCCCGGGCAGCGGCACCTGGGTGAACGGGCCGGTCTCGGTGTGGAACTCGGTCGAAGTGAAGGCGTGGTCGCGGCCGTGGGCGAAGTTCAGCACCAGGGCCGCCTGCGGCAAGGTCCTCGAGGTGGCCGAGATGCCGGCGGCCTGGCGCGCCGGCGAATTGCGGCCGTCGGCAGCGACGGCGAGCCGCGCCTCCACCGTTTCGCCGTCCGACAGCGTGGCCACGACCCCGCCTTCCCCGAGCTTCCAGCTTTCGACCAGCGTGCGCCGCCATGCGATCCCCGCATGTTCGGTGACGGCATTCTCCAGCACGGCGTTGAGCACGCGATTCTGGAAGTTGAAGCCGAAATGCTCCTCGCCGATCTCGCCGGCGCGGAACGTGACCATGGGGCTGCGGATAAGCCGGGCGGTGCCGTCGATGATGCGCATGACCTTCAGGGGTGCCGCGCCCTTCGACAGCTCTGCGAGCACGCCGAGGCGGTCGAGGACCTTGAGCGCCGGCACCATGAGCGCCGTGGTGCGGCCGTCGTCGGCGCGCGCCGGCGGACCGGCGAGAACCACGTCGAAACCGGCGCCGGCAAAGGCGAGCGCCGAGATCATTCCGACCGGTCCCGTGCCGGCGACGAGGATACGGGTGTGATTGTCGACGCTCATCTGCCGCCGTCCATGCTGCGACGTCCTGTAAGGACTCGGATATCCGCATATATTGCAGGCCTAAGCCATTGATCAACGCGGCGATTCAGCCCATTCGATTGCGATGGGCGATCAGCTGGACGATTTCCGCAATCTCGACGCTGCCGGCCGGGCCGCCGCTTTCGCGGCGCAACGTCCACGCGCGGCAGTCTATGCGGTGCTGGGCACAGCCGTCGCCCTGTCCTGGGCCGTGTTGCTCGCCATGGCTGTCCGCGTCGCCGGCACCCGGGCACCCGGCCTGTCCGCGCCGGGTGACGCGTTGCTGCGCGCCTTGCCGGACCTGCCGTGGCCCGGCTGGTTCGACACTCTGATCGCACTCTGCCTGTCCCCGCAACCGCTCGGCGGCGGCATCTGGCCGCGGCTGGCCGTGCTTTCCGCCATGTGGCTGTTGATGTCGGTGGCGATGATGCTGCCTTCGGCCGCCCCGATGATCCGGACCTATTGCGAGATTGCCGACACGGCACGGGCGAAGAGCGAAGCCGTCGTCCACCCCCTTGTCCTCGTCGCCGGCTATCTTTCGGTATGGCTCGTGGTGTCCGCCGGATTTGCGGCGCTGACGCTCGTAATCCAGGCGGTCGCGTCCGCCGCCGATCCGCTTGCGCCAGTGCAGGGCGTTGCCGCGGCGGCCGCGCTCGCGCTTGCCGGGCTCTACCAGTTCAGCGGGTTCAAGGCGGCCTGCCTGCACAAATGCCGGAGTCCGTTTTCGATCCTCTTCGGCCGTTGGAGCACGCGGCCGTCGCGCATATTCCGGCTCGGCATCCAGCAGGGTTTCTGGTGCGTCGGTTGCTGCTGGGCCCTCATGCTGGTGATGTTCTCGGTCGGCCTCATGAACCTCTTCTGGATGGCCCTGATCGGGATTTTTACGTTGTTCGAGAAACAGATGGCGGGTTCCCTTCCGTCGCGTGTCGCAGGCGCGATACTGCTTGTCTGGGCGGGAGCCCTGCTATTAAGTGCGGTCTGAGAAGGGGAGGCAACGATGGCTGACCAGAGCTGGGCAATGAAGGGAGAGCTCGTGCTGTCCTGCAATTGCACCGTGTTCTGCCCCTGCGTGCTGTCGCTCGGCAACCACCCGCCGACGGAAGGCTACTGCCAGACCTGGGCCGGTTTCCGCGTCGACAGCGGCCATTTCGGCGACGTGGACCTTTCCGGTCTCAATCTCGGGCTGATCATGGAGATTCCTGGCTATATGAGCCGCGGCAACTGGACCGCCGGGCTGTTCATAGACAAGCGCGCCTCTATCCACGCGACCAAGGCATTCACCAGGATCTTCACCGGCAAGGCCGGGGGCACCACGTCGCTGCTCTCTATCCTCGTCGGCAAGTTCCTCGGCGTCGAGCAGGTGCCGATCACCTACGAGACCAGGGACCGCACCCGCCTCTTCCAGATTCCCAAGATCATCGACGGGGCGGTGACGCCGATCCCCGGCAAGAGTAGCGAAAGCGATACGGTAATCACCAATTCGGAATACTGGATCGCACCAGAAATCATCGTGGCGAAGTCGGACAAGAGCCGGATGCGCGCCTTCGGCCGCAACTGGAACTTCGCCGGCCGCTCGGCTGAAATCTGCAAACTGGATTGGCGGGGACCGTGAAGCCAAAAAAAGTCACCTGGCCGCAGGCCCGCGCATTTTCGGTTCATCTGCTGACGGCATCAGGCTCGTTCCTGGCCTTCGTCTCGCTCGTGGCCGCGAGCGAGGAACGCTGGACCGCCATGTTCTGGTGGCTCGGCCTGGCGCTGTTCGTCGACGGCATCGACGGGCCGATCGCGCGCAAGCTCGAGGTCAAGGAAATCCTGCCGACATGGTCGGGCGAACTCCTCGACAACATCATCGACTACGTCACCTATGTGCTCATCCCGGCCTTTGCGCTCTACCAGCGCGGCTTCATGGGCGAGGGCCTGTCGTTCCTGTCGGGCGCCATCATCGTCGTGTCGAGTGCGATCTACTATGCCGACACCGGCATGAAGACCAAGGAGAACTTCTTCAAGGGGTTCCCGGTCGTCTGGAACATGGTGGTCTTCACCCTGTTCGTCATCGAGCCGAACCAGTGGGTCTCGTTCGGGGCGGTGGTCGTCGCCGGCATCCTCACCTTCGTGCCGATGAATTTCCTGCATCCGGTGCGGGTCATCCGGCTGAGGAACATCAACCTTCCGATGACGCTGATCTGGTGCGCATTCGGCGCGGTCGCGCTTTTGCAGCAGATGCAGGCCAGCGACTGGGTCAAGCTCGGCATCGCCATCAGCGGCGTCTATCTCTTCTTCATCGGCGGCGTGATGCAGCTGTTTCCAAAACTCGGTGCACGGAGGGACTGATCCGATGTCCAAGGCGATCAGGGTGCATGTCCATGGTGGACCCGAGGCTCTTGTCTACGAAGACGTAGACCCCGGCCGTCCCGGTCGCGGCGAAGTGCTCGTCCGGCATACGGCGATCGGCCTCAACTTCATCGACGTCTATTTCCGTACGGGCCTCTACCCGGCTCCCGCCGGCATGCCCGTGACGCCGGGTGGCGAGGCCGCCGGCGTGGTGCTGGAGGTGGGCGAGGGCGTCGACCGGCTGAAACCCGGCGACCGCGTCGCCTATGCCGTCCCGACCGGCGCCTACTGCGAACGGCGCGTCATCGCCGCCGACAAGCTGGTCGAGGTGCCGGAGGGCATCGGCGACGAGCAGGCAGCCGCCATGATGCTCAAGGGCATGACGGCGGAGTACCTTTTGCTCAGGACCTTCAAGGTCAAGCCGGGCGATACGATCCTCTATCATGCCGCGGCCGGGGGCGTGGGCCTGATCCTCGGCCAATGGGCCAGGCATCTCGGCGCGACGGTGATCGGAACGGTCGGATCGGCAGAGAAAGCCGAAATCGCCAGGGCACACGGGTTCGACCACGTCGTCAACTACCGCGACCAGGACTTCGTCGCCGAAGTGGCGGCCATCACCGGGGGCAGGAAATGCGACGTGGTCTACGATTCCGTCGGCAACGACACCTTCCCGGCCTCGCTCGATTGCCTGAAGCCCATGGGCACGTTCGTGAGCTTCGGCCAGTCCTCCGGCCCCATCCCGCCCTTCAGCATTTCGCTGCTCGCGCAGAAGGGTTCGCTCTATGCAACGCGCCCGACGATTTTCGCGTATAATGCGCGTCGCGAGGATCTTGTCCGTTCTGCCGAAGCGCTCTTCGACGTGGTCTTGAAGGGCGCCGTCGAGATCAGGATCAACCAGCGTTATGCTTTACGCGATGCAGCCCAAGCTCACGCCGACCTCGAGGGGCGAAAGACCACCGGGGCGACGGTGCTCATCCCATGAATTCTCGCATGATTTCTTGAAAAAGTTTCTCATTACTGGACGCTTTGCGGTGGGAGCAGGGCACGCCTACCATGCTCCCGGGAACATAAAAAAGAACTGACCAATGGGAGGCGTTGTGGACACAACCCCTGCTGCTAACGGTCCGAACCTGCTCGAGGTTCGCGGCCTGACGAAGATATTCGGCACGCTCAAGGCGTGCGATCAGATAGATCTCACTGTCGCCAAGGGCGAAATCCATGCCCTTCTCGGCGAGAACGGCGCCGGCAAGTCGACGCTGGTGAAGATGCTGTTCGGCTCGCTGGAGCCGAATGCCGGCGAAATCCGCTGGAACGGCCAGCCGGTCAGGATCACCAGCCCCGGCGTCGCCAAGAAACTCGGCATCGGCATGGTGTTCCAGCATTTCTCGCTGTTCGAGGCGCTGACCGCCGCCGAGAACATCGCGCTGTCGCTGGCCGACGACACGCCGATCAGCACCATCGCCGCCAAGTCGCGGGCGCTGTCCTACAGCTACGGCCTGCCGCTCGACCCGGAATCGCTGGTCGGCGACCTGTCCGTCGGCGAACGCCAGCGCATCGAGATCATCCGCTGCCTGCTGCAGACGCCGGACCTGATCATCCTCGACGAGCCCACCTCGGTGCTGACGCCGCAGGAGGCCGACAAGCTGTTCGAGACGCTCGAACGCCTCCGCTCGGAAGGCAAGTCGATCCTCTACATCTCGCACCGCCTCGAAGAGGTGAAGCGCATGTGCGACCGGGCCACCGTGCTCCGCCACGGCAAGGTCGTCGGTCATTGCGACCCGCGCCAAGAAACGCCGGCGTCGCTGGCCCGGATGATGGTCGGCAGCGACGTGAAGATGGCTGAGCGCACCACCGCCGCGGTCGTTGGCGAGGAACTGCTCAGCATCCGCGGTCTCAGCCGCAAGCCGGCAAGCCCGTTCGCCATGCCGCTCAAGGACATCTGGCTCAACGTGCACGGCGGCGAAGTGATCGGCATTGCCGGTGTCGCCGGCAACGGCCAGGGTGAGCTGTTCGAAGCGATCTCCGGCGAGGCGCTGCAGGAGAGTGCCGACGCCGTCCGCATCCGCGGCAAGTCGGCCGGCCGCATGGGGATATCGGCGCGCCGCATGCTCGGGGCCGCCTTCGTCCCCGAGGAACGTCTCGGCCATGGCGCTGCGCCGCGCATGAGGCTGTCGGACAATCTGCTGCTGTCGCGCCATGCGACCGACGCGAGGGCCTTCGTCGGTGGAGCCGGCGTGGTGAAATCCGGCGCCATCCAGCAGGCCGCGCAGCGCATCATCCAGGTGATGGACGTGCGCAAGAGCGCGCCTGACCCGGAAGCCGCGGCACTTTCGGGCGGCAACCTGCAGAAATTCATCATCGGCCGCGAACTCGACCGCAATCCTTCGGTGATGGTGGTCAACCAGCCGACCTGGGGCGTCGACGCGGGTGCCGCCGCCCGCATCCGCCAGGCGCTCATCGAACTGGCGCGCAGCGGCTCGGCGGTGCTGGTCATCAGCCAGGACCTCGACGAATTGTTCGAGATCTCGGATTCGATATCCGTCATGCACAATGGCGAGCTGTCCAAGCCCATCCCGATCGCCGAAGCCACGCTCGAGCGCATCGGCCTGCTCATGGGCGGCGCCGAGCCGGGCCATGTCGATCATGCCCAGGAGGTCGCGTGATGCGGATCGAACTCGTCAAGCGGCCCGAGCGCTCCGCTCTGTTTGCCGCGCTCTCGCCCTTCATTGCGCTTGCGCTCACGCTCGTTGCCGGCGCCATCATGTTCTCGCTCTTGGGCAAGAGCCCGGTCGAGGCGCTCTACTACTACTTCATCGATCCGCTGCGCGAGGTCTGGTCGCTGCATGAGCTCGCGGTCAAGGCCGCTCCGCTGATCCTGATCGCGGTGGGCCTGTCCATCTGCTACCTCTCCAACAACTGGAACATCGGGGCGGAAGGCCAGTTCATCGTCGGCGCGATCACAGGTTCGATCCTGCCGGTCATGTTCCCGACCTTCCAGTCCTGGATCGTGCTACCGCTGATGCTGCTGATGGGCATTGCCGGCGGTGCGGCCTATGCCGCGATCCCCGCCTTCCTCAAGGTGCGCTTCAACACCAACGAGATCCTGACCAGCCTGATGCTGGTCTATGTCGCGCAGCTTTTCCTCGACTGGATGGTGCGCGGACCATGGCGCAACCCGGAAGGGCTGAACTTCCCGGAAACGCGCAACTTCAACCCGAGCGCCGTGCTGCCCGAGATCTGGTCGGCTTCGGGTCGCGCGCACTGGGGGTTCGTCTTTGCCATCGTCGCGGCCCTTGCCCTCTGGTTCGTGCTGTCCCGCACGCTGAGGGGGTTCGAGATCATGGTGCTGGGGCAGAGCCCCCGGGCAGGCCGCTTCGCGGGCTTCTCGTCGTCGCGGATGGTGTTCTTCGCCTTCCTGCTCTCGGGCGGCCTCGCAGGGCTGGCAGGCATATCGGAGGTCGCCGGCGCCATCGGCCAGCTGCGCCCGACGATCTCGCCCGGCTACGGCTTCGCCGCGATCATCGTGGCCTTCCTCGGACGGCTGAACCCGCTCGGCATCATCGCGTCCGGCCTGGTCCTGGCGCTGTCCTATCTCGGCGGCGAGGCCGCGCAGATCTCGATCGGCGTGTCCGACAAGGTGGTCCGTGCCTTCCAGGGCATGCTGCTGTTCTTCGTGCTCGCCTGCGACACTCTGATTCTCTATCGGGTCCGCTTCGTCCGCACTTCCGCCACCAAGGCCGGGGAGGCCGCGCAAAATGCTTGAAGGCATCCTGATTACGATCGCCACGGCCGCAACCCCGCTGCTGATCGCGGCCATCGGTGAACTGGTGGTGGAGCGCTCCGGCGTCCTCAATCTTGGCGTCGAGGGCATGATGGTCATGGGCGCCGTGACCGGCTTCGGCGTGGCGCTCACCACCGGCTCGCCATGGCTCGGCGTGCTCGCGGCGATTATCGTTGGGGCGCTGTTCTCGCTGCTGTTCGGCTTCCTGACCCTGACGCTGGTGACCAATCAGGTCGCCACCGGCCTTGCGTTGACCCTGCTCGGGCTCGGCCTGTCGGGCATGCTCGGCGAGGCATTCGTCGGCTTGCCCGGCGTGAAGATGGGCTACGTCTACATCCCGGTGCTGACCGACCTGCCGCTGGTCGGCAAGCTGTTCTTTGGCCAGGACCCGCTGTTTTACGTCTCGCTGCTGCTGGCCGGCGGGGTCGCCTACTTCCTGTTCCGCACGCGCGCCGGCCTGACCCTGCGCTCGATCGGCGACAACCACAGCTCGGCGCACGCGCTCGGCATCAACGTCATCGGCATCCGCTATCTGGCGGTGATGTTCGGCGGCGCCTGCGCGGGCCTCGCCGGCGCCTACCTGTCGCTGGTCTACACGCCGCAGTGGATCGAGAACATGACGGCGGGCCGCGGCTGGATCGCGCTGGCGCTCGTCGTCTTCGCCTCCTGGCGGCCCTGGCGCGTGCTTGCCGGCGCCTATCTGTTCGGTGCAGTGTCGATCGGCCAGCTCCACGCGCAGGCGTTGGGGATAGGCGTTCCTTCACAACTACTTTCTTCTCTCCCCTATCTGGCGACCGTCGTGGTCCTTGTTCTAATCTCGCGCAACAGGCGACTGACGATGATCAACACACCGGCTTCTCTGGGGCGGCCGTTTGTGCCAGATCGCTGAACGACAAAAGATGGGATCTGCCCCCGGGCAACACTGAAAGAGGAAGAACCAAATGAAACGAACCTTACTGTCTTTTGCCGCTATTGCCGGCGCGCTGGCTCTCGGCACGATGACTGCGCAAGCCGCGACCAAGGCCTGCTTCATCTATGTCGGCCCGATCGGCGACTTCGGCTGGTCTTACCAGCATCACCAGGGCCTCGAGCAGATGAAGGCGGCCCTGGGCGACCAGGTCGAGACCGCCTATCTCGAAAGCGTGCCGGAAGGCGCCGACGCCGAGCGCGCCATCGAGCGCTTCGCGCGTTCGGGCTGCAATATCATCTTCACCACGTCCTTCGGCTACATGGACCCCACCAACAAGGTGGCGGCAAAGTTCCCGGACGTGAAGTTCGAGCACGCCACCGGCTACAAGCGCGAGTATCCGAACGTCTCGACCTACAACTCGCGCTTCTATGAAGGCCGTTATGTGCAGGGCGTGATCGCCGCCAAGATGTCGAAGGCGGGCGTTGCCGGCTACATCGCGTCCTTCCCGATTCCGGAAGTCGTGATGGGTATCAACGCCTTCGTCCTCGGCGCGCAGTCGGTCAATCCCGACTTCAAGCTCAAGGTCGTGTGGGCCAACACCTGGTTCGACCCGGGCAAGGAAGCCGACGCCGCCAAGGCGCTGATCGACCAGGGCGTCGACATCATCACCCAGCACACCGATTCGACCGCGCCCATGCAGGTCGCCACCGAGCGCGGCATCAAGGCCTTCGGCCAGGCCTCCGACATGATCAAGTTCGGCCCGACCACGCAGTTGACCTCGATCGTCGACGACTGGGGCCCGTATTACATCGAACGCGTCAAGGCGGTGATCGACGGCACCTGGAAGCAGCAGGACGTCTGGGGCGGCATGAAGGAAGGCCACGTCGTGATGGCGCCCTTCACCAACATGCCCGACGACGTGAAGAAGCTGGCCGAGGAAACCACCGCCAAGATCAAGTCCGGCGAGTTCAACCCCTTCACCGGCCCGATCACCAAGCAGGACGGCAGCGAATGGCTCAAGGCCGGCGAGGTGGCCCAGGATGGGGTGCTGCTCGGCATGAATTTCTACGTCAAGGGCGTGGACGACAAGCTGCCGCAGTAAGCGGACAAGACATCGGTTGCGGCAACAGCCTTGACCAGCAGAACCCCCGGCCATGCCCGGGGGTTTTCGTTTGGGCCGGCACCTGGGATGTGCCTAGTCCGAACGGACCTGTAAGCCGGTAGCGGCCACGACATCTTGGACGGATCGGCCGCCTGTCGCAGGATGCATCATGAAGTCGCGCGAATTTGTCTGCAGCTCCCACACCATAAGCGGGGTCGTGCCCGGAGGCCCTGTCGCGTCGCGTCACGGCTTTGCCGCTCGGGTCGAGGCCTGCGCCGACGCCGGCTACACTGGCATGTGCCTGCACTTTCGCGACTATGCCGAACAGCAAGCCGGGGGCCTCGGGGATGAAGAGATGCGCGCGGTGCTCGACCGCCACGCCATGAGGCATGTCTCGATAGAATTCCTGACGGACTGGTTCATGGACGGCGAAGCAGGCGAAACGTCCCGGCGCAACGAGGAGATCGCCTTGCGGGCGGCGCGCACCCTCGGCGCCGGCGTGCTGAATGTCGGTCCCGACCTCATCGGGCGAGGCATTCCGCCGGAGACGATGCGGCGGAAGTTCGCCGAACTCTGTCGGCGTGCGGAACAGCACGGCATTGCGGTTGCGCTCGAGCTCGTGGCCTGGGGCAATGTCCGCGACGTCGATACGGCCCTGGACCTGATCGGAGGCATCGGAAATGCCGGGCTGGTGATCGACTGCTGGCATATCTTCCGAGCCGGCGTGCCGCCGAGCGATCTGAAGCGCATCCCGGCGGAAAAGGTCCTCTGTGTCCAGGTCAACGATGCGGACCGGGAGCCGCTCGAAAACATTGCAGCCGACACGATGAACCGCAGGCTGTGCGGGCAGGGCGGCTTCGACCTGGGGGGCTTTGCGTCGACGCTCGACACCATGGGTGTCGCCGTGCCGTTCAGTGTTGAGGTGATTTCGCCCGCATTGGCTGCCCTCGGCCTCCGGGAGGCAGCGAAAGTGTCGTTCGATACGGCCCAGAGCTGCTTCTCCTTGTCTGGCCAGCACTAGCTATCGGCGACGGCGAATGGCCGGCGATCGGCTCGGATCGCCGGTCTCTGTCCGTGCCCGCGCTCGACGACCTGGCGCCGTGTTTGTGGGCATTTGCCGTTAGTCCGTTCGAACGATGTTGCGACATCGGCTGCCACGCATAAGCTGACCTCAAAATACCCCTTCCTCGTAAGCGTTCCGGGCTTGCCCGTGGTGCAGGCAGGGCGGGTTCATAAGTGAGGTCAGGGAGGCGAGCTTATGCTCAGCGAAATACTGATCATCGTGATACGCGGGATCGCCATCGGCTCGATCTTCGCCACGATCGCGATGAGCTTCAACATCGTCCACGGTGCCACCAACATCTTCAATTTCGCCCAGGGCAACATGTTCATCCTCGGCGGTTTCGCAGCCTACTTCCTGGCCAACCAGGTCGGCCTCGGGCAGTGGGGGCTGATGCTGGTGCTGACCGGACTGGCGATAGCGGCCGTCGTCGCCTTCCAGGGCTACATCACGCTGCTGCCGCTGCGCTCGTCGGTCGAGCAGGACAGCTGGCTCATCTCCACCGTTTCGGTTTCGGTGATAGTCGCGGCCCTGCTGATGATCACCCAGGGGCCGTTCGCCTATTCCGTCTCCAGCGTCGTGCCGAGCTTCCGCATCCTGGGCACCCGTACGCCCGGTGCCTATGCTCTGGCGATCGTCGCGATGGTGTTCTGGTTCTTCGCGCTGCGCTTCTTCCTGCGCCGCACCTTCATCGGCCTCGCCATCAGCGCCTTGTCGCAGGATTTCGACGCCGCCCGCGCCGCCGGCCTGCCGGTGCGCCGGCTGCAGCTCATAGCCTTTGCGATCAGCGGCCTGATGGTCGGCACCGTCGGCTTCCTCGTGGCGCCCGTCATCTCGGTCAGCCCTGACGCCGGCCTGAAATACGTGCTCAACGGCTTCGTCGCTGCCGTCGTCGGCGGCATCGGCTCGAACGCCGGCACGCTGATCGGCGGTCCGCTGGTGGGCGTGGTGGCGATGCTGACGGCCTACAAGGTCGGCGGCGCCTACCAGGATCTCGCTTCGCTTCTGGTGCTGGTGCTGATTCTCATGTTCCGGCCGCAGGGCCTCTTCGGGCGCGTCGGCGCAAGGCGGGTGTGACCATGCAGGCCACTACCAACGTACAAACCGGACCCGTTTCCATGGCCGAAACCAAGCCGAAAGGCCGCTTCAACTCCGACCTGACGCAGGTCTGGATCGGCGTGGCGCTGATTGCCATCACCGGCTTCGGCCCCGTGATCGCCGGCAACTCCTACTGGATCCACACGTTCCAGCTGGTCAACATCTACATCGCCGCCGCGATCTTCCAGAACATGCTGTTCGTCGATGCTGGCCAGAAGTCGTTCGGCCAGGGTGCCATCCTCGGCCTTGCGGCTTACGTGGCGGCGATCCTCTACGGCCTGCATGGCTGGTCGTTCGGGGCCGCGTCCCTGGGTGGTCTCGCCGCCGCCATGCTGGGCGGCCTTTTGTTCGCGCTGCCGGCGCTGCGTGTTCAGGGCTTCCACCTCGGTTTCGTCACGATGAGTGCGGCGATCGTCTTCCCGCAGTTGCTGGTGACGCTCGACAAGTGGACCAACGGCATCAACGGCATCAGCGTCACCGTGCCGGCACTGACCAATCCGGTCGTGGGCAGCATGTCGCCGCTGGCGATCGCAGTTGCAGTGTTCCCGATGATCGCGCTGTTCGTCCACTACGGCATCCGCCGCTCCAGGCTCGGCCGCAGCATGTTCGTCGCCGCGCTGAGCCCCGAGGCGGCACGCTCCCTCGGCATCAAGCCGGGCGTGATGCGATTCATCGCCTTCGTCATCGCGGCCATCGGCACCGGTATCTGCGGCATCCTCTATCTGCCGACAGTTGCCTTCGTCAGCCCCCAGGGTTTCAACATCGAGCTGTCCTTCGTCTTCTTCTTCGCCGTCGTCGTCGGCGGCCGCGGCCAGATGCTCGGTCCGATCATTGGCATCTGGATCGTCTACATCCTGCCGAACATCCTCTTGGCCGGCTTCGTCGAGTATCGCCTGCTGATGTACGGCTGCCTGACCTTGCTCGCCGTCATGGCGTTCCCCGATGGCATCGTCGGCTCGGTCGAGCGCCTGCGCGCCAAGCGCAAGCAGACCGGCGGCGGCGAGCAGGCCTTCCGCATCGACGGCTTCCTGACCGATCTGCAGGCCGGCAAGACCGTGCGCGAGCCGAGCGAGGAGATCGTCGTCGAGGTGCGCAACGGCACCAAGAAGTTCGGCGAAGTGGTTGCCGTCAGCGCTGTCGACCTCAAGGTCCGCAAGGGCGAGGTGCATGGCCTGATCGGTGCCAATGGCTCGGGCAAGACCAGCCTGCTCAACGTGCTGAGCGGCCTCAGCCGCCTGAACTCCGGCTCGTTCATGATCAATGGCGTCGACGCCACCAACATGGCCGCCGACCGCATCGCCAACATGAGCCTCGGCCGCACCTTCCAGGCGCCGCGCATCTTCAGCCAGATGTCCCTGTGGGACAATCTGAAGATCGGCATGGACGCCCGCGTCGGCGCGGCCAGCGCCGACATCACCGCGCTCGCCAAGGCGATGGAGGAGAGCTTCGGCCAGGACGCCGCCACGCTCCTGTCGCACGGCCAGCGCCGCCTGGTGGAAGTGATGCGCACGGTGCTCAAGGAAGCGACCATCGTGCTGTTCGACGAGCCGGCCGCCGGCCTGTCGCAGAGCGAGCGCACCAACTTCGCCAATCTCGTCAAGTTCCTGAGCCGCCAGATGGGCAAGACCGTCATCCTGGTCGAGCACGATCTCGACCTGGTCTGGGGCATTGCCGACACCATCACGGTATTGGAGCAGGGCCGGGTGGTTTCCTCTGGCAAACCGGACGTGGTCGCCAAGGACCCGGCGGTGCAGCATATGTTCGTGGGGTCGCGCCATGCTTGAGGTCAAGAACCTGGTCGCCGGCTACGGCACCATCCCGGTGCTGCGCGACGTGTCGCTGACCGCCAAGGCGGGCGAAATCCTGCTGATCGGCGGCGAGAACGGTGCCGGCAAGTCGACGCTGATGCGGGCGATTGCCGGCTTCAACAAGCCCGACCGTGGCGAGATCCTGCTCGACGGCAAGGCGATCGGCGGCAATGCGCCGGAGAAGGTTGCTCAGTCCGGCTTGCGGCTGGTGCTCGACGGCCACCGGGTGTTTCCGGAGCTCAGCGTCTTCGACAATCTGCGCATGGGTGCGGCCGCTCGCCGGGGTGATCGCGCCGGCTTCAACAATGCGGTCGAGGAGATCTACGCGGTCTTCCCGATCCTGAAGGAGAAGCACAAGCTCTACGCCCGCGATCTCTCTGGCGGACAGCAGCAGATGCTGGCGCTTGGCCAGGCCTTCATCGCCCAGCCGAAGGTGCTGCTGTGCGACGAGCCGTCGATGGGACTCGCCCAGGCATTGTTGCCACCGATCCTGGCCTTCCTGCGCCGCTGGGCGCAGACGGGCACGGCCGTGGTCATCGTCGAGCAGCATCTGGCTGTGACGGCACCCTATGCCGACCGCGCCATGATCATCGAACGCGGCCAGGTGAAGTTCTCGTGCCTGGCCTCCGAGCTCGACGAGAAGCTCAACGCCCCGGCCGCGGCGGCGGAGTAAGGGTTGATGAATGACGAGGGCGCGGTCATGGACGAGGCGTCGGGCGCGAATGCCGCAGATACCGAGAACGCACCGCGCCCCTACATCAGCTTCCGAGGCAAGGTCGAGCCGCATTGGCTCGACGTCAACCGGCACATGAACGTGTCGTGGTACGACCACGTCTTCGACATCGCCGAAAGCGACCTGTTCGAGGTGTTCGGCATCCACGACGACTACATCAGGCGCACCAGCTACAGCTTCTTCCGGTTGGAGAAGAGCGTTCGTTACGAGCGCGAACTGATGCCGGATGCGCGGCTCGAGGCCCGCAGCGTCGTGCTGTGGACCGATCTCAAGCGCGTCCACCATTTCCACGAATTGTGGAATGTCGACCAGGACTACCGCGCGGCGACCGTCGAGGGCCTGTCGATCCACGTCGATCTGCGCCTGCGCAAGGCAGCCCGGATCGTCGAGGCGGCCGTCGCCGATCCGTTGACGAAACTTGCCGCAGAGCATGCGCGCCTGGTGTGGCCGAAGGGCGTGGCGCGGCGAGATTTCAGGACAAGAACGTGACGTTCAGCGATCTCGAATTCGACTACGTCGTCGTCGGCGCGGGCGCTGCCGGCTGCGTGCTTGCCGCCCGCCTGTCCGAGAATCCGAACGCGCGGGTCGCCGTCATCGAGGCCGGCGGACTGGACAAGGGCATGCTGATCCGCATTCCCGGCGCCAATGTCGTGACCGGCACGCACCCGGACTACAACTGGAGCTACGAAAGCGAGCCGGTGGAAGCGCTGGGCGGCCGCAAACTCTATTGGGCGCAGGGCAGGATCGTCGGCGGTTCCAGCTCGATCAACGGCATGATGTACATGCGCGGGCATCGGCGCGACTACGACAACTGGAAGGCGCTCGGCAACGACGGCTGGAGCTATGACGAGGTCCTGCCGTATTTCAGGAAATCCGAGACCAACGAGCGCGGCGCCAGCGACATCCATGGCGACAGCGGACCGTTGCAGGTTTCCAAGGGGCAGGGCACGGCACCCGTCTGCGACATGTTCCTCGATGCGGCGGCCCAGGAAGGCCTGCCGCTGACCGACGATCTCAACAAGGACGCAGCGGAGGCCTTCGGCCATGTCGACCTCACGGTTGGGCGCGGCAGGCGTTCGAGCACGGCTGCGGCTTTCCTGCACCCGGCGCTGAAGCGGCCGAACCTCACGCTGATCGTCAACGCGCCGGTGCTGCGCGTGGTGATCGAGGCTGGAATGGCGACGGGCGTGGTGTTTGCACATGAGGGGCGGACACGCCTGGCACGCGCCGTGAAGGAAGTGATCCTGAGCGGCGGGGCGGTGAATTCACCGCAATTGCTGATGCTGTCCGGCGTCGGCGAGGGTGCCAGCCTGCAACGCCTGGGCATAAAGGTGGCTGCCGAGCGGCCTGAAGTCGGGCGGAACCTGCAGAACCATCCGATGTACCGGCTGATGTACACCACGACCAAGCCGGTCAGCGCCTACACCCATGTCAGGCCGTGGGGCGCGCTGAAGGCGGGCGCGCAATACGCGTTGCGCCGGCGCGGCGTGCTGAGCCGCGGGCTGTTTCCGACATCCGGCTATTTCCACGCCATTGAAGGCGATGAAGGCAGTGAAATCCAGGTATGCATGGCGCCGGCGACCGTGATCCGGCGCGGGCCGGGCGTGCTCGGCATCCTGCCGCGCGAACACGGCTTCACGCTGCTGCTCAATCACGGTTCGCCCTACAGCCGCGGGCAGGTGACGCTGAAGTCGGCCGAGCCCCTGGCGCACGCTGCGATCTCGCCCAACTATTTCTCCGATCCACGCGACCTCAGGATCCTGGCCGAAGGCGCCGACAGGACACGCGCCATCGTCAACCAGCCGGCGCTTCGCGGCGTGCTCGACAGGGAATTGTTGCCGGCACGCCCGATCCGTTCGCTCGACGACATCGCCGAGGACATCCTGGCGACGGCCGTGACGCATTATCATGCCGCTGGCACCTGCCGGATGGGCGCCGATGGGGACTCGGTGGTCGATCCGCAGTTGCGGGTGCGCGGTGTGGAGAGGCTGCGGGTCGCCGACGCGTCGATCATGCCGGTGCTGGTCAACGGCAACACCTATGCCGCGACCGTGATGATTGCCGAGAAGGCGGCCGACATGATCAAGGCAGCAGCTTCATCAATATAAAATAAATTCAATGATTTATTTACTGTAGATGATGGAGTAGACGAGATGGAAAAGCGCGTTCTCGGGCGCACGGGCCTGGAGGTTTCGATCGTCGGCCTCGGCTGCAACAACTTCGGCGGCATGATCAGGTCGCTCGACACCGAGGCTGCCCGCAAGGTGGTGCATGCTGCGCTCGATGCCGGCATCACGCTGCTTGATACCGCCGACTCCTATGGTGTCAACGGGGGCTCCGAGACCACTCTGGGCGAAATCCTCCGCGACCGCCGCAAGGAGGTGGTGCTGGCAACGAAGTTCGCCTCGCCGCTGAACCGCGACAGGAGCAACCGCTACAACGGCTCGCGCGGCTACGTCATGGGCGCTGTCGAGGACAGCCTGCGCCGCCTCAGGACCGACTATATCGATCTCTACCAGTATCACTTCCCCGATCCGCAGACGCCGATCGAGGAGACGCTCAGGGCACTGGACGATCTCGTGAAGCAGGGCAAGGTCCGCTATCTCGGCTGCTCGAACCTGCCCGCCTGGATGCTGGTCGATGCCGGCTGGACCTCGCGCCACCACAATCTGCACGGCCTGCAATCCACCCAGGCCGAATACAATCTCATCTCGCGCTCGGCCGAGACGGAACTGTTCCCGGCGATGCGCCGCACCGGCATGACGCTGCTGCCCTATTTCCCGCTGGCGAGCGGGCTGTTGACCGGCAAGTACCGCAGGGGCCAGGCCATGCCCGAGGACACGCGCATGAGCATGGCCTATTTCAAGGCCGGCCTCACCGACACGAACCTCGACAAGGTCGAGAAGCTGATCGCCTTCAGCGAGGCGCGCGGCCGCACCATCCTCGAACTGGCGTTCTCGTGGCTTGCCTGCCAGCCGATCGTTTCCAGCGTGATCGCGGGGGCCACCCGTCCCGAGCAGGTGGTGGCCAATGCGGCGGCGGCTTCGTGGAAGCTGTCGGCTGCCGAACTCGCCGAGATCGACACGATCTGCAAGTGATTGTGCGACGCACAATCCTGGCTCGCCGTTAGTCCCTTTGGACGATTGCACCCCTTGGCGGGGAACGTAATTTTCTCGTCAGCTACGAAGTTGAATTGTCAGCGGAAACCCTTGAAATGAGCGATCTGGTTGAGCCGCGCACGGCAGACATCACCTATGAGACGGCCGAGCCGGTTCTCTACGAGACCGAGGGTCCGATCGCCTGGGTGACGATGAATCGCCCGACGTTCAACAATGCCCAGAACTCGCAGATGACCTATGCGCTGGACGACGCCTTCAAGCGCGCCGTCGACGATGACGCCGTGAAGGTCATCATCCTGCGCGGCGCGGGCAAGCATTTTTCGGCCGGCCACGACATCGGCACGCCGGGCCGCGACGTCAACAAGACCTTCGACCGCCGCCTGATGTGGGCCGACCACACTAACAAGCCGGCGGCCGAGATGCTCTACACCCGGGAGCACGAGGTCTATCTCGGCATGTGCCGCCGCTGGCGCGATATCCCGAAGCCGACGATCGCGCTGGTGCAGGGCGCCTGCGTCGCCGGCGGGCTGATGCTCGCCTGGGTCTGCGACTTCATCGTTGCCACCGACGACGCCTTCTTCCAGGACCCGGTCGTGCGCATGGGCATCCCGGGCGTCGAGTATTTCGCGCACGCCTTCGAGCTGCCGCCGCGCGTCGCCAAGGAGTTCCTGATGATGGGCGAGCGCATGCCTGCGGCGCGCGCCGAACAGTTCGGCATGGTCAACAAGATGGTGACCCGCGACGAACTCGAAGGCGCCGGCCGGGCGATGGCCGAGAAGCTGGCGCAGTATCCGCGCCTCGGCCTCTGGCTGTCGAAGCAGGCGATCAACCATGTCGAGGACCTGCGTGGCAAGCGCACCGCCATGGATGCGCACTACCACATGCACCATTTCGCCCATGCCCAGAACGACCTGACCACCGGCAACACGCTGGGCGGACAGGACGCCAGGAGCATGGCCGCCGCCAACAAGAAACAGGCCGGAGAGGCCTGAGCCCGCCGCTGCCGACCAACGGGAATTTCCAAGCGTGGATGTGAACTACACCGACGAGCAGAAGGCCTTCCGTAAGGAAGTGCGCTCCTGGCTCGAAATGCATGTGCCCGAGAAGCCGCTGCCATCCTTCGACACCAGTCGCGAGGGGTTTGAAGCGCATCGCGCCTGGGAGCGTGTGCTGGCCGACGGCCGCTGGGGCATGGTCACCTGGCCGGAGAGCTATGGCGGCCGCGGGCTCGACCTCATCCAGTGGCTGATCTTCGAGGAAGAATATTACCGGGCTGGCGCGCCGCTGCGCGTCAACCAGAACGGCATCTTCCTGCTCGGCCCGACCCTGATGGAATATGGTACCGACGAGCAGAAGGCGCGCTTCCTGACCTCCATGGCCTCGGGCGACGAAATCTGGGCGCAGGCCTGGTCCGAGCCGCAGGCCGGTTCCGACCTCGCCTCGGTGCGTGCGACTGCCGTGCTCGAATGCGACGAATATGTGCTCAAGGGTCACAAGATCTGGTCGTCGCGCGCGGTCTTCGCCGACTGGGCTTTCGGCCTGTTCCGCACCGATCCTGCCTCGCAGCGCCACAAGGGCCTGTCGCTGATCTTCTTCCCGCTCGACGCTCCGGGCGTGCGCGTTCAAGCGATCCCGCAGATCGACGGCGAGACCGGCTTTGCCGAAATCTTCCTCGACGACGTGCGCGTGCCCGCCTTCAACCGCCTCGGCGGCGAGGGCGAGGGCTGGAACATCTGCATGGCGACCGCCGGCTTCGAACGCGGCCTGATGCTGCGCAGCCCGGCGCGCTTCCAGGTGGCGGCGCGCAAGCTGGTCGAGCTGTACAAGGCGCATGAGGCCGAGGTCGAGCCGACGGTGCGAGCCGCGGTGTTGCAGTCGTGGATGGACGCCGAGGCCTATGCGCTGTCGATCTATGCCACCGCCTCGCGCCTTGCCGCAGGTGGCCACATCGGCGCCGAGGCCAGCACCAACAAGATATTCTGGTCGGAAATGGACATCGCCATGCACAAGGCGGCATTGTCGATCCTGGGCGCGCGCGCCGAACTTTTGCGCTCCGCACCCGAGGCCGGCGACATCGGCCGCTGGCTGGACGGCTATTTCTTCTCGCTGGCCGGGCCGATCTATGCCGGCTCGAACGAGATCCAGCGCAACATCATCGCCGAGCGCATGCTCGGGCTGCCGCGCGCATAGGGGGAGGCGAAAAGATGGATTTCCGTTTCTCCGAAGAACAGACGATGACGGCAGATGTCGTCCGCGAACTGCTCGCCGACGTCTGCCAGCCGGCCGACCTGCGCCGCCTGATGGGCGAGGGCGCTGCCCGCGACGAGGCCCGCTGGGCCAAGATCGTCGAGATGGGCCTCGCCGGTGCGCTGGTGGGCGAAGAAAAGGGCGGGCTTGGCCTCAAGGCAATCGACTTCGTCCAGATCGCCGAGGCCTGCGGTTATGCCGGCCTGCCGGAGCCGCTGGTCGAGAATGCCGGCGTGGCGCTGCCTTTGTTGGCGGACTTCTCCGGCAATGTCCGCGCGGCTGCCCTGCTGGGGCGGGCGCTGGCGGGCGAAGTGACGGTGACTGTCGCCCATCCGGCCAATCCGTTCGTCGCCGATGCCGATACGGCGGAGGCAGTGCTCGTCGTGCGCGACGGTGCCGTGCATCTGGTCGAGACAGCCAAGGCTAAGATCGGGGCGCAGCCGAGCGTCGATCCGTTCCGCCGGCTGTTTACAGTCGAATTCGAGCCGAGCGCCGAGACGCTGATCGCCGGCACAGACGAGGCGGCGGCACCGCTTGCCGCTGCACTCGACCGCGGGGCGCTGTTCGCCGCCGCGCAGATGCAAGGCATCGCCCAGCGTTGCGTCGATCTCGGCGTCGCCTACGCCAAGGAACGCCAGCAGTTCGGCAAGCCGATCGGTTCCTACCAGGCGGTGAAGCACCATCTCGCGACCGCCCAGGTGAAGATCGAATTCGCCCGGCCGGTGCTGCATGCGGCGGCCGCCCAGCTGGAGCAGGGCGACCTCTACAGCCGCGCCCGCATCTCGCAGGCAAAGCTCGCCTGCGCCGAAGCAGCCGACGTCGCCGCTCGCACCTCGATCCAGGTGCATGGCGCCATGGGCTATTCCTGGGAGGTGGACGTCCACTTCTTCCTCAAGCGCGGCATCGCGCTGACCAGCTGGTGGGGCGGCACCGCCTTCCACCGCGAGCGCGTCGCCGCCCGGGTCTTTGCGCGTCCGCTCGGACCCGAACACACCTTTGCCAGAGAGGCCGAACATGCCTGAAGCCTATATCGTCGACGCCATCCGCACGCCGGTCGGGCGCAAGAAGGGCGCGTTCGCGCAGATGCATTCGGCCGATCTCGGCGCCCAGCCGATCAAGGCGCTCATGGCCCGCACCGGCGTCGACCCGAACGCGGTCGACGACGTCATCTATGGCTGCACCGACACGATAGGCTCGCAGGCCGGCGACATCGCCCGCACCTGCTGGCTGGTGGCGGGATTGCCCGACCATGTGCCTGGCGTGACAGTCGACCGCCAGTGCGGTTCGGCACAGCAGGCGGTGCATTTCGCCGCCCAGGCCGTGATGAGCGGTACGCAGGACCTCGTCATCGCCGGCGGCGTGCAGAATATGAACATGATCCCCATGGCGTCGGCCATGCTGGTCGGGCCGCAGTTCGGCTTCCCCGATCCGTTCAGCACTTCGCCGGGCTGGATTGCCCGCTATGGCGACCAGGAGGTCAGCCAGTTCCGTTCGGCCGAGATGATTGCCGAGAAGTGGCAGTGCAGCCGCGAAGAGATGGAGCAGTTCGCGCTCGAAAGCCACCGGCGGGCCATCGCCGCCATCGATGCCGGCCGTTTCGCCGGCGAGATCGTGCCGGTCGGTGACTTCGCCGTCGACGAGACGCCGCGCCGCGACACCTCGCTCGACAAGATGGCGACGCTGAAGACGCTGATCGAGGGCGGCCGCGTGCATGCCGGCGTGGCCAGCCAGAACGCCGATGCCTCGGCGGCGCTGCTGATCGCCTCGGAGCAGGCGGTGAGGGACCACAACCTCAAGCCGCGCGCCCGCATTCATCACATCAGCGTGCGTGGCGACGACCCGGTGTGGATGCTGACGGCGCCGATCCCGGCGACGCGCCACGCGCTGGCCAAGACCGGCCTCAAGGTAGAGGACATCGACCTGTTCGAGTGCAACGAGGCTTTTGCATCGATCCCGCTCGCCTGGATCAAGGATCTCGGCATTCCGCGCGACAAGGTCAACGTCAATGGCGGCGCCATCGCGCTCGGCCATCCGCTGGGCGCCACCGGTGCTCGCATCATGACGACGATGCTCAACGAACTCGAGCGCCGCAACGGCCGCTATGCGCTGCAGACCATGTGCGAAGGCGGCGGCCAGGCCAACGTGACGATCATCGAAAGGCTCTGACCATGCCGTGCTATGCCTTCGAGGGCATCGTGCCGGTGGTCGATCCGACCACCTACCTGCACCCCACGGCGGTGCTGATCGGCGACGTGACCATCGGGCCGCGCTGCTACATCGGCCCCGGTGCTTCGTTGCGCGGCGATTTCGGCCGCATCACGGTTGTCGGCGACGCCAGCGTGCAGGACAATTGCACCCTGCATACAGGTGCGGGTTCCGACTGCATCGTCGGGCGTGGCGCCACGGTCGGACACGGCGCGATCCTGCATGGCTGCACGGTTGGCGAGAACGCGCTGATCGGCATGAACGCAGTGGTGCTGGACGGGGCCATAATCGGCGACGACAGCCTGGTGGCGGCGCTCAGCCTGGTGAAGAACGAGGTGGTGACGCCTCAGCGCAGCCTGATCGCCGGCAATCCGGCCAAGGTGATCAAGGAGATGCCGGAACAGGCGATCATCTGGCGCAACAATGGCGACGGCGAATACCAGCGGCTGGCCGACCGGTCGCTCGCCGACCTCGTGGAATGCGAACCGCTCCGCACCCCGGAGCCCGACCGCAAGCGCAATGCCGGCCAGGCGCGCGCCGTGCGGCTGTCGACCAAGACAAAGTGAGAAGGACTGACATGGCAGGGATCTGCGAAAACAGGGTTGTGATCGTCACCGGCGCCGGCCGCGGCCTCGGCCGCGCCTATGCGCTGGGACTGGCGGCCGAGGGCGCCAAGGTCGTGGTCAACGATCTCGGCGTAGGCACCCATGGCGACGCGACGGCGGAGACGCCAGCGCAGCAGGTGGTCGACGAGATCAGGGCCATGGGCGGACAGGCCGTCGCCAACCATGACGACGTCACCGATTTCGAGGCCGGCGGCCGCATCGTCAAGGCCGCGCTCGACGCCTTCGGCGGGCTGCATGCCGTGGTCAACAATGCCGGTTTCGTGCGCGACCGCATGTTCGTGTCCTGCACGCCCGACGAATGGGACGCGGTGCTGCGCGTGCATCTGCGCGGCCATTTCTGCGTCAGCCGCCACGCGGTCGACTACTGGCGCGCCCAGCAGAAGGCCGGCAAGCAGGTCGATGCCCGTATCATCAACACCTCGTCGGGTGCGGGCCTGCAGGGCAGCGTCGGCCAGAGTGCCTATTCGGCGGCCAAGGGCGGCATCGCCTCGCTGACGCTGGTTCAGGCGGCTGAGCTGCGCCGCTACGGCATCACTGCCAACGGGCTGGCGCCCAATGCGCGCACGCGCATGACCGAGACCGCGTTCGCCGAGGCGATGCAGGCCAAGGAAGGCGAGTTCGACATCTTTGCCCCCGAGAATACCGCTCCGCTGGTCGCCTGGCTGTGCAGTTCGGCCTCCGCCGACGTGACCGGCCAGGTGTTCGAACTGATCGGCGGCAAGATCCGCGTCTGCCTCGGCTGGAACGACGGCCCCGAGTTCGACAAGGAAAGCCGCTGGGAAGCAGCTGCACTGGGCGACAAGATCAAGGAGCTGGTGGCGGCGCGTCCTGCCGCGAAGCCGGTCTACGGCTCGTAAGCCAGCTTGCATCGCTGACAAGCATCAAGGGCGTCGGGCAACCGGCGCCCTTTTTCATTGTCCCGCTGCGTTGCCTCTCGCGCCCCAATAGCAAGACGGGACGGCGCCTTCGCACCGTCCCGTCTGATGTCGTCCGAAAATCCAGTTGGCTGCGCCGGATCCCTTGTCCGGGCGCATATCTAAGCGTCAGGCCGCGTTGCCGGCGGGCACCTCTTCGCGCAGGACGTTCTTGAGCACCTTGCCCTGCGGGCTGGTCGGCAGCGAGATCCGGATTTCGACGCTGCGCGGGCACTTGTAGTTGGCCATGTTGGCGCGCGACCAGTCGATGATCTCCTTCTCGGTGGCGCTCGTGCCGGGGCGCAGCACCACATAGGCCTTGCCAACCTCGCCGAGGCGCTCGTCGGGCACGCCGATCACGGCGACGATGCCGATCGCCGGATGCTGGCTCAGGATGCGCTCGATCTCGGCCGGATAGCAGTTGAAGCCGCCGGTGATGTACATGTCCTTGAGACGGTCCTCGATGCGCAGATTGCCGTTGGCGTCGAAGTAGCCGATATCGCCGGTGTGCAGCCAGCCATCCGGGTCGATGGTCTTGGCGGTTGCCTTGGGGTCGTTGAAATAGCCCTTCATGACGATATAGCCGCGGATCACCACCTCGCCGGGCTTGCCGTCGGGCTGGAATTGGCCGTCCTCGCCCAAAATACGGACCTCGACGCCCGGCGAGGGCTTGCCGGCCGTGTTGGCGATGACGTCATCCGGGTCGGTCGCCAGGCACATGGTGCCGTAGCCGCCGCATTCGGTCAGGCCATAGCCGTTGACCACGCCGGCAATGCCGAGATCCTCGCGCATCCGGCGGATGAGGATCGACGGCACGACCGCGCCGCCGGTGACGCCGAGGCGCAGGCTGGAGGTGTCGAAAGACTTCAGTTCCGGATGCTGCAGCATGCCCTGGAAAATGGCCGGCGGGCCGGGGATGACGCTGATCTTGTCCTCGGCGACGCGCTTGAGGATCTCGCCGGCGTCGTAGGTGAGGTGCGGCATCAGCACGGCGCCGCGCATCAGCGAGACGATGGCGCCCGAGCGGTAACCGAACGCATGGAAGAAGGGCGGGATGACGAGGATACGGTCGTGCTCGCGGATGCCGACGCGCGTCGCCCAGGCGTCGATGGCTCTGAGGCACTGCTGGTGGCCGTACATGACGCCCTTGGGATAGCCCGTGGTGCCCGAGGTGAACAGCATGTCGCAGAGATCGTCCGGGCCGACGGAGGCCTCCCGCTCGGCGAGCTCGGCGTCGCTGACCGTGTCGCCGGCAGCAACGAAGCTGTCCCAGTCGGCCTCGCCGCCGCGCGGCTCGCCGATGACGACCACCTGGCGCAGCAGTTCGCGGGTCTCCGGCTTCAGCTGGTCCGGATAGTAGGTGCCCAGGAACTCGCCGACAGAGAACAGCATCGATGTGCCGCTGCGCTTGACCAGTTCGCCGATCTCGGCGCCCTTGAAGCGCGTGCTGGCCGGGATGAGGATGGCGCCCGCTGTGACCAGGCCGAGCGCTGTGGCGAACCACCTCCAGGTGTTGGGCGCCCAGATCATGATCCGGTCGCCCTTCTGCACGCCGGCGGCGATCATCGCCTTGGCGACGCGCTTGCGCATCGCGTCGAGCTCGACGAAGTTCAGTTTGATGCCGTCCTCGATGGCCGTCCGCGTGCCGTAGACTTCGGCCGCTCGCGCGCAGAGCGCGGGGATGGTGGTGAACTTCCAATCTGCGTCTTCGATGATCATCAGTCTACCTGGAGGCGCGGCATATGAGACGGTTCGGCTGGGCGGGGGCGCGGCAGCCGGGCTGGTTTGGCCGGAACATAGGCGTCGGCTGCCGGCCGGCATCGTCCGAAGGGACGAATAAACCTTACGACGGCCGACATAAAGGCTGTAGGACTGCGTGCAGACGCACGCGCGCGCCGATACTGCCTGGAGTGACCGCATGAGCATTGCCCCGCAACCTGTTGCCGCGGCCTTCGAGGGCAAGGTCGTCATCGTGACCGGCGGCACCAAGGGCATCGGCCGGGCGATTGCCGAGGGGTTTCTGGGCGCGGGCGCGACCGTCGTGGTGTGCGCCCGCACTGAACCCGACGCCCTGCCGCATGCGAACGGGCGTCGGGCGATCTTCATGCAGTGCGACGTGCGCACGGCCCAGGCCTGCAAGGAACTGGTCGACCGCGTCGGCGAGGAGCATGGTCGCATCGACGTGCTGGTCAACAATGCCGGCGGCTCGCCGCATGTCGACGCAGCGACCGTGTCGCCGCGCTTCTCCGATGCCATCATCAACCTCAACCTCATGGCGCCGATCTACCTGTCCCAGGCGGCCTACCGGTGGATGGCGGAATTGCCGGAGGGCGGCAGCATCATCAACATCGCCAGCCTGTCCGGACGCCGCCCGTCGCCTGGCACGGCCGCCTATGGCGCGGCCAAGGCAGGCCTCCTCAGCCTGACCACCAGCCTGGCCCAGGAATGGGCGCCGAAGGTGCGCGTCAATGCCATCGTCGTCGGCCTGACCGAGACCGAGAAGGCCGACGAGACCTATGGTTCGCGCGAGGCGCAGCAGGCGATCGCAGCTTCCGTGCCGATGAAGCGCATGGGCCGCGGCGACGACATCGCCCGGGCTGCCCTCTACCTCGCCAGCCCGGACGCCACCTTCGTGACGGGTGCCACGCTCGAGGTCCATGGCGGCGGCGAGACGCCGCTGTTCCTCGACCTCATCAGGCGTTACGCGCCTCCGGCGGTCGAGTGACCGCTGGTCCAGGCCAGCACGACCGATGGCGCAGGCCCTTCCGGCGCGCATCCAGTGGTCCTAATGGACGATGCGCGGTGCCGTCGCTCGGAGGAGAGCGCAGGCCGCAATTTTCAGGAGTGAGACGAGACATGAGTTCCAGCATTCTGAGCCGGCGCGCGCTGTTCGCGGCCCTGATGTCGTTCACCGCGCTCGGCATGGGCGCGGCCCGGGCCGAGGAGACGATCAAGATCGGCGGCATCATGTCGCTCACCGGCTCCGGCGCCTCGATCGGCAAGAATGCCGAGGTCGCCTGGAAGCGGGCGATCGACGACATCAACGCGGCCGGCGGCATCCTCGGCAAGAAGGTCGAGCTGGTTCTGGCCGACACCATGACCGACCCGACCCATGGCGTGAGCGAGATGCGCCGCCTGATCGAGAGCGAAAAGGTGCAGGCCGTCGTCGGCCCGGCGACCAGCCAGGAAACCACGCCGCTGATGCCGATCGGCACCGAGGCCAACATCGCCCAGATCTCCAGCGCCGCCTCGACCCAACTCACGCCGCAGGTCGGTCCATACCATTTCTCGACCTCGCCGATCGGCGCGAACCAGATGATCCCCAACATCGCCTATGCGCTCGATGTGCTGAAGCTGAAGAAGCTGGCGCTGATGTCCGACAATGGCGGCATGTCGAAGGCCGCCATCTCCGACATCGTCGCCTACATGAAGGGCAAGGGCGTCGAGCCGGTCGCCGTGCAGGAATTCGCCTTCCGCACCGAGGACATGACCCCGCAGCTGTTCTCGCTGCGCAATTCCGAGGCCGAGGCGGTGCTCCTGATCAACTCGATCGGCGACGATTCGCGCAAGATGCTGGAAAACCGCTACGACATCGGCTGGGACGTGCCGGTTCTGGCCAGCCTGACCATGACCAACTATGCCGTCGGCAACGCCGCCACGATCGGCAACGAGCCGTTCGAAGGCGTCTATTCGGTGCAGTTCGAGGGCATGACCTATTGCCCGGGCGATGCGCTCGGCGAGAAGGAATTCGCCAAGTTCGCGGCCAAGGCGAAGGCGGAGATTGCGGATCTCGATCGCATGGGCGGGCCCTCGGCCCTGGTGCCTTATTACATCCAGCCCTTCATCCTGGCCGCGGCCATGAACGGCTCGGGCAAGACCGACGGCAAGTCGATCGCCGCGTGGATCGAGGCCAATGCCGGCGAGATCAGGACGCTGACCGGCAAGCTGGCGGCGAGCGCGGACAGCCACTTCCTGCCTGCGGTGGAGAGCCTGAAGGTGGTGAAGAACCCCTATCAGCTGCGCGAGGACGGCCTGGTCGAACGCGCCGACTGCGCGCAGTAGGCGCGCCGGCGCTTCAATTCACCAAGGGCGTCGCCGGTCATCCGGCGGCGCCTTTTTGCTGGCTCACCCGATCGAACGATGCGTCTTGTCCCGCGCCAAGCCATTCGTTCGATCGGGCTGTCGACAGGCACGGGTGACAGCACCCCATCGCACTTGCAGTGAGGAGCTGACATGCTGGAAGAACGGCTGGCGCGGGCCGAGGCTATGCTTGAGATCATGGCGCTGGAGGCGCGCTATGCCCGCGCCTGGGACAGTGGCGACGGCGATGGCTGGGCAGGCGTGTTCACCGAGGACGGCATCTTCGAGATCGCTGCCGTAGGCGACCGCCCGGCGCTCAAGCTGGAGGGCAGGGACCAGCTGTCGGCCTTCTGCCTGGAGTTCACCTCGAAGTTCACCGGCGTGCATGTACCGGGACTGCCGCTGGTCGACATCGACGGCGACGAGGCGACAGGGCACCTGCATTTCCAGTTCGTCGCAATCGGCCGGATTTCGGCCAATCATACGATGAGCCGCACTGCCTGCGGCCAATACGGCGTCCGCTACCGCAGGACCGAGGCCGGCTGGCGGATGGTCCACCGGCTCGAGAAGGCGTTCAGCAGCGCACGCTCCGAATTCTTCGATTTCTGAAGGTTCAGTACTTTTCTTCAAGCATCAGGTCAGCCATGCGCCAGGCGAGTGCCATGACCGGACCGTTGGTGTTGCCCGAGACGGGTGCGGGAATCACCGACGCATCGACGACGCGCAGGCCCTCGACGCCACGGACGCGCAGCCTTTCGTCGACGACGGCATCGGCATCGTTGCCCATCCGGCAGGTGCCGACCGCATGCAGTCCCGACACGAAGGTCGAGCGGAAGGCCGCGAGCATTTCCTCGTCCGATTGCACGGCGCGGCCGGGCCATAGCTCCTCCCTGACGTAAGGCTGCAGCGCCGGCTGGGCGACGAAATCGCGCATGATGCGCATCATCGAGATGGCGGTGCGCCTGTCGCCATCGGTCGCCAGCCAGTTCGGCCGGATCGAGGGCATGTCGCGCATGTCGGCGGTGCGGATCGTGACCTCGCCGCGGCTCTCCGGCCGCAGGGCATAGCCGATGATGGTTAGCCCCGGCTTGTCTTCGAGCTTCAGCCTGCCTTGCAGCAGGCCGCGGGCAAATGTGTAGGGCGACAGCGATAGCTGCAGATCGGCATAGGCGACATCGGGCGACGATCGGATGAAGCCGCCCATTTCGGAGGCGCCGAAGCTCATCAGCCCGGTGCCGGCGAGATAATAGCGCAGCACCTCGCCGACGAGGCGCAGGCCGCTGAGCCGCCGGTTGTGGCCATGGAGGCCGGCGAGGCGATGGGGCAAGGCGACAACGAGATGCTCGGCGAAGTGGCGGCCGACGCCGGGCAGTTCGGCAACGACATTGACGCCGGCAGCCGACAGCACGTCGGCGCGGCCGATGCCGGATACCTGCAGCAGTTGCGGTGACTGGATGGCGCCACAGGCGACGATGACCTCCCGTGTCGCGCGAACGGCGCGTTTTCGGCCGCCGGCGGCGAAATATTCGACGCCCACCGCCCGCCGCCCCTCGAATAGGACCCGCAGCACCTGTGCGCCGGTCCGGACGGTGAGGTTCTTGCGCCGCATTGCAGGGCGCAGGAACGCACGCGCAGCGCTCATGCGCCGGCCCCGGTGGTCGACCGTGTGGGTATAGGTGCCGACGCCTTCGCGTCTCGCGCCATTGAGATCGTCGAGATGGTCGAGACCGAGCGAAGCGCCGGCATCGGCAATGGCCTGGCCGAGAGGGTCGGCAAGCGGGCGGACGCTGACCTGCAGCGGTCCATCACTGCCACGGATGGCGTTGCCGCCAAGCTGGTGGTTCTCGATCTTGCGGAAGATTGGAGCCATGTCGGACCAGCCCCAGCCCTTCACGCCGAAATCGGCCCAGCCGTCATAGTCTTCCGGCGCGCCACGGCAGTAGAGCATGCCGTTGATGGAGCTCGATCCGCCCAGCCCGCGGCCCCGTGCCCAGGTTTCTCCCTGCGGGCGACCTTCCTCGTGCTCGACGGGGAAGTTCCAGGAGCGCTGCGGGTGTTTCGTCAGCTTGACCCAGCCGCGCGGCATGCGCACGAACGGGTGCAGGTCTGACGGGCCGGCCTCGAGGATGAGCACGCGGTGTCCGGGGTTCTCGCTCAGCCTGGCGGCCAGCACGCAGCCGGCCGAGCCGGCGCCAACGATGATGGTGTCGAATTCGCTCATGCCGCGATGTCTTGCTCTCGGGCGGCGGCTCGCATCCTGCAAACGAACTAGCCCAGGCGAGGGTGGCAGCGGTCCAGCCCGGCATATGCGCTAGTCCGCATGGACGATGTTCGGGCAAGCCGCATCCTGTGATTTCTCCTTGAGGAGTCTCCGCGTCAGAGAGCGTGGCGGCCTTGCGCGCATATCGATGCCGGCGCGCATCCAACCGGCAGCAAAGCCTACGTTCCTGGGGAGGAATGACATGAAGAAATCCATTCTCGCGGCAGCCCTGCTGCTTTCGACCGCGCTGACTGCCGCTGCGCAGGACGCCGGCGTCAAGCTCGGCGTGCTCAACGATCAGAGCTCGTCCTTCTCCGCCCTCGGCGGCACCGAGGTGACCGAGGCGGTCAAGCTCGCCATTTCCGATTTCGGCGGCCAGGTGCTGGGCAAGCCGATCGAGCTGGTTTCGGCCGACCACCAGAACAAGCCGGAGATCGCGCTGTCCATCGCCCGCGAGTGGCTGGAGCGCGACAATGTCGATGCGCTGTTCGACGTCGCCAACTCTGCGATCGCGCTGTCCGTCAACAACCTGCTCGGTGAGCAGAAGAAGCTCGGCTTCTTCGTGTCGCCGATGACCGACAAGATGACCGAGGCCGACTGCAACGGCTACGGCCTCGCCTGGGCCTATGACGCCTATTCGCAGGTTCGTTCGTCGGTCAGCGCCCAGCTGAAGGCCGGCGGCGAGACCTGGTTCATCCTGTCGCCCGACTACGAGGCCGGCAAGGTGATGGAAGCCGGTGTGAAGACCGCCGTCGAAGACGAAGGCGGCAAGATCCTCGGCCAAGTGCGCGCGCCGCTCGGCACCACCGATTTCTCGTCCTACATCCTCCAGGCCCAGGCTTCGGGGGCCAAGGTCCTGGCGCTGACGGTCAACGGTCCCGAGCTCGTCAACGCGCTGAAGCAGGTGCAGGAGTTCGGCCTGATCGACCAGGGCATGCGCGTGGCGGTGACGGTGCTGCACCAGTCGGATGCGCGCGCCATCGGCCTCGAGGCACTGAAGGGCATCCAGTTCGCGGCTGCCTGGTACTGGAACACCGACGACGCCTCCAAGCACTTCAAGGAAGAAATGCAGAAGAAGACCGGCAACGCGCCGGGCTGGGTCGCCGCCGGCGCCTACTCGGCAGCCACCAACTACCTGAACGCGGTCAAGGCCGCCGGCACCGACGAGCCGGCTGCCGTGCTCGCCCAGCTGCGCGAAGGCAAGATCAACGACCTGTTCGCCAAGAACGCCACGCTGCTGCCCAACGGCCGCCTGGTCCACGACATGCAGCTGCTCGAAGTGCGCGCCCCTGGCGAGGCATCCGATGCGCAGGACGTGTTCAAGGTGGTGACGACGGTTCCGGCCGAGCAGGCCTTCCGCGCGATCGACAAGAGCACCTGCAAGCTGGCGAAGGGCTGAGTTGACGGCGCCGGGCGGCGTTCACTGCCCGGCGCTTTCACCCGATGGGAGCAACGATTTGCCCGGCTATCTGATCTTCGAGATCGAGGTCACCGACGAGGCGGCCTGGACGCGCTATCGCGAGGTCGCCGGGCCGATCATGGCCGCCGGCGGCGGCCGTTTCGTGCTGTCTAGCGAGCGCATCGAAAGCCTCGAGGGCGGCTGGCAGCCGGCATCGATCTCGGTGGTCGAGTTCCCGAGCGCCGAGCATGCCCGACGCTTCTACCAGTCGGACGACTACCAGAAGGTGGTGGCGCTGCGGCAGCTCGCCTCGCGCGGCAAGGGCATTCTCGTCGACGCCTGAGGCGGCGAGGGCGGCCGATGCCGCACATCTGAAAGCATTGTGGAGGACAAGGTGCGACAAGGCACTGCGGACGACTACATCATCGAGGCGTCCGGGCTCAGCCGGTATTTCTACGGCTTCGCGGCCGTGAAGGACGTCGATCTCAAGGTCCGTCGGAATACCATCCACGCCCTGATCGGCCCCAACGGCGCCGGCAAGACGACGACCTTCAACCTGATCACCAAGTTCCTGCAGCCGAGCGAAGGCACGATCCGCTACAACGGCGAGGACATCACCGCGCTGAAGCCGGAAGAGGTGGCGCGCAAGGGCATCGTCCGATCGTTTCAGATCTCGGCGGTGTTTCCGCGCATGAGCGTGCGCGAGAACGTGCGCATGGCGCTGCAGCGGCCCACGGGCACCTCCTACCGCTTCTGGCAGAGCGAACGCACGCTCGGCGTGCTCGACGACCGCATCGACGAGTTGCTCGATGCCGTCGGCATGCTGAACTGGCGCGACCACGTCGCGGTGAACCTGCCGTATGGGCGCAAGCGCGCGCTGGAGATCGCCACGACCCTGGCGCTCGACCCCGAGATGCTGCTGCTCGACGAGCCGACCTCGGGCATGGGCCACGAGGACGTCGACCGCATCGCCGAGCTGATCCGCAAGGTTTCCGCCGACCGCACCATCCTCATGGTCGAGCACAATTTGTCGGTCGTTGCCGCCCTTTCCGACACCATCACGGTGCTCGCGCAGGGGCGCGTGCTGGCCGAGGGCAATTACGAGACCGTGTCGCGCGACCCGCGCGTTGTCGAAGCCTATATCGGTGGCGCAGATGACTGAGACTTCCAAGGTGGTGCTCGACGTCGCCGACCTGCATGCCTGGTACGGCGAGAGCAAGGCTCTCCACGGCATGAACTTCGACATCCGCGAGGGTGAACTCGTGACCCTGCTGGGCCGCAACGGCGCCGGCAAGACCACGGCACTGCGCTGCATCATGGGCCTGGTGCGCAAGAAGACGGGCGCCATCACCTATCGCGGCGAGAACGTCGCGGCGCGCGCGCCCGAGATCATCGCCCGGCGCGGCATCGCCTATTGCCCGGAGGAGCGCGGCATCTTCTCGAGCTTGTCCGTGGCCGAAAACCTGGAATTGCCGCCGGTCATCGCCAGGGGCGGCATGACGGTGGACGAGATCCTGGAGCTGTTCCCCAACCTCAAGGCGCGCTGGCAGAGCCCGGGCACCAAGCTTTCGGGTGGCGAGCAGCAGATGCTGGCCATCGGCCGCATCCTGCGCACGGGAGCAAAATTGCTGATCTTCGACGAGCCGACCGAGGGCCTTGCGCCCGTCATCGTCAAGCAGATCGCCGTCGTGCTCGAAAAGCTGAAGGCGAGGGGTTTCACCATCCTCCTGGTCGAGCAGAACTTCCGCTTCGCCTCCAAGCTCGCCGACCGGCATTTCGTCGTCGACCACGGCAAAGTGGTCGAGCGCTTCTGTCGCGACGAACTCGCCGGCAACGAAGCCAAGATCCAAGCTTACCTCGGGGTGTGACAGCCATGCTGGACCTGATTGGCGTTCCGCCAACCCTTCTCTTCGGCCAGTTGCTCGTCGGCCTGATCAACGGCTCGTTCTACGCCATGATGAGCCTCGGCGTGGCGATCATCTTCGGCATGCTGCGCATCGGCAATTTCGTCCATGGCGCGCAATATATGCTGGGCGCGTTCGGCGCCTGGTACCTGCTGCGCCTGCCCGAGCTGTTTCCCGGCCTCGGCCTGCCGTCCATCGGCTATTGGTGGGCGCTGGTCATCGTGCCGCTGGTAGTGGCCGTCATCGGCGCGCTGATGGAGCGCATCTTCATCCGCCGGGTATACGACCTCGACCATGCCTATGGCCTTTTGCTGACGGTCGGTCTCGCCATGGCGATCGAAGGCGCGTTCAACGTCTATTACGGCGCTGCCGGCCAGATGTATTCCGTTCCGGATACGCTCAAGGGCGGTATCAATCTCGGCTTCATGTTCCTGCCGACCTATCGCGCCTGGGTCATCGTTGCGGCAATCGTCGTCTGCTTCGGCACCTGGTACACGGTCGAGCGCACCAAGCTCGGTTCCTACCTGCGCGCCGCCACCGAAAACCCCGATCTCGTCCGCGCCTTCGGCATCAACGTGCCGCGCCTGCTGATGCTGACCTATGCCTTCGGCGTCGGCCTCGCCGGTTTCGCCGGTGTCATGGCGGCACCCATCTACCAGGTCAGCCCGCAGATGGGGCAGGGCATCATCATCACCATCTTCGCGGTGGTGGTTATCGGCGGCATGGGTTCGATCTTCGGCGCCATCGTCTCCGGCCTGATGCTGGGCGTGATCGAGGGCCTGACCAAGGTCTTCTATCCGCAGGCTTCGTCGACGGTGATCTTCATCATCATGGCGCTGGTGCTGATCTTCCGCCCGGCCGGTCTGTTCGGCAAGGAAACGACGAGCCATTCCGTCGCCGACGTGTCGTCCGGTCGCTCCGGCAGCTTCCTGGAGAACGGCCGCCTGTGGCTGGCGATCTTCGCCGTCGGCGGCGGCGTGCTGCCCTTCGTAATCTATCCGGTCATGGGCATGAAGATCCTGGTGCTGGCGCTGTTCGCGCTCGCCTACAATCTGATCTTCGGCTATGTCGGCCTGCTCGCCTTCGGCCATGCCGCCTTCTATGGCGCGTCGGCCTATGTCACCGCCCATGCGGCGGCGGCCTGGGGCCTGCCGACCGAGCTCTGCATCCTGATGGGCGTTGTGGTTGCCACCGCCATCGGCGCGCTGTTCGGCTGGCTGGCGATCCGCCGGCAGGGGCTGTACTTCGCCATGATCACGCTGGCGCTGGCGCAGATCATCTATTTCTACGCCGTGCAGGCGCCGTGGACCCATGGCGAGGACGGCATCCAGTCGGTGCCGCGCGGCACGTTGTTCGGCGTCATCGACCTCTCGAACACGTTGAACATGTATTACGTGACGCTCGCCGTGTTCCTGGTCGGCTTCGCCTTCGTCTACCGCATCGTGCACTCGCCCTTTGGCCAGACGCTGAAGTCGATCCGCGAGAACGAGCCGCGCGCCATTTCGCTCGGCTATTCGACCGACCGCTTCAAGCTGATCGCGTTCACGCTGTCGGCGATGCTGTCGGGCGTGGCAGGCGGCCTCAAGGCGATCATCTTCCAGCTGGCCTCGCTCGCCGACGTGTTCTTCATGACCTCGGCCGACGTGCTGCTGATGACGCTGATCGGCGGCGTCGGCACGCTGCTCGGACCGGTGGTCGGTGCCGCCGTGCTGGTGACGCTGCAGCGCGAGCTGGCAACGCTGGGTGCCTGGGTGGTGGTCGTCCAGGGTGTGATCTTCGTGCTGTGCGTTCTGTTCCTGCGCAAGGGCATCGTCGGCACGCTGGAGGAATTCCTGGCCAACCGCGCCGAGCGCAAGGCGCAGAAGAGCGCCGAGCGCACCGAAGCCAAGGTCGAAGTGGCGCAATGAGCGCGCCGTCGACCGTCGTCATCGGCATGGGACCCGGCCTCGGCCAGGCCCTGGTGAAGAAATTCGCGCGCGAAGGCCATCGTGTTGCCTTCGTCGGCCGTCGGGCCGAGGCGATCGCGCGCTACGAGCAGGAGCTGAGGGCCGACGGGCTCGACGTCACGGGTTTTGCCGGCGACGCCGGCAGGCCCGGGGACATGGATCGTGTCCACGCCGCGATCCGCGAGCGGCACGGCGATGCCGAGGCACTGATCTACAACGCGGCGATCATCGAGCCGGCGCGGTTCGTCACGCCGTCGCGGCTGGGCGAGGTGAAATACGGCACCGCCGACGGCTGGCGCTCGCACGGCGAACCGGCAAGCGTCGACTATGTCGTGGATGCCTTCCGGACCAATGTGGCCGGTGCGCTGCACGCTGCCCAAGCGGTGGCGCCCGGCATGATCGGGCGCGGCCGCGGCACGATCCTTTTCACCGGCGGCGTGCTGGCCTTCGGCCCATGGATCGAATGGGGCGTGACGTCGATGGGCAAGGCGGCCCTGCGCAGTCTTGGGCATTCGCTTGAGAAGGAGCTGTCGCCGTCCGGCATCCATGTCTCGACCGTCGCCATCCACGGCACGATGCAGGCGGGCACGCCCTATGACCACGACCTGGTCGCCGAAGCCTATTGGAAGCTTCACGTCCAGCCACGTGACCAGTGGCAGCCTGATTTCCATTTTTGTGCAGATGCCGCAGACGGCGGAGACCCGGACGCATGAACGGCCCGATCAACTTCAACGGCAAGCGCGCCCTCGTCACCGGCGGCGCCAGCGGCATCGGCGAGACGGCGGCGAAGCTGCTGGCTGATCTCGGCGCGAGGGTCATCATCGCCGATCTCGACCGCGATCGTCTCGATGAGGCGGCCGCGCGCACCGGATCGGCCGGCGTCGCCCAGGGCGATGTCGCGAGCGAGGCGGATGCCGAGCGCATGGTCCGCGAGGCGATCACCAAGCTCGGCGGGCTCGACCTCGTCTTCAACTCGGCCGGCATCGGCGACGATCTGGTGCCGGTGCACGAGCAGTCGGTGGATCGCTGGCAGCGGGTGGTCGACGTCAACCTGAAAGGCACTTACCTGATATGCCGCGCCGCGTCGCGGCCGATGCTGGTGCAGCAGAGCGGCGCGATCGTCAACGTGTCGTCGATCGTCGGGCTCGGCGGCTTTCCACGCCGCTCGGCCTATGCCGCTGCCAAGGCCGGCATCAACCACCTGACGCATACGCTGGCCTGCGAGTGGGGGCCGTCGGGTATCCGCGTCAACGCCATCGCCCCGGCCTACACGCGCACGCCGATGGTCGAGGCGCTGCTCGAACGCAAGGCTTTCGATCCGACGATCCTCGAGCGGCGGACGCCGCTGGGCCGTTTGGCGTTGCCGGCGGAGATGGCGCAGGCGGTCGTGTTCCTGCTGTCGGACTGGGCGTCCTACATCACCGGCACGGTGCTGCCCGTCGACGGCGGATGGAGCGCCTTCGGTGGCGCGGGCGACGTCGCGACTGCCTGAGATAGTTCCACCCGATATTTAGCTGGCAGTCGCAAATTACTGATATCAAATGGAAAGGCCGCGCAGTGCGCGGCCGTTTCGCTGCTGGGTACCAGGAACTCACTTGCTTCTGAAATCATCCAGCCGGTTTTCGCGCAGCGCCAGCACCAGCGCGCGCTTGCGGATCTTGGCGGCCTCGACCGGCATGGTGTCGATGAAATGCACGGCGCGCGGTGCCTTGTAGGCGGCAAGGCTTTCGCGGCAGTAGCGGATCAGCTCTTCCGCCGTGGCATCCTGGCCCTCGGCCTTGACGATGACGGCAACCGGAATCTCGCCCTTGCTCTCGTCGGGTGCGCCGACGACCGCGCACATGGCGACCGCCGGGTGCTTGTAGAGCAGCGCCTCGATCTCCAGGGGATAGACATTGTGGCCGCCGGCGATGATGACGTCCTTCTTGCGGTCGACGATGAAGAGATAGCCGTCCTCGTCGACGTAACCGAGATCGCCCGACTTCCAGCCGCCATTGCCGAAGGCTTCGGCCGTGGCCTTCTCGTCCATCCAGTAGCCTTGCGAGACGCAGTCGCCCGAGATGATGACCTCGCCGATCTCGCCCTGCGGCACGATATTGCCTCCGTCGTCGACGATCGAGATGCGCGAGCTGCCCACCGGCAGGCCGGCCGAACCCGGCTTGCGAATGCCCGCTGTCGGCTCCATCACGTTCTGGCCGCTGGTCTCGGTCGATCCGTAGACCTGGGTGACGCGTGCGCCCGACAATTCCTCGAAGCGGCGGATGACCGGCTGCGGCACCGGCGAGCCGCCGGTCGTGCAGATGCGCAGCGACGACAGGTCGTGCTTGGCCGGGTCGACCTCGTTGACGATGTAGACATACATGGTCGGCGTGCCGCCGAAATAGGTGGCCTTGTAGCGGCCGATGTCGGCCAGCACGCGGCCCGTGTCCCAACGCTCGTGCAGCACGATGGTGCCGCCGGTATAGAGGCAAAGGTTGAGCGTCACCGTCAGGCCGAAATTGGTGAACAGCGGCACGGCGCAGAGGTAGGTTTCCTCGGCGAAGCGCGTGCGGTGCGACACCATCATGTCGCGCAGCGTCGAGCACTGGTTGAACTGCGATTGCGCCGCGCCCTTCGGCGCGCCCGTCGTGCCCGAGGTGAAGAACAGGGCGCAGATGTCATCGATGTGGCAGGCGGCGTCCCCGAAGGTCGAGGGGGCGGCTGCCATCAGCGTGGCGAGATCGTCGGCGCTGCCATCACCTGACGCGACCAGGCAGTGGGCGAGGTCGGCGAACTCGGCACGGATCTCGGAGAAGTAGGGCCAGGTCGAGCCATCGGCGATCAGCGCCTTCATGCCGGTCTGGGTGACGATTTTGCGCAGCTCGGCATGACGGAACATGGCGCTGAGCGGGGCTGGGATCGCGCCGAGCCGCTGGCAGGCCCAGAAGCCGATCGCCATCATCGGCGTGCTCGGCAGATAGAGCCCGACGCGGTCGCCCTTGGCGACGCCGCGTGCCTTGAGAACATTGGCCAGCTGGGCCGTCAGCTCGGAAAAGCGCGCATAGGTGATCGTTTCCTTGTCGGTGACGATGAAGTTGCGCTCGCCGATCAGCCGCGCGTTCCGCGCCAGCACCTGGCTCAGGATTTCCATGCTCGTGTTCCTGCAGTCGAAATTGGGACTTTTGGGGCGACTTCAAGACCCGGCGGTCGGTACAGACATCGTCTGCACAGACTAAGCCAGGTCAGGGGCTGCGGTCACGAAATCAGGATGCCGCCGTCGATGGGCAGCTGATGCCCGGTCATCTTCCGCGATTCGTCGGAGGCGAGGTAAAGCGCCGCATTGGCGACATCGATGGGCTCGGCGATGCCGAGCAGATAGGCGTCGAACTGCGCCTTGAGATGCGGTTCGCGCTCGAAGAAGCCGAGCACCCGATCGGTCGCGACGGCGCCCGGCACCAGCACGTTGACGCGGATATTGTCCTTGGCGAACTCCACCGCCATCGAGCGCGTCAGCGAGATGATGCCGCCCTTGGCCGCCGAATAGGCGTCGCGGTTGGGAATGCCCATGGCGCCGACGATCGACGAGCAATTGACGATCGAACCGCCGCCGGACTGCTGCATCAGCGGAATGGCGTTGCGGCAGCAGACCCAGGTGCCGAACAGGTCGAGCTTGATGCAGCGCCAGAACTCCTCGAACGGCGCGACGGTGACGGGGCCATCGGCCGAGCTGGAGCCGCCGGCATTGTTGTAGAGCACGTCGAGGCGGCCCCAGGCGTCCATCGCCGTCCTGAACGACGCCTCGACGCTGTCGGGTTCGGTGACGTCGGTCTCGACATATAGGGCCGTGCCACCCGATGCATTGATCGAGGATGCGATGGCCTCGCCCTTCTCGCGGCTGCGGCCGGCGACGGCGACCTTGGCGCCTTCCCGGGCGAAGAGCCTCGCGGCTGCCTCACCGATGCCGCCGGTTGCCCCGGTGATGAATGCGACCTTGCCTGCCAGACGGGCCATGTTCGTTCTCCTCGAAACCGTACCCGCGAACCTGCGCGCGCGGGCACCGGCAACATCGTCCGAAGGGACTAAAATTGCCGAGCAATTCCGCCAATTTGGCCTCAAGATGCCGGGCAACTGGCGACTAGTCCCATCAGACGATGTTAGCGGTCTGCCCCTGTCCCATTCCTTGCCTCGATTGAAGAATTTGGCAGTGCCGAAATGGCAGCAGGAAGCGGCGCAAGGACATGAAGGCAGTGATCTGCAAGGAGTTCGCCCCACGGGCGGAACTCAGGATCGAGGAGATCCCTGAACCGGTGGTCAAGCCGGGGCAGGTGGTGATCCGCATCGAGGCATGCGGCATCAACTTTTTTGACGGGCTGATGGTCGAAGGCAAGTACCAGACCAAGCCCGAGCTGCCGTTCACGCCAGGCAGCGAAGCCGCCGGCACGATCATAGCAGTCGGCGAGGGCGTCGAGCGCCTCAAGGTGGGCATGCGCGTCCTGGCATTCGCCGGCATCGGCGGCTATGGCGAGCAGGTTGCGGTCGACGCCTGGAAGGTGTTCCCGATCCCCGCCGAGATGAGCTTCGTCGAGGCGGCCGGCTTCCTCATCACCTATGCCACATCGCACCATGCGCTCAAGGACCGCGCGCAGATCAAGCCAGGCGAGACTATCCTGGTTCTGGGTGCGGCCGGTGGCGTCGGGCTGACGGCCGTCGAACTCGGCAAGCAGATGGGCGCACGCGTCATCGCCGCAGCCTCCAGCGACGAGAAGCTTGCGTTGTGCCGCCAATACGGCGCCGACGAGACCATCAACTACTCGACCGAGGACCTGCGCCAGCGGCTGAAAGACCTGACCAACGGGCAGGGCGTCGACGTGGTCTACGACCCGGTCGGCGGTGCCGTGACGGAAACGGCCGTTCGTGGGCTCGCGCTGTTCGGCCGCCTGCTGGTCATCGGCTTTGCCGCAGGCGACATCCCGAAGATCGCGCTGAACCTTCTGCTGCTCAAGCAGTCGGCGCTGATCGGCGTGTTCTGGGGCGCCTTTGCCCGCTCGGCGCCGGAGAAGAACGCCGCAAACATTGCCGAGCTGATGGACTGGTTCGCCAGGGGCAAGCTCAGGCCGCACATCTCGGCCGAATATCCGCTCGACCGCTTCGCCGAGGCGCTCGACGTGGTCATGGAGCGCGCCGTCAAGGGCAAGGTCGTTCTGGTGACCGGCAATTCAGGACATAGCAAGGAAGGGGTGCCGGCATGACCGAACTGCTCGCAAAGACCGTTTCGGTCGCCAAGCAAGGCAACATTCTGGTCGCGACCGTCGACAATCCGCCCGTGAATGCGCTGTCGCATTCGGTGCGCTCGGGGCTGATCGAGGCGGTCAAGGCGCTCGAAAGCAATGCGGACGCACGCGCCATGGTCATCCTGTGCGAGGGCCGGACCTTCATCGCCGGCGCCGACATCCACGAGTTCAAGAAGCCGATGGTGGCCCCGCTGCTCGGCGAGGTGATCGATACGCTCGACGCCGCCACCAAGCCGATCGTCGCCGCGATCCATGGCACCGCGCTCGGCGGCGGCCTCGAAGTGGCACTCGCCTGCAGCTACCGCATCGCGCTCGAAGGCTCAAAGGTCGGCCTGCCCGAGGTCAAGCTCGGCATCCTGCCCGGTTCGGGCGGCACGGTGCGCCTGCCGCGCCTTGCCGGCGTCGAACAGGCGCTGACGATGATCAGCGAAGGCGGTCAGATTTCAGCGCGCGACGCTCGTGAAAAGGGCATCGTCGACGAGGTCGTCCCGGGCGACCTGAAGGCTGCGGCTATTGCCTTTGCCGAGAAGGTCGTTGCCGACGGCGCCAGGCTGCGCCGCACCAGCGACCTGCCGGTGCCGGCATTCGACGCGGCGGTACTCGAAACGAGCCGCGCGGCATTGTCGAAGAAATACAAGGGCTTCAAGGCACCTATTGTTGCTGTCGATTTGATCAGGATGGTGACCGAGACGCCGGTGGCCGAGGCCATCGCGCTCGAATACAAGACCTGCAAGGAGCTGCTGGTTTCGCCGCAGTCGAAGGCGCTGCGCCACATCTTTGCCGCCGAACGCGAGGCGCTGAAGATCGACGGCGTCGATGCCGAGGTTAAGCCGCGCGACGTCGGGAACGTCGCCATCGTCGGCCCCGGCACCATGGGCCGCGGCATCGCCGCCTGCTTCCTCAACATCGGCATCCCGGTGACATTGGTCGGTCTTTCGGACGAAGGCCTGGTGTCTGCGGTCAAGGCAATCGGCAAGATCTACGAGGGCAGCGTCAGGCGCGGGTCGATGACGGCCGACGAGATGGAGCGCCGCATGGCGCTGCTGACGCCGACGACGTCCTACGACACCCTCGGCGACGTCGACCTGGCGATCGAGGCGGTGACCGAGGACATGGCGGTCAAGAAGGACGTGTTCGCCAGGCTCGACGCGGTGCTGCGCGACGACGCGATCATCGCCACCAACACCTCGTTCCTCGACATCGAGGAACTGGCGGGCTCCTCGAAGAACCCGGCGCGCGTCGCCGGCATGCACTTCTTCAACCCGGCCAACGTCATGAAGCTGCTCGAAAACGTGCGGGCGGCAAGGACCGCGCCCGATGTGCTCGCCACGACCACCGCGCTGGGCAAGCGTCTCGGCAAGGTGCCCGTGATGGTCGGGCGCTCCGAAGGTTTCGTTGCCAACCGCATGCTCTCCAAGCGCACGCGCGAGGCTCAGTTCCTGCTCGAGGACGGTGCGACGCCGCAACAGGTCGACCGCGTGCTAACCGCCTGCGGCTTCCCCATCGGCCCGTTCGCGCTGGCGGACCTCGCCGGCATGGACATCATGGCCGCAGCGCGGGCGGCGCGCGTCGTCCGCATGTCGCCGCGCGAGCAGCAGTGCAACATTGTCGACAGGCTGGTGGCAGCCGGCCGCCTCGGCCAGAAGTCGGGCGCGGGCTACTACGTCTATGACGAGAACCGCAAGGCTTCGCACGATCCCGCAGTGGACGAGCTGCTCGACGCGCACCGCAAGGAACGCGGCTTCACCGCCCGCACCATCACCGACGAGGAAATCCTCGAACGCTGCCTGTTCGCCATGGTGAACGAAGCGGCCAAAATCCTCGACGAGGGTGCGGCGGCACGGCCTGGAGACATCGACGTCATCTGGACCAACGGCTTCGGTTTCCCGGCCTATCTGGGCGGCCCGATGTTCTACGCCGACCAGGTCGGCCTGCCGAAGGTCAAGGCGGCGCTCGACAAGTACGCGGGGCTCGTGGGCGAGCAATATTTCAAGCCGGCCGCGCTGATCGAGCGGCTGGTTGCCGAGGGCAGGGGTTTCTACGGCTGAGCCGTATCCCCTCCGAACCAAGAATTGAGAACAGACGGACTAGGATGCTATGAACAAGGAAATGGACCTGAAAGCGGTCGTCGCGCAGCTTCGCGACGGCATGACGATCGGCTTTGGCGGCTGGGGTCCCCGGCGCAAGCCGATGGCGCTGGTGCGCGAGATCCTGCGCTCGGACCTCAAGGACCTGACGCTGGTCGCCTATGGCGGGCCTGAGATCGGCATGCTGTGCGCCGCGGGCAAGGTCAAGAAGCTGATCTACGGCTTCGTTTCGCTCGACGCGATGCCGATCGAGCCCTACTTCCGCAAGTCGCGCGAAGCCGGTTCCGTGACGGTCAGCGAACTGGACGAAGGCCTGCTGCTGCTCGGCCTGCAGGCTGCCGGCCACAACCTGCCGTTCGCCGCGACCCGCGTCGGCCTCGGCTCCGACGTCATGAAGTACAATCCGGACTTCAAGACGGTGAAGTCGCCCTATGCCGACGGCGAAGTGCTGCTCGCCATGCCGGCGATCAAGCTCGACGTGGCGCTGATCCACGTCAGTCGCGCCGACCGCCTAGGCAACACCCAGACCGACGGTCCGGATCCGTTCTTCGACGGCCTGTTCGCACGTGCGGCCGACAAGGTGTTCGTCACCACCGAAGTGCTGGTCGACCGCCTCGACGCCGAATATTCCGACAAGGCCAAGAGCCAGCTTTTCGAGCGCTGCTTCGTCACCGGCGTGGTCAAGGCGCCGTTGGGCGCGCACCCGACCGCTTCGCATGACGCCTATGGCTGGGACATGGGCCACCTCAAGGATTACGCCGCATCGGCGACCGAAGAGGGCGGCTGGCAGCGCTATTTCGACCAATATGTGAAGGGCGACGAGGCCAGCTACGCCGCGAGCGTTGGCGGCGAAGCCAAGATCCGCGCCCTGCCGCTCCCCATTTTCTGATCGGACACGACATGACGACTGCAAAAGAATTCACGCTTGCCGAACTGATCGTAGCGGCCGGAGCGCAAGCCTGGGCCAGCGACGGCGAAGTTCTCGCGACCGGCATCGGCCCGCTGCCGCGCCTGGCGGCCGGCCTCGCCAAGCTGACCTGCGCCCCCGGCATCATGATGACCGACGGCGAGGCCTATCTGGTCGAGGACCCGATCCCGCTCGGGCCGCGCGGCGACTACAAGCCGAAGTTCTCCGGCTGGATGCCCTATGGCCGCGTGTTCGACAGCGTCTGGAGCGGGCGCCGCCACGCCATGGTGACCCCGGTGCAGGTCGACCGCTACGGCCAGGGCAACATCTCCGCGCTCGGCGGCGAGTTCCAGAAGCCGAAGGTCGCCATGCTCGGCGTGCGTGGTTTCCCGGGCAACTCGATCTGCCACAAGAACTCGATGTTCCTGCCGAACCACTCCAAGCGCACCTTCGTCGAGGGCGAGGTCGATGTGGTGGCTAGCGTGGGCTTCAATGCCAGGAACTGGCCGGAGGGCACCAAGCCCGCCGACGTCAAGCTCGGCGTGGTCATCACCGACCTCTGCATCTTCGACTTCAACGGCCCCGACCACGCGGCCCAGGTGCTGTCGCTGCATCCGGGTGTGACCTTCGATCAGGTGCAGGACGCCACCGGCTTCCCGCTGCTGCGCGCCGAAGGCATGACCACCACGGCGGCTCCGACCGAGGAACAGCTGGCGATCATCGCCAAGCTCGACCCGCACAATGTCCGTGCCACCGTGCTGAAGGGCAATCCCTCGGGCGTCCGCGCCGCGTGACGACATCGGCCGCCGGCACCGTTTCCGCCGGCGGCTTCTTCCCGGAATGGCAGTGGCGGACGTGAGATGGACTTCGAATACAGCGCAAAGACCAAGGACCTGCTCGAAAGGCTGAACGCCTTCATGGACGAGCATGTCTATCCCAACGAACGCCGCTACCACGAAGAGGTCGAGGCTGACCGCTGGGGCCATCCGCCTGTTCTCGAAGAGCTCAAGGCCAAGGCCAAGAAGGCTGGCCTGTGGAACCTGTTCCTGCCGGAATCGAACCACGGCGCGGGCCTGACCAACACCGAATACGCGCCGCTGTGCGAAGTCATGGGCCGGGTGCATTTCTCGTCGCAGATCTTCAACTGTTCGGCGCCCGACACCGGCAACATCGAGACCATCGAGCGCTACGGCACCGAGGCGCAGAAGGCGCGCTGGCTGCCCGGCATGCTCGGCGGCACCGTCCGCTCCGCCTTCGCCATGACGGAGCCGGATGTGGCGTCCAGCGACGCGACCAACATCCAGAGCTCTATCGTGCGCGACGGCGACGACTATGTCATCAATGGCCGCAAGTGGTGGATCTCAGGCGTCGGCGATCCGCACTGCGAATTGCTGATCTTCATGGGCAAGACCGACCCGGGCGCCCACAAGCACCAGCAGCAGTCGATGATCCTGGTGCCGATGGATACGCCCGGCATCAAGGTGCTGCGTCCCATGTCGGTGTTCGGCTACGACGACGCGCCGCACGGCCACATGGACATGCTGTTCGAGAACGTGCGTGTGCCCGCGTCCAACATGCTGCTCGGCGAAGGCCGTGGTTTCGAGATCGCACAGGGACGCCTCGGACCTGGCCGCATCCATCACTGCATGCGCCTGATCGGCCTTGCCGAACGTTGCCTGGAGTTGATGTGCCGGCGCGTGAAGAGCCGCGTCGCCTTCGGCCGGCCGATCGGCGAGCAGTCGGTGACGCTGGAGCGCATCGCCGAATCCCGCATCCTGATCGACCAGGCGCGCCTGCTTACGCTGAAGGCCGCCTACATGATGGATACCGTCGGCAACAAGGCGGCGCGCGCCGAGATCGGCATGATCAAGGTCGCAGCGCCCAACATGGCCTGCAAGGTCATCGACTGGGCCATCCAGGCGCATGGCGCAGCCGGCGTGTCGCAGGATTTCGTGCTCGCCAACTATTATGCGCATGCCCGCAAGCTGCGCTTCGCCGACGGGCCGGACGAGGTGCATCGCAACCAGATCGGGCGCCTCGAGCTCGCCAAATACGCCGACATCGGCTGACTTGGGAGGGCGCGCCATGGATGCCAGCCGTTTCGTCGGCACCGAGCCGCTCGCCGCCGACAGCAAGATCGACGTCGCGCGGCTGCATGCCTACCTCAAGGCCAACATCGATGGCTGCGAGGGGGAGATTTCGGTCGAGCGCTTCCGCGGCGGCCAGTCCAACCCGACGATGCTGCTCAGCTTCGACGGCAGGCGCAAGCTGGTGTTGCGCAAGAAGCCGGATGGCAAGCTGTTGCCCTCGGCTCATGCCGTCGACCGCGAGTTCCGCGTCATCAGCGCCTTGCGCGACAGCGACGTGCCGGTGGCGCGCGCCCGGCTGCTCTGCGACGACGAGAGCATCGTCGGCGCCATGTTCTACGTCATGGAGTTCGTCGAAGGGCGCTCGTTCTGGGCGCCGGCCTTGCCCGAGCAGTCGCCGGCCGAGCGCAAGGCGATCTACATGGAAATGAACCGCGTCGCGGCTGCCCTTCACAAGACCGACTACAGGGCGGTCGGCCTGGATGACTTCGGCAAGCCCGGTGACTACGTCGCCCGCCAGGTGGCGCGCTGGACGAAGCAGTATCGGGCCTCGGAGACGGAAACCATCGAGGCGATGGACCGGCTGATCGACTGGCTGCCCGGCAACATTCCGCCGGAGACCCGCACCTCGCTGATCCACGGCGATTTCCGCATCGACAACATGCTGTTCCACCCGACCGAGGCGCGGGTGCTGGCTCTCGTCGACTGGGAGCTGTCGACGCTGGGCGAGCCGATGGCCGATTTCGCCTATCACATGCTGACGTGGCGCCTGCCCAACAAGCCCTATCGCGGGCTCGGCGACCTCGACATCGGCGCACTCGGCATTCCCGACGAACAGCGCTACCGCGACGCCTATCTGAAGGCGACGGGGCAGCAGGGCGTGTCGGATCGCCACTGGTACGCCTATCTCGCCTACAGCTTGTTCCGCGTCGCCGGCATCCGCCAGGGCATCATGAAGCGCGTGGTCGACGGCAATGCCTCTAGCGCGCACGCCCGCGAGGCCGGCGCGCTGGCGCGGCCTGTGGCCGAGTTCGGCTGGCACTACGCGGAACTCGCGATGAGATCGTAAGGGAGGATGGAATGAGCGGACTGTATCCGGCCGAGGGAGCGGCCATAGTCATCGGTGGCAGCGGCGGCGTGGGCGCCGAGATCTGCCGCGTGCTGGCCCGCGACGGCTGCGACGTGGCGCTGACTTACCACAGCAACCAGGCCAAGGCGGAAGCTGCAGCAGAAGCGGTGCGCGGCGAGGGCCGCAAGGCGTCCATCCACAAGCTCAATATCGAGGACGTCGAGGCGACCCGCGCCTTTATCGACGGCGTGGCGGAAGCAAATGGCGGCGTCCACACGGTGGTCTATGCCGCCGGCCCGCTGGTGCCGCTGATCCATCTCAGCAAGATCGAGCCCGAACAGATGCGCAAGCACCTGATGCAGGACGCCTTCGGCTTCTTCAACGTGATCCACTATGCCATCCCGCACCTGCGCAAGGCGCGCGGTTCGATCGTCGCCTGCCAGAGCTCGGCGCAATATCGCTTCGCAGCAGCCGACGGGCTGTCGGTGGTGCCGAAGTCGGCCGTGCATGCGCTGATGAAGGGCGTGGCCAAGGAAGAGGGGCGCTACGGCATCCGCGCCAATGGCGTAGCGCTTGGCATCATCGAGACCGGCCAGCACACCGAGCTCAGCAAGCTCGGCTATATCGACGACAAGTACATGCAGGCCGCAGCCATGGCCACGCCGCTGCGCCGCAACGGCAAGGCCATCGACATCGCCGAGGCCGTTTCCTTCCTCGCCTCCAGCCGAGCCGGCTTCATCTCCGGCGAAGTCATCAACGTCGATGGCGGTTATCACGTCTGATCGTTTCCTCGGCGCGGGCTCCGGTGTCCGCGCCGCCGCCTCCGCAGCGGGCTTTCGCAATCGATGCGTTGCGGATCCGCCGTTAGTCTTTTCAGACGATGTTCAGAGGCTCCGCCGCTCCTAGCAAGTAGTTGGAAAACTTCGGTTCCGGGCGCTTCGCAGCAGAAATGACCTGCGCATTTGCTGTCCGGTTCCCCGCCGAAAACAACTGTTCTGGAGCAATCCTTTGCGCGAAGCCGTCATCGTTTCCGTCGCCCGCACTCCCATCGGCAAGGCCTTCCGTGGCGCCTTCAACGACACCGAGGCCCCGGCGCTGTCCGGGCATGTCGTGCGCGAAGCGGTCAAGCGCGCCGGCATCACTCTCGACGCGGTCGAGGACGTCGTCATGGGCTGCTCGGCCCAGCAGGGCACGCAGGGCTACAACATCGGTCGCCTGACGGCTGCCGCGGCCGGCCTGCCCGACAGCGTGCCCGGCATGTCCATCGACCGCATGTGCTCGTCGGGCCTGATGGCCGTGTCGATCGCCGCCAAGCAGATCATCGTCGACGGCATGGAGACGGTCGTCGCCGGCGGGGTGGAATCGATCAGCCTGACCCAGAACAAGCACAAGAACAGTTTTCGCGCCCGTTCGCAGGCTGTCACCTCGCAGTGGCCGCACATGTACATGACGATGATCGAGACCGCCGAGATCGTCGCCAGGAAGTACGGCATCAGCCGCGAAGCGCAGGACGAGTTCTCGCTTGCCAGCCAGTTGCGCACCGCCGCCGCCCATCAGGCCGGCCGCTTCGACGACGAGATCGTGCCGATGGCCTCGCGCAAGATGGTGATCGACAAGGAGACCAACGAGACCAGCTTCCACGACGTGACGCTGGCGCAGGACGAAGGTTTCCGCGCCGACACCAATCTCGACGGCCTTGCCAAGCTCAAGCCGGTCTTCGCCGACGGCGAGGTGATCAAGCTCGGCGAATACGTCACCGCCGGCAACTCGTCGCAGCTGTCGGACGGCGCTGCCGCACTCGTGGTCATGGAAGCCAGGCGGGCCGAACAGCTCGGCCTCAAGCCGCTCGGCGCCTATCGCGGCATGGCGGTCGCCGGCTGCGCGCCCGAGGAAATGGGCATCGGCCCGATCTTCGCGGTGCCGAAGCTGTTGCAGAAGCATGGCCTCAAGGTCGACGATATCGGCCTCTGGGAGCTCAACGAGGCCTTCGCCAGCCAGGCCGTCTACTGCCGCGACACGCTGGGCATCGATCCCGACAAGGTCAACGTCAACGGCGGCGCCATCGCCGTCGGCCATCCGTTCGGCATGACCGGCGCGCGCACCACCGGCCACGTGCTGATCGAGGGCCGTCGCCGCAGCGTGAAGTACGGCGTCGTCACCATGTGCGTCGGCGGCGGCATGGGCGCTGCCGGCCTGTTCGAAATCTTCAACTGATCGGGCATTTTGGGGGGGACGATGACCGCAGCCGAGTTCGGACAAGCACGGGGCCTCAAGCCCATACTGGGTCCCGCAACCCAGCTCGGCTTCGTCGTCCGTGACATCGAAAAGGCGATGCGCCATTGGATCGACGTCTTCGGCGTCGGTCCCTTCATCTTCATGGAGCGCGGCGTCAGCCAGCCGGTCAGCACCACCTGGCATCGCGGCCGGCCGGTCGAGGTCGAACTGCGGCTTGCCTTCGGCTATATGGGCGACGTGCAGATCGAACTGATCGAGCAGACCAACGACGCCTCGTCGCCCTACACGGACTTCCTCGGATCCGGCCGCGAGGGCCTGCAGCATCTCGGCTTCTGGGTGCATGACCATGCCGAGGCGACTGCCAGGGTGGAGGCAGCCGGCTATGAACGCGACTACGAAATCCGCATCGCTGGCCAGGACCAGCCGATCCTCTACTACCGTTCGCCCGACCTCTACGGGCCGATGCTGGAGATCGTGCCGCCGATGTGGCGCCGCTCGCGCCAGGCCGTGCTGGACCACATCCGCGCCTACAAAGGCACGGATCCCGTCATCCGCTTCGACACCTACAGCGCCTTCATCCAGCACGCCGGCGTGAAGTTCGATTGAACTGATCGCGCCAAGTCATTGGCCTGAAGCCGGAATTTGTCGCCGGTTCCTACTTCACCAGCTTCTCCAGCTCGTCGAGCTGCTGGCGCAGGCCGGCAATCGTCTGGCGCACCGCCTCGGCGTCGCGCGGCTGGTCGTGGTGGGCGCGTAGGCCGGCCAGCGCCATGTCGGCGATGATCTCCCCGATCTCTATGGGTGTCTTGGCGCCTGACGGCGAGTACCAGCGCGATGTCCAGTTGGCCATGCCGATCACGGCAAAGGCCGTGACCTTGGGGTCGACGGTCCGAAACTCGCCGCTGCCGATGCCGTCGGAAATGCAGTGCACGTAGAAATCGTAGATGTGCCGGCGGCCCTGGTTGTAGATCGGCCCGAGCGCCTCGGGGATCTGGGTTTCGAGGCGCGACAGGAGGATGAAGCGCGAGCCCGAGGACAGGCGACGAACGATGCCGTCGACAATGGCGCGGCGCAGCCGTTCCGAAGCCGACAAGCCGGGTTCTGCCATCAGCTCCTGCAGCCGGTGCGAAGGCGTCAGCGCCTCCGACTCGACCAGCGCCGCCAGCATCTCCTCCTTGTTGCGGAAGTAGTGGTAGACGGCCGAACGGCCGAGGCCGAGCGCCTGGGCGATGTCGTTGATGCTCGTCTGGGCATAGCCCTTGCTGTCGAACAGCTCGGCGGCGATGTCGATGAGCTGCTCGCGCACCAGTTCCTTGCGCGGGTTCGTGGCGGCGCGCGCCAGGCCGTCGCGATCGAGGGTGTCCGTGCCGTTCCCGCCTGCGTCCATCTGCGCCATACGCACCATCCTGCTCACCGCCAGGCCTCCCGTCCGGTGGGGAGTACCGCCCGCGATCCCGAAGCGATCAACCGTGGGTCGAATCGTCCGCCGCCGGGGCTTCCGGCGATTGGGAGTATAATACGGTTCGCCGCCGTGTAAGCCTGCGGCGAGGCAGGATTTGTCGCGCTCTCGACAGGCATCGTCATTGATCCGCGTTCTCGATGTTTGAAATGGGCTGGTAGAGCGGCGCGCCGAACAGCGGTCGCCGTGAAACAGGGCGACGGCCGTCAGCATCGCTGACACCGTAGCGCTCGGCGAGTTCGGTCGAATAGAAGGTGCCGCCGCTCAGCGCGATGGCGTCGCCCGCCCTGTGGATCGCCGCCAGGATGCGCCCGATGAAGAACGGCGTTTCGATATGCGGCAGGTTGCCGGCGTTGTCGCCGACCACACCGCCCGCGGCGATGCCGGCAAGCGTGCGCTCGGTGCCGATCAGGCCCGGCCAGAGCGAGATCGCGGCAACGCCGTAGGGCCGCAGCTCATGGGCCATGTCGTGGGCCAGCTTGTCCTGGCCGGCCTTGCCGACGCCGTAGGGCAGGCTGTGGCGATAGACCTTGCCGCCCGGCCCGGAGGTGTTGGCGATGAGGCCGGACCGCCGGCGGACCATGATGGGTGCTGCGAAGTGGCTTGCCGCATAGCTCGAGCGCAGGCCGACATCGATCATGTCGCGCCACAGCGACAGCGGGCGCTCCCAGAAGTTGCCGTCGGGCACGGCCCAGTCGGGCATGGCGAAGGCGTTGTTGACGAGCAGGTCGAGCCGGCCCTGTTCGGCGTCGACGCGCTTGAACAGGGCTTCGGTCTGGCCGTCGTCGAGGTGATCGCACAGGGCCACGATGCCCTTGCCGCCGGACTGGTCGACCGCTTCGGCTGTGTCGCGGACCGTGCCGCCCCAGGGGCCTATGGCCTGACGGTCGCTGCGGCCGGTGCAATAGACGGTGAAGCCGGCTTCGCCCAGCGCAATGGCGATGCCGCGGCCGAGACCGCGGCTGGCGCCGGTGACGACCGCGACCGGTCTGTTTTCCGCTGCGCTCAATTCGGTTTCCTCTGGTAGCCGAGGCCGAGCGGCTGCTGGTTGTCGGCCAACGTTTCGGCGAAGGCCGCGCCTACCGCTTCATAGCTCCAGTCGCCCTCGATCACCGGATCGGCGATCAGCGGATGGGTGACGAAGGACAGTTGCTTGCCGGCGATGCGGACGACCTGGCCGTTGATCTTCTCGGCGGCGTCGGAGAGCAGGTAGCTGACCACTGGCGCATTGACGTCAGCGTCGGGCAGGGCGGCATAGTGCACCTCGCGGCTCGCCGCCTGCTCGGCCATCAAGGCCTTGTTCTGGGCGGCCATTGCCGTTTCGGCCAGAGGCGACAGCGCATTCACGCGCACGCCGGTGCCGCGCAGTTCCATGGCCCAGCTGTAGGTCAGGGATGCGACCCCGCCCTTCGTCGCGCCGTAGCCGCCAAGGGCAATGTCGCCGGCCTGCGATCCCGAGGCGACATTGATGATCGAACCGCCCTTGCCGGCTGCGAGCATGCGCCGTGCCGCATGGCTGGCGCAGGCAGCGGTGCCGATGAGGTTGATCTCGACCATGCGCCGCATGTCGGCTTCGGTGAGATCGAGGATCTTGCCGATGCGCAGGATGCCGGCGTTGTTGACGATGCCATTGATGGCGCCGAAGGCGTCTATGCAGGCGTCGACGAGCGACTGCGCATAGCTCCAGGACGAGACGTCGCCGGCATGCGCGACGGCCTTGCCGCCAGCAGCAGCTATCGAATCGACCGTCGACTGTGCGGCCTCCGCGCTGATGTCGTTGACGACGATCGCCGCACCTAGCCCGGCCGCGTGGCGCGCATAGGCAGCGCCCAGGCCCGACCCGGCGCCGGTGATGACCACCGCCTTGCCCTCGAGTGATTTCATGTCGTGTCCTCCGGCCGGCCACCATGGCGGCACGTGCCGGTCCGGACATCCCACGTTCGGACGATGCCAGCGGGGATGCCCGTTGGGCCTCAGCCTTCCCGCTTCACACCGCTCGACAGCAGGTCTCGCGCCTCCGCCTGGCCGTTGAGCAATCGGTTGACACGGTTCTGCACGCGCCAGCCGTCAGCCGTGCGGACGAGTTCCCAGCGATTGGCGCTGGCCCGCTCGACGCGCCAGTGGTCGCCATGGATGAGGTAGACGCGCGAATAGCCCGTGGCCACCGCCTTGTCGCCGTCGACGGTGACATGCGGCATGCTCAGCACATGGGCGCAGCCGTCGGCGACGTAATGGACATGCGGCTCGATATCCACCAGCGAACCGACCCTTTCCGCGCCGACGAGCGGATCGCCGCCGAAGTCATAGGCGCCGTCCTCGGCCCACAGCGATGCCGTGACGCTGCCGGTGCGGCTGTCGACGGAGGGGCCGTAGGTCGCGAACAGCTGGTAGATGGCCAACTGGTCCTCCAGCCCCTTGATGCGCGCTTCCAGCGCCGCAAGGCGTGCCTCGATGTCAGGCATGTCTTTTCCTTCCTTGGGCAGTCGGCTCCATAGCTGCTGCCCTGGATGCGTCCGCCATCGTTCGTTTGGAGGATGAACCCGTTTTCGACAGACGCGACGCTGGTCCCGATTTCAGGGGAGGACGAACATGGATCTGGCAGACCGGATCGCGGCCGAGCATGAATGCGCCAGGCTTGTGCAGCGCTATTGCATCCTCGTCGACGGCTACCGGCACGAGGAGCTGGTGGGGCTCTGGGCGCCCGACGGGTTGTGGGAAACCTGGAAGGGCCCGCTCAAGGGTCATGCCGAAATGCGCGCCTATCTCGACGCCAAGGCGCAGACCGACACCACGATCCACATGGCGCACAACGTCGTCATCGACCTGATCGACGCGGACCATGCGACCGGCGTCGCCTGCTTCACCTATCACGGCAGCAGCCGCGACGACCCGAACGCGACGGTGGCTCGGGTCGTCGGGCGTTACTTCGACCGCTTCGTGCGCAACGCCGACGGCTGGCGCTTTGCCCACCGGCGCACCGACATGACCTTTCGCACCGGCTGACCTTGCTCAGCCCACCGTCTGGGCGCCGTCGACGACGAGGACGGCGCCGGTGACGAAGCAGGCCTCGTCGGAGGCGAGATAGGCAAAGGCGCTGGCGATGTCCTCGGGCTCGCCGCTTTCCTTGCCGGCGAGCTTGGGCGGCTTGACCATGATGGCGGGGTCCTGGTCCTCGATCGGCTGCAGGCCGGTGCCGATTTCGGTGCGCACCCGGCCGGGGCAGATGGCGTTGAAGCGCACGCCCTTCGGCGCATATTCCGTCGCAAGCGACTTGGTCATGGCGATGATACCGGCCTTGGAGGCGGCATAGGCGGCGGCGTAGGCGATGCCCTGCAGGCCGGCGGTCGAAGCCGTCGACACGACATTGCCGCGCGATGCGACAAGCGCCGGCAAGGCCTGGTGCACGACATGGAAGACGCTTTCGAGGTTGATGCCGAAGACCAGCGACCAGTCGTCGCCGGTCTGGTTGGCGAAATGGTCGCGGCGATAGATGCCGGCATTGTTGATGAGGCTGTCGAAGCGGCCGTGGAGCGCCAGGGCCTCATCGACCATCCGGCGCGCCGAGGCCTTGTCGGCGGCGTCATAGGCAAGCGCATCCGCGCGTGTGCCGAACTGTTCCTTGGCTATGGCGCAAACCTGCCTTGCACCTTCGAGGTTGCGGTCGGCGAGGATCAGCGTCGCCCCCTCGGAGGCGAGGCGCAGGGCGGTGGCGCGACCTATGCCCGATGCGGCGCCGGTGACCAGCACCACCTTGTTGTCGAAACGCTTGAGCCCCATAGTCTCCTCCAGTGCACTGCGCGACCGCTTCGCACCGGCCGTCGGCAGCGAGTAGACTAGTCGGGGTCAAGCGCCAGCATCCCACATTTGGACGATGTTGCTGGCGCCGGCCGGTGGCATCCGGCATGAAGCGCTTCGTTGCCGCATCAGGCGCAATGGCGTCGCTCCAATCCGTGCCCGACAGGACCGCATGCTCGAATTCACACCAGACCAGCAGATGATCCGCGAGGAAGCCCAGCGCTTCCTGCGCGAACAATCGTCTTCCGAAGCGATCCGGAGCGTCGTCGATGCGGGTGCCAGCCACGATGCGGCGCTGTGGGCCAGCATTTCGGGCGAGCTCGGTTGGTGCGCCATGGCGGTCCCGGAGGAATTCGGCGGGGTGGGACTTGGTGCCACCGAGGTGGCGATCCTGATGGAACTCACCGGTGCGCGTCTTGCCTGCGTGCCCTTCTGGTCGACGGTGTGCCTGGCGGCACCGCTGTTGCAGTCGGCCGGAAACGAGGCTGCCAAGGCCAAGTATCTTGCAGCCATTGCCGCAGGCGAAATGGCCGTGACCGTCGCCTATGCCGATCCTTCTGCGGCCGATCCGGCGGCGACGGTTGCGGTCAAGGCGACGCGCACCGCGACAGGTTACAGGCTGGACGGCAGGGTCGCCCACGTCGTCGATCTCGAAGTGGCCGATGTCGTGCTGGTGCCGGCGGGGCTCGAGGATGGGACGACGGCGTTGTTTGCGATGTCACGGGGGTCTGGCCAGACCATCACGCCGTTCAAGGTCCTGGACGGCACCCGGCCGATCGCTTCGCTCGATCTCGCCGTGGAAGTCCCGGCAGACAGCCGCATCGACGACGGCAGCGTGGGTGCCGACCAGTTCGGGCAGGCGCTGGCCTTTGCCAATCTCGGCCTCGCGGCCGAACAACTCGGAGCTGCGCAAGGCGCGCTCGACGTCACGCTCGCCTACATAGCCGAACGCGTCCAGTTCGGCCGTACCATCGCTTCCTTCCAGGCGATCAAGCATCGCTGCGCCAAGCTGGTGGTCGACATCGCCGAGGCACGCTCGCTGGTCTTCGGCGCGGCGGCGAGCCTGGGCGAGGGCGCCGACAACGCCCTGGAGATTTCTGGCGCCCGCGTGCTCGCTTCCGACCTGCAGTTCCGCGCTGCCGAGGAAGCGATCCAGTTGCATGGCGGCGTCGGCTTTACCTGGGAATACGACCCACATCTCTATTTCAAGCGGGCGCAGGCGAGTGCAGCACTACTCGGTTCGCACGACGCCCATCTCGACGGCATTGCCGCGTCCGTCTTCGGCGACGGAGGCCTGAAATGAGCGATCTGATCGCATTTCGCACAGAAGTGCGCGAGTGGATGGCAAGGCATCTCGCCGGCAAGTTCGCGGAGCTGAAACATCGCGGCGGTTCGGGCGAGGGCGATGTCCTGCCGCAATTGCGCAAGGAATGGGAGCGCGAACTGGCTGCCGGCCGGTGGACCTGCCCGGGCTGGCCGCAGGAACATGGCGGGCGCGGGCTTTCCGTCGCCGAGCAGGTCGCCTTCCAGGAAGAGTACAGCCGGGCCGGCGGGCCGGGTCGCATGGGCCATATCGGCGAGGGCCTGATGGGGCCGACGCTGATCGCCTTCGGCACCGAGGACCAGAAGAAGCGCTTCCTGCCGGGCATTCTCAGCGGCACGGAATTCTGGTGCCAGGGCTATTCCGAGCCGAGCGCCGGTTCCGACTTCGGCAACATCAAGACCCGCGCCAAGCTCGACCCAGAGACCGGCGACTGGATCGTTTCGGGCCAGAAGGTCTGGACCTCGCTCGCGCATCTGTCCGACTGGATTTTCGTCGTGGCGCGCTGCGAGGAAGGCTCGGTCGGCCGCAACGGCCTGATCTTCCTTTTGATGCCGCTTGCCCAGCCGGGTGTCGACATCCATCCGATCAAGCAGATCGGCGGCGGCGCCGAGTTCAACTCGGTGTTCTTCGACGGCGCCCGCGCCAAGGCCGGGGACGTCGTCGGTCAGCCCGGCGATGGCTGGAAGATCGCCATGGCGCTGCTCGGCTTCGAGCGCGGCATTTCCACCCTTGGCCAGCAGATGAGCTTCCAGCAGGAGCTCGACCTGATCGTGGAGATCGCCAAGGAGAACGGCTCCGACCGGTCGCCGGCGATCCGCCAGCGCGTCGCCCATGCCTGGACCGGCCTGCGCGCCATGCGCTACCTCGCCATGCGCGTTTTGAGCGACGACCAGTCTGCCGAAACGCGGCGCGAGGCGCTGACCTACAAGTACCAGTGGTCGAACTGGCACCGCGACCTCGGCCGCCTCGCCATGGACGTGCTGAAGATGGACGCCAACGTCGTCTCCGACGATCCGCGCCGCGAGCGGCTGCAGCAGATGTTCCTGTTTGCCCGCGCCGACACGATCTACGGCGGCACCAACGAAATCCAGCTCAACATCATCGCCGAGCAGGGCCTCGGCATGCCCAGGGAGCCGCGCGGCAAGCTGTAGAAGGCAAGGGCGCGCCTGAGCCAGGGAGGAATTTGGCATGGGCATTCGGGAGGCAGACCTCGAGGAACTCGCGGCGCGCGACGCGCTGCGGCGGCTGGTGACGGCCTATTCGCGGGCGGTCGACCGGCGCGATTTCAAGCTGCTGCGCAGCCTCTACCACGACGAGGCCTTCGAGGAGCATGGCGACATGTTCGTGGGCGGGCCGGACGAATACATGGCCTTCGTCGAGAAGGCGCTGTCGAACTATGCCGCGACTGCGCACTACGTGGTCAATACCAGCTTCGAGATCGATGGCGACCGCGCCGAGGGCGAGGTCTACAAGATCAATTACCACCGCAAGCACGGCCCCGACGCGCACGAAGTGATCACCGGCAGCCGCAGCCTCGACCGCTACCGGCGCGACGACGGCGAATGGCGTTTCCTCGGCCGCTCGATCACGCTCGACTGGTCGACCAGGCGCGCCGTCGACCCCGACGCTTACAGCGATTTCGCCGCAGGCAGCCCGCTCGGGCGGCCCGGGTCGGACGACCTGTCCTACCGGGTCCTCGCGCTTTTCGGCCGCCATGGCTGACGATTTCACTCATTCGCAGACAAGATTTCCCGAGGGAGGAAAGCATGACTGACCAGAGACAATTCGCCGGCAAGATCGCCGTTGTGACCGGCGCCGGCAACGGCATCGGCCGCGCGGCGGCGATCGCCTATGCGCAGGAAGGCGCCGATGTCGCGATCCTCGACCGCGAGGCCGAGGCGCTGGCCGAAACCGCCGAGCTGGTACGCGCCCTGAACGTCAAGGCGCTGCCGCTCGTGGGCGACATGATGAACCAGGAGGTGGTGACCGACAGCTTTGCGCGCATCAAGCGCGAGCTTGGTCCTGTCGACATGCTGCTCAACAACATCGGCCAGACCGCGCGCGAGAACTATTCGGAATTCTGGCAGGCAAAGCCGGAGACGCTGCAGTTCGTGATCGGTGTGTCGCTGATGACGACGCTGATGTGCACGCGCCAGGTTGTCGAGGACATGCGCGAGCGGCGCTCGGGCAAGATCGTGTCGATCTCGTCGGATTCGGCCATGAACGGCGACATCGGCACCGTCGACTACGCCTCGGCCAAGGCCGGCGTGCTCGGCTTCACCCGTGCGCTCGCCCGCGAGCTCGGGCCGTTCAAGGTCAACGTCAACGCCGTCTGCCCCGGCCCGACCAACACGCGCGCCATGCAGCGCATCCCCAAGGACGCCTATGAGCGCGCCAGGAACATGATCCCGCTCGGCGAGCTGAGCGAGCCGGAAGACATTGCAAACGCTGTGATTTTCCTGTCGAGCGAGAAGTCGCGCTTCATCACCGGCCAGACGCTGATGGTCAACGGCGGACGCGTCTTCTACTGATCGTTTTCGTTAGTTCATTCAGACGATGTTCCGCTTTGTGCGGCGCATCATTTGAAACAGGACGGTGCGATCGCCCTTATGCCATCGAGCAACGGGCGGTCGCCGGAACCTCCAGCGAGAGAGAATGCCCATGAGCCTGCATACCGTCCTGTGCGAACGCCTCGGCAGCCGCTACCCGGTGGTGCAGACGGCCATGGGCTGGGTCGCCGACGCCAACCTCACCGCCGCGACCTGCAACGCCGGCGGCTTCGGCTTCTTCGCCGGTGCGACCACCGAGCCGGGCGACGTCGAGAACCAGATCCTCGCCATCAAGTCGAAGACCGACCGTCCCTTCGGCGTCAACTTCCACATGTTCCAGCCCAACGCCGAGGAAGTGATCTCGGTCGTCATCAAGCACAAGGTGCGCGCCGTCAGCTACGGCCGCGGCCCCGACGCCAAGACGATCAAGCGTCTGAAGGACGCCGGCGTCGTCTGCATGCCGACCGTCGGCGCGGTCAAGCACGCGGTCAAGGCGGTGGAACTCGGCGCCGACATCATCACCGTGCAGGGCGGCGAGGGCGGCGGCCACACCGGTGCCGTGCCCACGACCATCCTGTTGCCGCAGGTGCTGGATGCCGTGAAGGTCCCGGTGGTTGCCGCCGGCGGCTTCTTCGACGGGCGCGGTCTTGCCGCTGCCCTCGGCTACGGCGCGGCAGGCATTGCCATGGGCACGCGCTTCCTGATGACCAAGGAATCGCCGGTGCCGCGTTCGGCGCTCGACCGCTACCTCGCCACCAGGGATCCGACGCTGATCCGAACCACCACCGCCGTCGACGGCTTGCCGCAGCGCTTCATCGAGAACGCCGAGATCAGGCGGCTCGAGAACATGAGCCTGCCGGCGCGCCTCGCCATGAGCATGAAATATGCCCGCCAGTGGGGCAAGGAGAGCGGGCTTGGCCCTATCGCCATGGCCAAGCTCGGCCTCAGGGTGCTGTCGAGCGGCGAGAACAGCTTCGCCCAGACCGTGATGGCGCCGAACCTGCCGACGCTGGTGCAGCGCGGCGTCGTCGAGGGCAACACCGAAACCGGCCTGCTGCCTTCCGGCCAGGCCGCTGCCATGATCGACAGGCTCGAGAGCTGCGAAGAGCTGATCGCCCGCATCGTCGGCGAGGCGGAAGCGCGGATCAAGGCCGTCTCGGCGCTCGTCGCCGCCAACTGATTGGAGAGAATTCGATGAGCGACCAATTCTGGACCAGGATCGAAGACGGCATCGCCGAGCTGGTGATCGAGAACGCCCCCGTCAACGCGCTCGACAGCATCGGCTGGCGCAGGCTCTCGCAGGAGATCGACGCCCTGAACGCCAACGCCGAGGTGCGCGTGATCGTCATCCGCGCCGAGGGCAGGGGCTTCTGCGCCGGCGTCGACATCAAGGAGCTGCAGAAGCATCCCGAGCGCATTCCCGAAGTGAATGCCGGCAATTGGGAGACCTTCCGCGCCATCCATCGTGGCCTGAAGCCGGTGATCGTGGCCGCCCACGGCTACATCCTCGGCGGCGGCATCGGCATCTGCGGCTCGGCCGACATCATCCTGTGCTCGCCCGACGCGACCTTCGGCGTGCCCGAGGTCGACCGTGGCGCGCTGGGTGCGGGTGCGCATCTACAACGGTTGTTTCCGGTGCAGAAGGTTCGCCAGATGTACTTCACCGGCGAGCCGATCGATGCGGCCGAAGCCTATCGCCTCGGTGCCGTCGAGAAGGTCGTGCCGCGCGAGGAACTGCGCGACGCGGCCATCAAGCTTGCCAAGACCATTGCCGCCAAGAGCGCGATCATGATCCGCCTTGCCAAGGAAGCGCTGAACGGCATCGAGGACGGCGACCTCGAGAAGAAATATCGCTGGGAGCAAGGTTTTACGGCCCAGGCCTACCTGACCCAGGAATCGCAGGAGGCGCGCGACGCCTTCGTTTCCAAGCGCGACGCCGACTTCAAGAAGTAATCAGACCGGGACGCCCCACGATGACTGCCACCAAGATTTTTCCCGCGCCGCCCTATGTCGAGGGCCATGGCCTGCTCAAGGGCCGCTCCGTGCTCATCACCGCTGCCGCCGGCGTCGGCATCGGCTTTGCCGCCGCCCGCAAGGCGATCGAGGAGGGCTGCCGCGCCATCATGATCTCCGACGTGCATGAGCGTCGCCTGGCCGAAGCGGCCGCGAAGCTGCGCGAGTTCTCAGCGACGGTCGAGATCTACAGCCAGCTCTGCAATGTCACCGACGAAGAGCAGGTCCAGGCGCTGGTCGACGCGGCCGAGGAAAAGCTCGGCGGCATCGACGTGCTGATCAACAATGCCGGTCTCGGCGGTTTGAAGCCTGTCGTCGAGATGACCGACGCCGAATGGAACCTGGTCCTCGACGTGACCCTTACGGGCACGATGCGCATGACCCGCGCGGCGCTGAAGAAGATGCAGCCGCGCGGCAAGGGCGCCATCGTCAACAACGCCTCCGTGCTCGGCTGGCGCGCCCAGAAGGGCCAGTCGCATTATGCCGCCGCCAAGGCCGGCGTGATGGCCTTCACCCGCTGCTCGGCGGTGGAAGCCGCCGAATACGGCATCCGCATCAATGCGGTCTCGCCGTCGATCGCCATGCACGACTTCCTCAAGCGCTCGGCGCCGCAGGAACAGCTCGACGCGCTGGCGAGCCAGGAGGCCTTCGGTCGCGCGGCGGAAGTTTGGGAAATCGCCAACGTCATGATGTTCCTCGCCAGCGACTATGCCGGCTACATGGTCGGCGAGATCGTCTCCGTCTCCAGCCAGAGGGCCTGACGATGGGCCTCGTCTTCTCCTCGCCCGACGAGGCGGTGGCGGCGATCGGCCAGAACCTCGGCTCGACCGACTGGCTCGTCATCGACCAGGCGCGCATCGACATGTTCGCCGAGGCGACCGGCGACCACCAGTGGATCCATGTCGATCCTGATCGCGCCAAGAACGGCCCGTTCGGTGGCACAGTGGCGCATGGCTGCCTGACGTTTTCGCTGATCAACGGCTTCCTGCCCGACCTGTTCAAGGCGGAAGGCATGAAGATGGGCATCAACTACGGCTGCGACCGGCTGCGCTTCCCAGCACCCGTGCCGGTGAACTCCAGGGTTCGCGCCACTGGCGAGCTGGTCAGCGCCGAGCTCCTGCCCGGCAACGCCGTGCAGACGACCGTGCGCGTGACCATCGAGATCGAGGGATCGGTGAAGCCGGGCTGCGTCGCCGACATGGTCGGCCGCTACTACTTCTGAGGCGCGCGGCGCTTCGGCCACCGGAGGTGATTATGGACAAGACGAGCGACGCGCAGGCCGAGATCCTGGCGCGGCTGGACAGGCTCGAGTCGCGCGACGAGATCCGCCAGCTGATTTCCAAATATTCGCTGGCGCTCGACATGCGCGACATGAACGCGATGGCCTCGCTGTTCGCGCCCGACGTCAAGGTCGGCGGCGGCAAGTCGGGCAGGGCGGCCCTGCGCGACTGGCTCGACGAGACCATGCGCAAGCAGTTCGACGGCACCTCGCACCATGTCGGCTCGACCATCATCGAGTTCGTCGACGCCGACAATGCGGTGGGCGTCGTCTATTCCAAGAACGAGCACGAATGCGGCGCCGAGTGGGTCATCATGCAGATGATGTACTACGACCGCTACGAGCGCATCGACGGCCGCTGGTTCTTCCGCCGCCGCCAGCCGCTCTACTGGTACGCCACCGACCTCAACAAGCCGCCCGTCGGCTCGCGCAAGATGCGCTGGCCGGGCCGCGAGCCCTATGAAGGCTCGTTCCACGACCTGTTCCCGTCCTGGAAGGAATTCTGGGCGCGCTCCGGTCCCGACGAGGCGCTGCCGGAACCGGCGCCGCTCGAAGCCTTCATCGAAACCATGCGCAGAGGCAATGAGATCCGTGGCAACCGTGTGCGCTGAGAAGACTACCGACGGGCAGATCGCCGACAGGCTGTTCAGGCCGATCAAGCTCGGCGGCCTGGAGCTGTCCAACCGCATCGCCATGGCACCGATGTCGCGCTATTTCTGTGCCGACGGCGTGCCGCACGAGAAGGTGTCGGCCTATTATTCGCGGCGCGCGCTGAACCAGGTCGGGCTGATCCTCACCGAGGCAACCTATATCGGTCATCCGACGGCGCCGAGCTACGAGGGCGTGCCCTATTTCGCCGGCGAGGCAGCTCTGGCCGGCTGGGCCAAGGTGCGAACGGCGGTGCATGCCGCCGGCGGCAAGATCTTCCCGCAGCTCTGGCACACCGGCAGCTTCCGCAACTCCTCGATGGCGCCCCAGCCGGGCGTTCCCGGCGTCGGGCCATCGGAAAACCTCAACGCCTTTACCGGCCATGCCGAACCGACCAAGGCGATGACCGAGAAGGAGATCTTCGAGGTCATCGAATCCTACGCCGAGGCCGCTGAAGCGGCGCAGCGTCTGGGCTTCGACGGCGTCGAGATCCACGGCGCGCATGGCTACCTGATCGACGAGTTCTTCTGGGCGACTTCGAACCGCCGCACCGATCGTTATGGCGGCAATCGCCGCGATCGCACACGCTTTGCCGTGGAGGTCATCGAGGCGATGCGCAGCCGCGTCGGTCCCGATTTCCCGATCTCGTTCCGCTATTCGCAGTGGAAGCAGCAGGACTACAAGGCGGTTCTCGGCGAAACGCCTGCCGAACTGGCCGATGTGCTGGAGCCGCTGGTCGATGCCGGCGTCAGCATCGTGCATTGTTCGACACGACGCCTTTGGGAGCCGGGCTTCCCGGCCGAGAACGACATGACGCTCGCCGGCTGGACGAAGAGGCTCACCGGATTGCCCGTCATCGCCGTCGGCGGCGCCGGGCTGGACCGCCCGGGACTCAATGCCGCCGAGGCCACCTCGCTCGAGGTGATCGAAAGGCCGCTGGCACGCGACGAGTTCGATATCCTCGCTGTCGGCCGGGCATTGCTCGCCGATCCGGCCTGGGCGCTGAAGGTCCGGCAGGGCCGGGCCCACGAAGGGGTGGGCTACTCCAGGGAACAGCTGAAATCGCTGTTCTGACCGAGAAAGGCGCCGTTCGCGGCGCCTTTTTGTTTGCGGCGACACCGGTCATTCCCAGCCATTCACTGCAGCCAGCAAAAAAAGAAGCGCCGGGGACCTGGTCCACCGGCGCTTTCAGCTTGGGTTGACTGGTTGGGAGAGAGCGGCCTGGCCCCTACGCCGCCTGGCGCGGACCATGGCCGAGGATGACGGCGCTGTTGAGCACGAGCCGCACGAGCTCGGTCTGCCGCGTGATGCCGCTCTTGGAGAAGATCGAGCGCAGGTGGGCACGCGCGGTGTTACGGCTGATGTCGAGCGAGCTTGCGGCGTCCTCCAGCGACAGGCCGGCGGTCAGGCGGCGTGCGACGGCCGCCTCGGCCGGGGTGAGGTCGAAGAGCTGGCGCACGAGATCGCCCTCGACTTCGGAATTGGCCTCAGGGTCGCGGATGTACACCGCAACCGCCGAATTGGCCGCTGCCGCGTTGTCCTTGCTGCCGCGGATCGGCCGGACGATGACGCCGAGATTGCGCGAGCCCGACTGCTTGGTCAGCGACAGCCCGCGCGAGACGGTACCCTCGTCGTCGGCCGCGCTCTGCATGGCGATCTTCACCAGGTTCTGGAAATCGCGGTCTTCCTTGGCCGAGGTGGCGCGCAGGCGATTGCTCTGGACCTGCAGCCCGTCGCGGGTCTGCAGCAGCTTGAGCGCCGCATCCGAAGCGCGGACGATCTTGCCCGAATGGTCGAGGATGACGACGCCGACATAGAGCTTGTCCATGACGTCGGAATAGAGCCTGCGCTCGACCTCAGTGGCGCCCATCCGCCACGACGTTTCGACACCCCGGACGAGTTGCGAGACGAGGATCTCGCAGACGGAAGCCGCGTCGTCGTCGAATTTTGCGCCGGCACGGTCGCGGAACACCCAGAGCGTGTAGCGCGCGGCGTCGTCGGCGGTCACGTGCGTCGCTGTCATGGGCTGGCAGCGTTCCGCCAGATAGGCGAGCTGCGCCGGGCGGGCGAGGGGAACGCCGGCGGCGTCCAGCATCGGTTCGTTGATTTCGGTGAACGCGTAGTAGGTCTCGCCGGTGCGTGTCCGGTCTTCGATCACCAGCACTGCGGCATAGGCATCGAACTGCTCGCGGATGAGTTCGAGCGAGCTGCGCAGCGGCTTGCCGTTGAGCAGGCTGTCCGAAACCCTGTTCAGGAAATGGCCGAATTCGACGATGGAGCGGGCGTGAAAGGTCATCTTAGGCTCTCCCAAATATCCGCCGCACGAGCGTGCGGTATCCTTGCCCGGCAGCGCCGTCGCGCCGGGAGGTCAAACGAGAATGAGTTCGTGGTTCAGGCGGGCGTAGGGCCTGCCCGGACTTCGGCTTTCAGGATGGTGGGAGGAAGCTGGGTCGCGCCTGCGACCGGACAAGCGGTGACCCAACTGACATGCGCATGCTGCTCGGTCCGGTCATCGCGCTTCCTCCCGAATGCGAAATGATTAACATCGACACAATGTCATTAAATTGACGGTGTGTCAAACGATGAGTGACATGCGTGGAATTTTTGACATGGTGTCAGCAGTGGAAAACGCCCTCTCTGCAAAGCAAACGGGCCGGGTCTCGCGACCCGGCCCGTGATGTGTCTGATCCGCGGTGGCGTTTCAGTCGCCGCAGTTGGCGCGTTCGACCAGCCCGTCCTCGCGCGGCTTGTAGGGGTTCTTGACGACCTTGATCGATTCCGGCGCCGGCAGGAAGTGGCTCTTGGCGCTCGCCTGGATGGGGCCAGTGAGCATTTCCACCTTCGAGGCGTTCTCCTGCAGCCAGGCTGCGATCGACGGACCGTCGGTCTTGCCCGAGCCGTTGATGGCCGCCGCCAGCACGATCGGCTGGATGTAGTAGGGGATCAGCGCCGAGGCGCCGCCCATGCGGTCGACGTCGGCTACCTGCTCCCTGGCGCGCTTGACGAACTTGGCGAAGGGCGACGCGCCGACCGGATCGTTGGCGCAAAAGGTCATGCCGACGAACTGCACGCTGTAGACGTCCTTGAAGGCTTCCTCGCCGACGACCGCGGCATTGCCGACCGCGTAGTTGGTCATGGTCTGGTTGGCCAGCACCGGCACGTCCCAGCCGATGTCGGCGCGGTTTTCGAGCAGCTTGCGCGAATCGTCGCCGATCGAGTTGATGAGCAGGATCGCCTCGGCGCCCGAACTGCGCATCTGGAACAGCTGCGGGGTCATGTCCTCGGTGCGGAAGGCGAATTCCTGCACGGCGGTCGGCTCGACGCCCTTCGACTTCAGGTAGTCGACGATCTCGACCACGGCGGCCTTGGACATGCCGCCATTGTCGGAGATGAGCGCCAGCTTCTTGAGCTTGAGCACGTCGATGGCGAAGTCGATGTTCGGCTTCATCTGGTTCAGCCCGGTGACCGAGCCCGAGAAGTGGAACGGACCGGCTTCGGGGGTGAGCTGGGTGGAGGCGGCCGACGAGACCTGCGCGATCTTCTTTTCCGTCGCGACCGGCACGACCGGGATCGTCTCCTGGCTGGTGGCCGGGCCGACGAGGACCTGGACCTTCTCGTTCTCGATCAGGCGACGGACCTCGCTGACGGCATGCGTCGGGTCGGTCATGGTATCGCCGAGCACCAGCTCGGCCTTCTTGCCGAGGATGCCGCCCGCGGCGTTGATGTCCTCGATCGCCAGCTTCCAGCCGACTTCGGCGGTCTTGCCGATCGATGCGCCGCCGCCGGTGAGCGACATGATGCCGCCGATCTTCATCGTTTCCTGCGCCGGGGCATTTCCGACCGAAAGGGCCAGCGCTGCCGCCGAGGCCATGCCGATGGTCAGACGTCTCGTAATGGAACCATTCCACTGGAAGTGCATGCGTTTCTCCTCCGCTTACTTCGACCGACAGCAGTCACGACCGTCGGTCCCAAGGCATCGTCCGCTTGGACGATGGAGCGCCGGGGCAGGCTGAAATCGTTCAGGTCGCGCTAAAATAAGATGTCGCCAATGTGCCAAATGGGCCACGCTCAGCGCGGTGGCAGCTTCCTGGCGACGACCGCTCGTGCCAGCTCAGGCTCCGGCAGCTTTCGCCATGCCAGCCAGGCAAGTATCGCTCCGAGCCCCATCAGCGGTACCACGACCGACATGCCTCTCACGGCGTCGCCGAGGAGGCCCGCGAGCACCGTGCCCGCAAGTCCGCTGCCCATCTGCATGAAGCCGCTCAGCGACGCGGCTGCGCCGGCATTGTCCGGAAAGGCGGCGACGGTCGCCGCCGACATCGCCGGCATGACGAACGAATTGCCGAAGACGAACATCGCCATCGGAACCATGACCGAGGCGAAGGTCGGTTCGTACAAGCCCAGGCAGATTGCCATGGCGAGTGCGCCGAGGCCGCTGGTCGCCAGACCGACCGGGACCATGCGATAGGCGCCGTAGCGCGGAATGAGGCTGCGCATCACCAGTGAACCGGCGATGAAGCTGGCCGACTGGAACAGCATCGCCAGGCCGAACTGCGCCGGCGTCAGCCCGAGCCGATCCATCAGGATGAAGGGCAGCACTGTCGCCTGCGTGTAGTAGGCGCCCAGCGTGCCGGCGATGACGAGGCTGGAGAACAGGAAATAGCCGCTGCCGAGCAGCTTCCCGTAGGTCCTGATGACCGCTTCTGGCCGTGCCCGGCTCGGATCGCGTTCGACGGTTTCGCCAGGGCGAACCTGACCGTCAGCAGGGCGGCGATACCCATCAGGAACATGATGGAGAAGATCGCATGCCAGCCGGCGATCTGCATGACCAGCCCGCCGATGGTCGGCGCCAGGGCCGGGGCCAGCGCAAGGATGAGGGTGATGAGGTTCAGGATGCGTGCGGATTGCTCGTGGGCGAACAGGTCGCGCACGATGGCGCGCGAGAGCGAAAGCCCGACCGCGGCTCCCGCCCCCTGCAGCAGGCGCGACAGGATCAGCACCTCGATGGAGGGCGCCAGCAGCGCGCCGAGGCTGCCGACGAGGTAGATGCCGAGGAACGCCAGCGTCACCGGCTTGCGGCCGAAGCCGTCGGCCAGCGGGCCGCAGACGAGCTGGGTGACGGCGAAGCCGGCGAAATAGAGCCCGAGCGTCATCTTCACCGCGTCCTCGGTCGTGCCGAAGGCATGCACGATCTCCGGCATCGCAGGCGTGAAGAGCGACAGCGAGGCCGGGCCGAGCCCGGCCAGCACTGCACTGACGATGGTCACGCGCCGCTCGCTCATCACGCCGGCCGGACGCTCGCTGGGATGGTCGTATTTCATGGCGCAGGCCTCCGGCTGGAATGGACGGCAGGCGCCTGTGCGGCAGAGTGCCTATGTCCAATTCCAACCACGGCCGCGAAAGATCATCCGCCGTTCGGACTATCCCGGTGCCGGCTGCCAGCCGACGGCCGAAAAGAAAAGGGCCGCTGCTGCGGCCCCTTCTTGGAGGTCAGACGGCCTGGCCGTGCAGGTCGTAGGCGTCGGCGCGCTCGACCTTGACGGTGACGATGTCGCCGACGCGCAGCGGGCGGCGCGACTGGATGTGCACCGATCCGTCGATCTCGGGCGCGTCGTATTTGGTGCGGCCCTTGGCCATGGTGCCGTTGGCCTCGTCGATGATCACCGGCAGGCGCTTGCCGACCTTCTTCTGCAACTGGGCCGCGGAAATCTTCTGCTGGCGCTGCATGAAGCGGTGCCAGCGGGCTTCCTTGACCTCTTCAGGCACCTGATCGAGGCCGAGGTCGTTGGAGCGGGCGCCCTGGACCGGCTCGTACTTGAAGCAGCCGGCGCGGTCGATCTTGGCTTCGTCGAGCCAGTCGAGCAGCATCTCGAAGTCTTCCTCGGTCTCGCCCGGGAAGCCGACGATGAAGGTCGAACGGATGGCAAGGTCCGGGCAGACGTCGCGCCAGCCGCGGATGCGCTCGAGCGCCTTTTCGCCATGCGCCGGGCGACGCATGTTCTTCAGCACCTGCGGCGAGGCGTGCTGGAAGGGAATGTCGAGATAGGGGAGGATCTTGCCGTCGGCCATCAGCGGGATGACATCGGCGACATGCGGGTAGGGGTAGACATAGTGCATGCGCACCCAGATGCCGAGTTCGCCGAGTTCCTGCGACAGGTCGAGGAATCTTGCGCGGACCTCGCGGTCCTTCCACGGGCTGGTCGCATATTTGATGTCGATGCCGTAGGCGCTGGTGTCCTGGGAGATGACAAGCAGTTCCTTGACGCCGGCATTGGCCAGCTTCTCGGCCTCGCGCAGCACGTCGGCCGCGGGCCGCGAGACGAGGTCGCCGCGCAAGGCCGGGATGATGCAGAAGGTGCAGCGGTTGTTGCAACCCTCTGAAATCTTGAGATAGGCGTAGTGGCGCGGGGTAAGCTTGACGCCCTGTGGCGGCACCAGGTCGGTGAACGGGTCGTGCGCCGGGGGCGCAGCCTCGTGCACGGCGGCCATGACGCTCTCATAGGCCTGCGGGCCGGTGATGGCGAAGACGTTCGGGTGCTTCTCGCGGATCAGTTCGGGCGTGGCGCCCATGCAGCCGGTGACGATGACCTTGCCGTTCTCCTTCATCGCAGTCCCGATCGCGTTGAGCGATTCATCGCGCGCCGAATCCAGGAAACCGCAAGTGTTTACGACCACGAGGTCGGCGCCGTCGTGCTTGCGGGCGATCTCGTAGCCCTCGGCGCGGAGCTGGGTGAGGATGCGTTCGGAATCGACGAGCGCCTTCGGGCATCCGAGGCTGACAAAACTGACGCGGGGTGCTGCGGTCATAGGCGGCTTCCAATGGACGCGGGCCGGCTACCCTGGGGTCCGGCCCGGAAATCTTGCGATGTATCGATCTGTTCGCTCTGGCACGAGCTCAATTCGGGCGGCGCAATAGCACAGTTCTGGCTTCAAGCAAACCGGCGGATGCGGCATGCGAAACGGGCCGGGTTGACCCGGCCCGCAAATCCCGTCGCCTCAGTGGCCGCCGGCGGTCGGCCCGAACCAGGGCGCCAGGAAGGCGAACTGCTCGGGGAACTGCTGCACGGCGCCGTCGAGCAGCATCTTGACCGCGACGTAGAGGATGATCAGCAGGCCGATATAGGCGATCCAGCGGAACCTGTGCAGCAGGCGGGCCACGAAGGAGGCGGCGAAGCCCATCAGCGCGATGGACAGCGCAAGACCGATGATGAGGACCGTCGGGTGCTCCATGGCCGCGCCGGCGACGGCCAGCACGTTGTCGAGCGACATCGAGACGTCGGCGATGACGATCTGCCAGGCGGCCTGGGCGAAAGTCTTGCGCGGCCCCTTGCTGGCGACGGTTCCGTCCTTGTCGTAGTCAACGTCGGAGAGGGCTTCGGTCGCGGCTTCTTCCTCTTCGTGGCTGACGCGCAGCTCGCGCCACATCTTCCAGCAGACCCACAAGAGCAGCAGGCCGCCTGCGATCAGCAGCATCGGCCCGATGGCCAGCAATGTTTGCGTGATCAGTGCGAAGATGATGCGCAGCACGGTGGCGGCGCCGATGCCGACCAGGATGGCCTTCTTGCGCTGGTCGGAGGGCAGGCCGGCTGCAGCGAGTCCGATGACGATGGCGTTGTCACCTGCCAGAACCAGGTCGATGGCAATGACCTGCAGAAGGGCCGAAAAGCCCGCAGCCGTGAATATTTCCATGAGACGAGACCTCTCCGTAGCGCGTCAGGAATGGGGCTATAACGCGCAAAGCTTCGCCGTCAACCGACAAGCCGGACGTTTTGGCGAATTCGCGCAAAACTGCGGGAATGCTGACGCCAGGCTGACGAAAATTGGTGAAAAACGGCCTTTTTCGGCTGCGATCCGCAGCCGGCCAGATGCTCAATCGCAGACGTATCTGACCCGGCCGCCGGCGCCGGCGACGTTGCGGCAGGACAGCGGCTTGTCCGCCTGCGCGGATGCCGGGGCCGCGGTTCGGCGGGACGGAGCAGCGTGCGGACGACCTTCCTGCTCGACGAAACGGATGTCCTGCCCGGTCGGGAAGGTCGACGCCTGCGCACGCTCGGCGGCGGCGCGCCTGGCTTCGTCGTCCTGCCAGAAGCGTCGCGAGTCCAATGGCCTCGGGATCACCACCGTGCCGTCGGACGAGCGGGCGCAGCCGCTGAGTGAGACGGCAAACAGTAGGGTCGATAGCGCAAGGACAAGTCGCGAGAGCATCATGATGGATCTTCTATAGCCTGCCGCATATCCTTGGAAAAGACCAACATTACAGTAAGTTGCGCAAAGAACTGCATGCCGTCGCCGTGACGGGGCGGTTGAGCCTTGCCAACGAGATCGCGCCGCGGGCTCAAAGCGCGTTCTCGGCCAACGTCAGGGTCGCCGCGATGACCTCCTTGTACTTCTCGAACTCCGGCGAGGTCTGGCGGATTTCCTGCACCGGGGGACTGGTCGCGGTGGGCTGTGTCGGCGGTGCCCTGCCGCGCATCTTCTTTTCCGCCCATGCCACGACGTAGCTGGCGTTCTTGCCGGTCAGGAACGGGTTCGCCTTGATGACGCTCGCCCCCAGCAGGTCGACCAGCATGGCCTCCTGCGGCGCGGACAGCACCTGGCTTGCGCCCTCCATGCCGAGGAAATGCGCCAGATAGAGCCGCCCGGCCGTGATCTGGTGGCCGCGCGCCTTGAGATAGGCCTCGCCCTCCCGTGCCAGGTTGCGCACCATTTCGCGCGAGATCGTCGGATCGAACCGCAGCGCCAGCAGTTCTTCGGTCGAAAGCGATTTCGCCAGGTCGGGCCGATAGGTGTTCATCATCCGCAGCCAGGTCTTGCTGATGAACTGGCCCAGGCCGGTCGCCGAGGAGAGGGGGTTCTTGGCGGTGGCGCTGCCTCCGCTCTCGACGCGGACGATGCGGTCGGTGAGCAGTTCGATGGCCGAGTCGTCCGTGGCCACGACGGTCACGTTGCCGAGCGGGTCGACGGCCTGTGCGTCCTGGTAGAGCTCGAAATGCAGGTGCGGCCCGGTCGACAGGCCCGTGGTGCCGACATAGCCGATGACGTCGCCGGCCTTCACCGATGAACCGACGCCAATTCCGGGCGCAAAGCTCTGCATGTGGGCATAGCGCGTCTCGCGGTTGCCGGCATGGGCGATGCGAACGAGGTTGCCGTAGCCCTTGCCGTCACCCTGGAACACGACCTGGCCGTCGAAGGCGGCCGCGATCGGGGTGCCGACGGGTGCTGCCCAGTCCACGCCCTTGTGGATGCGGACGGTCTTGAGGATCGGGTGCATGCGCGGGCCGAAGGTCGAGGTCATCACCCCCTTGACCGGGGTGAACAGGCCGCTCGTGGCCGCCAGCGAGCGAACCTGGTCGTTCTGGCTCACGCAGGCGAACTGCCCGTCGGACTGCTGGAAGACGAAGCACTCCAGGCTCTTGCCCGCGCCGCGCACGCCGACATAGAGCACCCTGCCGCTCAGCCCGTCCTTGCCGCGGGCGGTGTCCGAATACATCAGCACGAGGCGCTGGTCCTCGCTGGCGAAGGCGTTCAGGTCCTCGCCGCGCGAGAGATACATGATGGCCTCGCCCAGCACGCCGGTCGGCACCTGGTTGCGCGCGGCCGTCGAATAGATGGCATCGAGCAGCCGGTACTGCCGCTTGCGCCCGCCGGTGTCGGGGACGCCCGAATAGTTGAAAAGGTCGTCGCGCACCCATGGATCGACGCCGGAGGCGAATTGTCCGGTCGAGGCGCGCGCCAGCGTGCCGACGAACTTGTTCCTGGCGTAGATGGAGACCTGCATGAGGGCGAGCGCGGCATTGCGCCGGGGCCTGAAGCCGCGCATGGCCACGACATAGCCCGGCTCGAGCTTCTCCATTCTGAACAGCGATTTCAGCGAGGCGCCTGCCAGCGTCGCCTCGTCGGCGGCGAATTTCGCCTCCGCGACCACGCTGTCGAGGCTCCGCTCGGACAGAACCTTGACGAAGATATCCTCCGTCGCCTCGAAGCGGTCCTGTTCCGATGCGACCGCCGCCACACTCGTGTTGTTTTCGACCGCCGTCTTCTGGAAGGCGGGCAGGGCGGCTTCGCCCTCGTCGATCGTCTCGCCCCAGCCCGCGCTCAGGTCCGCATCCGGGCCGGCCTCCGCCTCGGCGTCGCCGGGCCGCAAGGCCTCGTCTTCAGGCATGCCCGCTTCGGGAAGCGCAGGCTGCACCGGCGAACCTCTTTGCGCCTGGAAGAACGCGAAATCCTCCTGCGACGAGGGAATCGCCGTCATGAAGCGCTCGCTCGAGCTCAGCATCGCGTCGGAGAGAAACTCGATCCGGGGCGATATCCCGTCGTCCCCAAGGTCGGCCGGCCTCGCGATCCTGCGCCGCTTCGTGTCGCTGCCCGCTTCGCGTGCGAGGTTGATCCACATCGGATCGCCGGCCAGGTCGACGATGGCAGGTACATAGACCGGGGCATCGGCGGGAACGATGTCCGCATCCTCGGAAACCTGCAGGTCGCCTTCATATTCCTCGACCGGCTGCAGATAGCCGGAAAGCAGATAGAACGCGGCGCCGACAGCGACCAGCGCCAGGACCGCCACCGCCGCCAGCGCCCGGCGCAAGCGCGCCCGCCGTTTCCTGGCCGCCCGATCCTGCTTGCGCATCCGGAAGCTCGAGTCGATGCCATGCGTCATGGCGAAGCCCCGGTGAGGAAGAAGGTCCACCGGACCTGGGCCTGCGTGTCGACTTCCTGGAACCGCGCCGCGATGTGCCCGCGCAGCCAGCACTCCTCGATGCCGCGGATGGTGAAGCGCCGGCGCTCGACGCACATGTCGGTCGTGCCGGCGAGGATGGCATTGCCGAAGACGTCGGTCGCGTAGACGTAGATGAACCGGTTGGTCAGTTCCTCGCGGATCACGTTGACGCACTGGTTGGCGCCGATGGTCCACCACCCATCGGTCTGGAAGGCGCCCTCGACCTCCTGGCCGACGGCGAGGTTGACCACGTCGAGCGTCTGGTTGCAGACCGTGAATTCGGCTTCAGCCCTGGTTGGAAACCACAACAGCATCAAGGCGATGGCGGCACTTGCTGATCCGAATCGCAGCAGCCGGCCTTCAGCTGCCGGCCCGGACGTTTCGGTCTGCCGCCGCCAGCCCCTAGCGGCCTCCCTCCGAAGGCTTGGTCTCAGCACTTGCGCCCCGCATCCGCACCAGCACGATGGTCACATTGTCGGTTCCGCCGCGCTCCAGAACCTTCGCCAGCAGCGCTTCGCAGGCTGCCTGCGGCCCGGCGGAACTCGCCGCCGATGCGATCTCCTCGTCCGACACATGCGCGGTGAGCCCGTCCGTTCCCAGCACGAAAACGTCGCCGGGTTGGATGTCGCCCTGGCGGAAATCCACCGTGATGTCGTCGCTGACGCCGATCGCCCGGGTGATCACGTTGCGCCGCGGCCACCTTCGCGCCTCCTCGGGTGTGATCGCGCCGCGGTCCACCAGTTCCTGGACTTCGGTGTGGTCGTGCGAAACCTGCACGATCGACCCGTCGCGCACCAGGTAAAGCCGACTGTCGCCGAGCCACAGTCCGGCAAACTTGCCGTCCATGGCCAGCAGGGCAGCCACCGTGGAGCCGATGGTGACGCCGCGCTTGGCAGAGATCTGGCGGATTTCGGCATGCGCCTGCCGCAGCCGGTCCTCGAAACGGGCGCGCAGGTCGGGCGCCGAGGAAGCGATGCCGATTGTCGCCAGATGGTCGACGATACAGGCGGAGGCGATCTCGCCCGCGTCATGGCCGCCCATTCCGTCGGCGACCACCCACAGGCCGCTGCGCGGCTCGATCAGATAGCTGTCTTCATTGGTCTGGCGGACGCAGCCCTGGTGGCTTACGCCGAAGCTCTCGAAGAGGAGGGCGACATCGGTCAATTGCGTCGGCGCTTTTCGGGCGCCCCTCTACGGTACGGTCTCCCACGCGCAGACCCACTCTGCCACAGAGGCGGGGAATGGAATATCGAAATCAGCAGTCCGGCCGGTACCCCCATCGGAGGAGTCACAGCCCGTCCGGACAGCTGAATTCGGAAAAGGCCGGCAGTGCGAACGGATTGCCGGGCGGGTTCGTCTGCAGCCGGTAGGCGACGTCGCGCCCACCGATCACGAAGCGCAGCTCAAGATCCTCGCCTGTGGGTGTCGCGGTCGCCGCGTCGAGCAGGCGCTTCAGGGCCCAGGGGCCTTCGAACTTGAGGGCGGACTCGCGCCCCGGCAGCTCAGGCGTCAGGCTGAGATGGGCCGTTCCGGCCTGTAGGCTGCCCGGCCAGGTCACCACCCCGGCGCTGCTGCCGCTCTGGTAGCTCTGCACGATCTGGCCGTTCACGTCGAGCAGGGCCATGTCGGCATCGGTGTGCAGCGAAAACGGCATGAAGGTGAGGTTGACCGACGGCATGGAGCCGCCGAGCGGAAAGAACGCATCCCTGATCGCGGCGGCCCGTTGAAACTGCTTCAGGCTCGCCACCGATAGCCCGCGGCTGGTGGGGTTGTCCTGCCTCCACGACCATTCGGTCCCGGATGTGTCGGCGAGCGAAGCGAGGTTCTGCGCGAAGAACCGGTCCATGATGCCGCCCGGGGCGAAAAGCCTGGCGAAGTCGGCGATCGGCACGTCGTTCGCGGCGCCGGCCGCGAAGGGAAAGCGGTTGGCGATCGCCTGGTCGCATGCGGCGCTGACCGTTTCCTTGAGCGCGCTGTCCAACTGGGCGACCGACGCCGAAGCCACGTCGACCTCGAACTCGTCGGCGGCAGCACGGACCATCCGCGCCAGCGCCTTCGGCAGGCGGGATGCGTTGATGCCGAGGTTGGAGATCTGCATGCGCAGGTTGGCGTTCGCCTGGCCGGCCTGGGCAGGTGCTGCGGCGGATATCGCAAGGCTCTGCTGGATCGCGCGGAAGTTCTGGATCAGGGCATCGATGGGCCGCTGCCCCGGTCGGCCGTCGACCAGGAGCTGGAACAGCCGGAACTGCGCCTCGATGTTGGCGCCCAGCACCTGTCCCGCTTGCGTGGCGGTGCCGGCGCGGTTTGCCGACTTCTGACCGGCAACCTCGATGCCGATGCGGGCCAGGCCGTCGGCGCGCGCCGCGTCCATGGCAGGCGCGTTGCGGGTGAGGGCGGTCTCCCGGGCGATAGCCTCGAACAGCTGTGCGAGCGGCGAGTTGGGAGCGCCCGCCGCCGACAATGCCAGGTAGTCGGGCTTGTCCGCGGCCAGCGGCTTGAATTTCAGCCGGTCGAGGACGTCGTTCCAGGCCCTGGCGAAGTCGGCGCTGTAGCGATCGAGAAGCTCCGGGCCGAGCCGCAAGAGGTCCTGTTCGATGTCACCCTGCTCGCCGCCCGCGCCAATCACCCAGCTGTCGTCCTGAAGCCGCCCGGCGATGTCAGCGAGTTGATCGAGGTAGACGTCGTGAAAGCCGGCATAGGTGTAGATGCCCGGAACGCGCAGGCTGGAGAAGTTGCTGCCGTCGACGGTCTCGAACACCAGCGAGGCCTCGGGGCCGCTCCGCGCGGTGACCGAAAAGTCCTCCGGCGCTTTCGCCGATGTCGAAGCCTGGATCAGCGCCGCGGCCCGCTCAGCGACCGTCATTTGGCCGAGCGAGCGCTGGGCTGCCTCCACCAGCTGCCGGTCGAGCGCGACCGCCGAGCCATAGGCATCGTCGAGCACGAGCATGGCGCGAAGGTGCCGTTCGAGCGCCATCCGGCCGTCGCGGTTCTGCGGCCCGGGATAGAGGTTCTGCTCCCAGTCGCTGGTCAGCCAGGCGACCACCGCTTCGTCATCGTTGCGGGGGGCCCTGCCGCCCAGCATCAGGTAGGTCTTCAGCGGCTCGTAGAGCGCGGCGGGATCGTTCATCCGCTCGGCGATGATCTTCTCCAGGTGGACAAGCAGCCTGGGCCGGAACAAGCGCTCCAGCGCCTGCCTGTAGGCGCTCACCGAGGCGGACTGCAGCCGCGCGCGCTGGCTGAGGCCGAGCGTTTCCCGCGCCGGTACGGCCTGCTCGCTGGTTTCGTAGCCGACGGGAAGATTGCGGGCGGCCTCCAGCGCGTCGATCACCGTGCCCAGGTCCGCATCCGCCACGGTTACGGCCGCGAGCTGGGCATCGGCGGTGGCCCTGAGCTGCTCCGTCGACTGCTCGGTGCGCTGGATCAGGTCGCGATTGGCCTTGAAGCTTGCCCCCAGGACCCCGAGCGCTGCCAATGCCGCAATCGCGATCCCGCCGATGGCAAGCGAGCGGCCGAGGCGCGCCCGCCTGTCGGCCGAACTGTCGAACGACACCCAGCCGGACTCGCCGAACACCACCTTGGCCAGCAGGTCGTGCAGGAAGAAGCTCTTGCCGGTTCCTGACAGCTGCGGCCGCGGCGCGCCGGCGAGACCTCTTTCCATCGCCCCCAGCACGCGGTCGATCGGCGTGCCCTCCTGGGTGCCCGAGGAAAAATAGAAGCCACGCAGGATGGCGCCGGCCTGCTGCCGGGCTGCAAAGACCGTCGCAATGAATTCGGTGCAGTGCCGTTCGAGCGAGGCGAACTGCGCCGGAAAACCGAAGATCGCGATCCGCGAGACCGGATCGGCCTCGTCCTGCAGCCGATCCGGCAACTCTTCCCCAAGGCGCTGGACGAGCGCCCGGAACTCGCCCGGCACGTCGCCGGGCGGGTTTTTCGTGCGGTCGGGGCTCTGGAAGGTCGCTCCCCATACCGCTCGCCTGCGTTGTTCGTCGAAATCGCCGAAATAGTCCATGAACCCGGCGATCAGGTCTGCCTTGGTGAACATCACATAGACCGGAAAGCTGATCTTCAGCGTGTCGCCTATTTCCTGCAGCCGGTTTCTGATCTCGATCGCGCGGGCCTCCGCTTCCTGGCCACCGGCGAGCATCAGGTCCGAAAGGCTGATGGCGACGACCACGCCGTTGATCGGCTGCACGGCGCGGTGCTGCTTGAGCAGCGACAGGAAGGCCAGCCAGTCGCCGCGATCGCGCTCCGGATCGGAATCCTGCGTTGCGTAGCGCCCGGCGGTGTCGATCAGCACGGCGTTGTCGGTGAACCACCAGTCGCAGTTGCGCGTGCCGCCGACGCCGGGCACTGGCTGGGCCGTGCCGGACACCGCCAGGGGAAAATTCAGTCCGGAATTGACCAGCGCCGTCGTCTTGCCCACGGCCGGGGGACCGATGACGAGATACCACGGCACCTCGTAGAGGAAGTTGCGCCTGCCGCTGGCCCGCCTCAGCTTGGCGATGGCATCCTGCATGCCCCTTTCCAGCGCCCGCGCGTCGCCCGCGGCGTCGAACGGACGCGAAACCGCCGCTTCCAGCGCATGCTGTGCCTCGCGGGCCCTGAACAGGCGAAAGAACTGGTAGCCGCCAATCATTGCGATGGCCGCGCCGATGAGCGAAAGGCGCACCCACGTCGAGCCGAGCGGACGCGCTTCGCCGAAACCGATCAGCGGACCCGCGTACCAGACGGCTGCGGCAAGACCTGCGAGGGCGAGCGCGCTGATCACCGGCATCAGCCAGTTCGCCGGCGCCCGTGTTTTCGGGCTGCGGCGCGCGCTCACTGGCTGGCCTCCCTGCGGATCATGACGTCGACACGCCGGTTCTTGGCCCGGCCCTCCGGCAAGGCGTTGTCCGCGATCGGCTCGTCCTCGCCCTTGCCCTCGACGGTGATGCGCGACGGGTCGCCGACGAGCGGCGCAAGCAACGTGGCCACCGCCTGCGCGCGGGCGACCGAAAGGTCGTAGTTGGATTTGAACGGGCTCGTCCGCCCCGGCCGCAGATTGTCGGTATGGCCAACGATGCGGACAGGTCCCTGTTCGGCTTGCAGGGCGGCGCCGATCCGCGCTGCCACCGGGGCGAATTCCGGCTTCGTGTCGGCGCCGCCGGGTTCGAACAGCAGCCTGTTGTCGATGGCCACGACGATGAAGTCGCCCCTTGGATCGACCTTCAGTGCGCCGCTTTCGATGTCGGGGGCGAGCGTGCCGCGGATGCGCTCGATCTGCGAGGTCACGGGTGGCGCCGGCTCTTCCTCCGCCGGAGGTGCTGGCATTGCCCGCTCGATGGTTACCTGAGCGGCGGGCGCGAGCGCAAGCAGCCGGCCGGCGAGGGCCTCGCCTTCGTCGGTGACTTCCGCCCGCATCCAGAAGAATGCGCCGGTGACGGCAGCGATGGCAGCCGCGGCGATCGCCCATAGAGGCAGCCGCCGCGAACGCCTTGCCGTCGCCGTCGACTGGCCTTGCCATCGCGGCGACAGGTCGATGCCGTCGCGCGGCCGGAAATAGCGGAGCGCGTTGAACACGTCCTGCCGAACCGGCTCGAGGCTCTGCCCGCCCCGCGCCGTGCCTCGATAAGGCCCCTCGAAGCCCAGCGACAGGCAGGCATGCATCAGTTCGAGCAGGTCGCATCGCTCCTCCGGCGCCCCGAGCACCGAGTTGAGGGCGTCGAGGAAGCCGTTGCCGGGCGCTTCGAGCTGGTAGAACCGCCGCAACAGGCTGTGCGGTTGCCAGGCGTCCCTGCCGATGCCCGGCAGGTTGCCCGCAATGTCGTCGGCGGTCTCGCAGAGCACATATTTGGCGATGCGGGCGTCTTCGTCGGCGACATCGGCCTCTGCCGCGCTGTGGTCGAATGTGTCGACGAGCTCGCCCAGGTGCCGGCCAAGTTCCTCTGCGCCCGCCTCGGGACCGGCAAGGCGCAAGCGGCCGAGCATCATCAGCAGTGGTGCCGCTGCAGCGATGAGCGGGTTCGAAGCCGGAAAATCGACGCGATGGTAAATGTCGTAGGAGGGCCGCTGCAAGTGTTCAGCATCAGCCGCGGAGCGCTTGCCCCGCCGCCGGTTGCCGTCCTGAAATCCGGGCCCGTGAAACACCGCGCCCGAACCCTCCGCCGCCGGACTGGCTGCGTAGAAGATGGTCGAATCGGAAGGAGCGGCCGGCGGGCGATCACCGCCAGGGCTCCGCGCTGCACGATGCGGCGCGGAGCGAACGATGGTCCTGCCGCCGGAGCCGGAAGGATCGTCCTTCGAACTCATCGCCGATCACCCCGTTCTCGTGCGGCGGTAATGCCTTGCAGCCGCAACTTCCCGCAGGCCGCACGCGCCGGAGGTGAGCCATCCTCGCTCCTTCGGCCCGCCGCTCGGAACCATGGTAGTGCAAGCAATTGGCGATGCAACGGGCATGCGCGCCGGCTGCCGGCAACGCTGGAAGGGGTCGGAGCGCTACTTGTGGCCCGCGGATTTGGCGTAGGCCTCGGCGAAGTAGGCAAGGAAGACGTCCAGCATGCCGTTTTCGTGAGCGTCCTCCTTTGCTTCCCACGTCGCCACATAGGCATCCCAGGCGCGCCCCTTCTTCGAGACGAACGATGGCGGCGCCTTGCGCTCCATGGCCTCGGGCGACAGCTCAGAGAGCAGCCGAGACAGCGCCGCCTGCATGGCGGCGTAGGTGGCGATTTCGTGCGACTTGAGATCGCGGAATGCATCTTCGATGCTGCGCCGCGCGTCGAGATAGCCGGCATGCCGCCGCGCGAACATGATTTCGAGGATCTCGTCCGCACGCGGAATGAACTTGAGCGGATTGTTGTCCGCGCCGCCGATCATGGTCCGGTGGCTGCTCTTGGCCAGCGCCTTCGCCGCGGCACGCGCCTTGAGCAGCTGGGCAAGCTCGTCGACGACCGCGCGCAGCACCGAGCCGATCTCGGCCGCCACGTCCTGCGGGTCGCGTTGGGTGAATACCTCGGGTGCCACGCCGGCGCCCGCCGCGATCAGCCTGAGCAGTTCCGTGGCGTCGGCCTGCGGCCGGGCAGGAGTGCTTTGTGGCGCCGGAGATATCTGCCTCGCCTCTGCGGCGGGCGTTGCCCTCGCCGGGGGCGCGGGCCGGGCAGCCGGCGGTGCGAAGAACGGGTCGACGGCCTGCGGCGCGGGCGAGGGGCCGAAGTCCCCGCCGCCGTGGTAGGGCGCGCTGGCCCATTCGCCTGCGCCGACCGCATCGGCCTGGCGGTCGTCCTCGATCGACACGGCAACGATGTAGCGGCCGATCCAGATGCGGTCGCCGTCGCACAGGCGGTAAGGCGAGGCCAGGCGCTCGCTCGTGCCGTTGACGAAGGTGCCGTTGCGTGAAACGTCGTGCAGCCAGAAGCTGCCGCCGTCATATTGCACCTGGCAGTGCAGGCCCGAGATGAAGAGATTTGGATCGGGCAGGTTCCAGTCGCGCCGCTCGCGGCCGATTTCGAAACTTCGGCCGTTCGAACTGAAGCTGATCGGCCCGCCGTTCGGCAGCCTGTCGACATTCTCGATAGTCAGACTGATGAACATCCGAATTTGCCCGCCAGATCTCCGGTAGCCAGCAGCCTCGTTGTAAATCTGCTTGTCATTCTAGCAGTTTGCGGCCCGTCGAGCACAGCGGCATTTCAAATGGCCGCATCCAGCGCCATCCGACCGGCATTTTGGCCGCCCGATAAACTTATGCTAAGCTTCCAGGGAAGGTCCGGCCGTCCCTGGAGAGGCACGACGCCATGGCTAACGATCGTGCGACAGTGGTCCGGACACCCCTTGGCGCCGATACGTTGACCTTCACCCATCTCACCGGCCGGGACGAGGTGAGCCGCTGCTTCGGCTATACCGTCGGCTTCGTGAGCCCCGATCCCGACATCGACCCTCTCGAGATGCTGGGCGGCGCCGTTTCGGTCGAAGGCGAATCCGACCCCAAGCGCTGGTTCAGCGGCCTGGTCTCGGAGTTCCGTCTCACCCGCATCGAGGACCGGCTGGCCTATTACGAGGCCATGGTCAGGCCGTGGCTCTGGTTCCTCGGCAACACCACAGACTGCCGCATCTTCCAGAACATGACGGCAATCGAGATCGTCGAGAAGATCTTCTCGAAATACGGCGCGGCGAAGTTCGAGAAGCGGCTGCAGGGCTCCTATCCCTCGCGCGAATATTGCGTCCAGTACGACGAGAGCGACCTCGATTTCGTGCAACGCCTGCTCGAACACGAGGGCGTCATGTACTTCTTCGAGCACGGCGACGGCGAGCACAAGCTGATCCTCGCCGACGCCATGAGCAAGCTGAAGCCTTCGCCCGGCTACGAAAAGGTTCCCTACCACTTCGAGGGTGAGGTGACGCGCCGCGACGTCGAATACATCACCGAATGGGTGCCCGGCAGTTCCGTCCGGCCCGGCGCCTACGCCCATACCGACTATGACTTCCAGAAGCCCGGCGCCGACCTGATGGCCAAGTCCGAGCAGGCGTTCGGCCACAAACTCGCCTCGGGCGAGCATTACCGGCAGCCCGGTGCCCATCTCGACGTCGGCCGCGGCGACGCCATCGCCTTGCTTCGCCGCGAGGAACTGCAGGCGGTACACCAGCGCATCGCCGCCGCCGGCACCGTGCGCGGCCTTTTCTCCGGCTGCACCTTCAAGCTGGAAAACTTCCCGCGTGACGACCAGAACCAGGAATATCTGGTGCTGAGCGCCGAATACCGGATGTTCGATCCGAACTACCGGGCAGGCATCGACACCGAGGGAGAGAATTTCACGGTGGTTCTGGGGGTGGCGCCGACGAGCCTGCCTTACCGGCCGCCGCGCATCACGCCCCGCCCGATCATGCGCGGGCCGCAGACGGCGACCGTGGTCGGGCCGTCGGGCGAGGAGATATTCACCGACAAATATGCCCGCGTGAAGGTGCAGTTCCACTGGGACCGCGAGGGCAAGAAGGACCAGAACAGTTCCTGCTTCGTGCGCGTCTCGCAGACCTGGGCCGGCAGCGGCTACGGCTTCATCCAGATCCCGCGCATCGGCCAGGAGGTGATCGTCGACTTCATCGAGGGCGACCCGGATTGGCCAATCATCACCGGGCGCGTCTACAACGCCGCCCAGATGCCGCCCTATGGCCTGCCCGGCAACGCCACGCAGTCGGGCTGGAAGTCTGACTCCTCGAAGGGCGGAGGCGGCTATAACGAGCTGATGTTCGAGGACAAGGCCGGCTCCGAACTGGTCAATTTCCAGGCGCAGAAGGACCACAAGCTGCTGGTCAAGCATGATCGCACCAAGCTCGTGCAGCACGACCAGTCCGACCGCATCGATCACGACGCCAAGCATTCCGTCGGCCACAATCTCGATGAGGACGTCGGCAACAACAAGACCGTCAAGGTCGGCGTCGACCAGAAGACCGACATCGGCTCGAACGATACCGAGACCGTCGGCAAGAACCGATCGCTGACCGTCGGCTCCAACGAGACCATCAGCATCGGCTCCAATTCGACCGAGACCATCGGCGCCAATCATGCGCAGACGGTGGCAATCGCCCAGGCGATCACCGTGGGTGCCGCCCGCGTCGACACCGTCGGTGCAACCGAGACGCGCAGCGTCGGTGCTGCGCAGACCAACACCATCGGCGCCACCCGCTCGGTGAGCGTGGGCTCGGGCCAGAGCCACCAGATCGGCGCCTCCGACAAATGGACCGTCGCCGCCAGCCAGGAGGTGACGATCGGCGCCGACCAGAGCTTCACCGTGGGCGGCGGCCACTCCTCTCAGGTCGGCAAGGCACGCCTGGCCAGGATCGCGGCGGACGAAGGCGTCGAGGTCGGCGGCGGCTACTCGCTGAAGGTCGCCAAGGCCAGCACCGTCAATGTCGGCGAAGACGGCGTCATGAAGTTCGGCAAGAAGCTCTACATCGAGGCGGCCGACGAGATCACGCTGAAATGCGGCGACGCCAGCATCGTGCTCAAGAAGGACGGCACGATCAGCGCCAAGGGCAAGGACATCAGGCTCGACGGCAGCGGCGACATCGACGTCAAGGCCGACGGCAAGACCAAGATCAAGGGCAGCAGTGTTCACAACAATTGAGGGCCAGGCGATGGACGTTGTGGAGAGAATTGACGGCGTGGTCATCGGGCTGTTGATCGGCTTCGATGGCGACCAGCCACTCGTCGTTTTTGTGGGCAACCCCAGCGACACCGCGCTCAAGGCGCGCAGCCTCGCCGCCCTCGACGGTTCCGCCGTCGGCTCGGAAGTGGCGCTGCTGTTCGAGGCGGGCGACCCCTCCCGGCCGCTCGTGGTCGGACGGATCGTCGATCCGCGCCGCGATCCGCAAACGGTCGAAGCGCTGCGCGACGGCGACACCGTGATCCTCGACGCACGAGACCGCATCGAACTCAGGTGCGGCCTGGCATCCATCATCCTCGAGAAGAACGGGCGCGTCTCCATCCGCGGCACCCAGCTCAACAGCCATGCGACGGGCACGAACCGCATCCGTGGGGCGGCCGTCCACCTGAATTAGCCGAGCCGATGCAGCGCCTTGCCACGATCCCGGCCATCGTCGAGCAGCACGCCGAGGACGCGGCCTTCCTCTGGTCGCGGCGGCGGCGGGAGATCGACGGGCCGCTTCTGGGCGAAGCCGACATCGGCCGCATCGACCAGCGGCTGGATGCCAATCTCGAGGGCCTGTTCGCCTCGGGCGAGGCCGCATGGGAAATGGCGAAGGCGCGTTTCTCCGACTATCCGGAAGCCCCTGAACTCTTCGTCATGGCCTGCCTGGCGCTCCATTGGGGTTCGGAAAGGCCGCTTGCCGAGGTGATGGAGGCGGCAGCGTCGCTCGGCGAGGCCGGCACCACGGGCATGTCCGGCGCCATTGCGCGGACGCCGCGCGAACAACTCCGGCCCTTCGTCGCCAAATGGGTCGATAGCCCCGAAACGATGCTCAAATGCATCGGCCTCGCGGCACTCTGGCATTACCGCGCCGATGCCGGGCCAAGGCTCGGCGACCTCATCGCGAACGGCCAGGCCGAGGTCCGCATCCGGGCGCTGCGCCTGGCTGGCGCGATGCGCCGCCGCGATCTGGTCGCTGCGGTCTCCGAGCGCCTCGCCGCCGACCAGCCACGGGAGCGGCTGGCGGCCTCGGCCGCCGCCTGCCTGCTCGGCGCGGGCCACATGGCGCTGCCGGTTCTCGACGAACTGCTCGCCTCGGCAAGCGTCCCCCCGGCCGAAGTGATCGACATGCGCCTGCTCACCTCGTCGCGAACGGCAGCCAAATCCTGGCTTCAGAAATGCCTGACCGAACCGTCCTTGCGACAGCCGGCGATAGCCGCCCTTGGCGTGCTCGGCGACAGGTCGGTGGTGCCGTGGCTGATCGAACGCATGAGCGAGCCTCGGTCCGTCTGGACGGCGGGCCTCGCCTGGCGCGACCTGTTCGAGGTCGATTTCAACGACACCGACGTCTTCACCGTCGATCCGGCGCCGCTTGGCGACGGTTTCGCCGAGATCGAGGAGACGCCGCTTGCCGTGGCCGACCGCGCGAACGCCTGGTGGGACGAGGGGCGGGGACCCGGCAGGCATGCCCCGTTCCATTCGATGCGCCGGCAGCGGCTTGACGCCATGCGCGCCGCTCTCGAGAATCCCGGCCTTCCCCTGGCCGACTGGCGGCGTACGCGGCGCTTTCCCGCCTGGATGTAGCTCAGGCCGACCTGACCTGGCTGACCAGTGCCGCGGCGCGAAAGCCGGCTTCGGACGCGACCTCGCACATCGCCACCGGACCGGGCGCATAGCCGGCCGCAAGGCTGTCAGCCGCGACCAGCAGGGCGAGTGCTCCGCCGGCAGCACCCGTCTCGCCGACGGTCATCGCCGGGTAGGCGATGGGCAGGATCTCTCGCCGCGTGCGGTAGAAACGCGACCGCGCGATGTTCGCCTCCCAGCCGCCGTAACGTTCGCCATTGCCGTTGCTGACCACAAAGACGATGTCGGGTTCGCGCGGCCCGTTGCCGGTCCCGTTCAGCGCGGCCCGAAGCGAGCCGAGCAGCGCCTTGCCCTGGCTGTAGCGCTCGGTCAGGACGGAATCGGCCTCCGGGGCAAATCCGGCACCGTGAATGGCGGCAAGGCCTGGCGACTTCGGATCGGGGCGCGATTGCAGGCAGACGAAGGCCGCGGCCTCTCCGGGCACGAGCCCCTGGGCATTGTCGGAGCCCTTCAACCGTCCCGCCTGGGCAAGCCGGGCGATGTCCCTGTCGTTGACCAGGCTGTCGACGCCGCCGAGCAGGACGCGCTCGACGCCGGGCTGGGCGAGGATCTCGGCCACCTGGCCGAGCACGCCGATGCCGGCCGCGGCACCGCCATCGATGGCGCGCGACGCTGGGTGGAACGGGCCGCCGCATGCGCGCGCGACCGCATCCAGGAAGCCCGAGGGATCGCGTTCCTCGAACGCCGGATGGTTCCTGAACTGCTCCGGCAAGGCCAGCATCAGCGCGCTGGAGCGCGGATCAGCCGCCGTCGGCGCGAGCGCATCCATGATGGCGCGCGCGGCCATGTTCACCAGCCAGTCCCACTCCGTGCTCCTCAGCGACCAGTGGGTCGGGATGCGCGAGACGATCTGGCTTTCGCCCATCGGCTCTTCCAGCAGGTATTCCTCGAACGCCGAGATCCCGGCGCGGATCGCGGCGAGCGTCTGCCGCCGGTTCAGGCCGGCGGGCGTCACAGCACCGCCGCCGCAGACATAGATCGGCCGCTTCATGGCAGCCACGCCGGACGGTCGGTGATGGTGCCGTCGGTCCCCCGCAGCGCGATGTAGTCCTTGCCCTTGAGCTTCGCCGCGATCAGCGCCGGCGTGACATGGCCGAAGACGATCTCGCGCAGCGCCGGTCGGTTGCGCCGCGCCGTCACGGCCACCCGCGCCTTCAGCGTCACCCGCAACATGTCGGGCTCGATGATGATCGTGTCCGGCTTGAAGACCTGGTCCTCGACGCGGTCGTCGAAGATCAGGCGGATGGGTGCCACCACGCGCGGCAGCCTGAAGCTCCAGCGGCCGCCGGGCGTGAGCCCGATCAGCGTGGCCTGCTCGCCGCCATTCAGATGCGGAAGCTGCTGGTCGGCCGGCGCCGCGAGATTGTAGCGCGGGTCGAAGTCCTTCGGCGGCAGCGGCCATTGCGTGTCGATCCAGGCCTGGTCGTAGGTCCCCGCCAGCGGCAGGCGCGGCTGCCACCCACGCCCGAGCGCCCCGAAACCCGCCGGCCGCGGCTTGTCCGAGGGGCTCGTGAACGGCTCGGCCGGGTAGGTCATGTTCGGCGCCTGCGTCCTGACCGCCGGATCGGCCGAGCGGGCATGGGCGAAACCCACGCCCAGCGGATTGCGCGGATCGGTCTTCTGGTCGGCGGTGGTCCCGCCATAGGCACGCTCGTAGACGATGGGCATCCGTGTGAACGGATGCGGGGCGCTGTAGCTGCCGGCGTCGTAGATGCGGTCGCCGACGACGTTGAGCACCTTCTGCAGCGGTCCGAATTTCACGCCCGCCTGCATTTCGCGGACCGGCTTGCCGTTCGGCGCATGGGCAGTGCCGTTGACGATGACGTCGACGCCGGGCTTCACCGCCGCGATGTCGGCCTCGTAGCGCGTCGATGAACAGGAAGGATCGCCGAAGAACACGTCGCCGAGCGTCACAGGCAATTGCTCCTCGGCCGGTTCAAGGGCGCTCATTTCGTCCACACCTGCAAAACTCGCCGAGAAGAGTCCCAGGAAGACCTCCTGGCCGTCCGCGTCCGGCAGCGCATAGGAGCCGACTGAAAAGGGGGTGCGATTCTCCAGCCAGACAGCGAAGCTCATGGCTCAGCACCAGGCGCCGTTAGCGTCCATGCCGATCGGCCAGTAGGGCATGCAGGCGATCAGCCGCACCAGCTCAACTTCCTCGGCGTCGACCAGCCATTGCAGCAGCAGGGTTTCAGGGTAGACGACGCTGCCGGTTTGCTTGTTGACCTCGCAGCAATCGAGCCAGTAGTTGCGCACGATCCAGATCACGTTGCCGTGCGCGGCAGCGCCCGCGGCTCGCTTCATGAAGGCTTCGCGGATCGCTGCGTCGCGGCCGAGGCCCAGTTGCAGCTGCGCGGCGACCGTGTTGGCCCACCAGTGCGCCGCGATGTCGTAGGCGGTCCGGATATCGTCCCGGTACCCGTCGAAAAGCGCCTGGTGTCGTTCGGAACTCTCGCCGAGCTTGCGGGCCGCGACCTTCGCGTCCCTGGGCTCGACATGACCCGGCTGGCGCAAAAGGCGACGAATCCCGCGTTCCGTTTCGAAGAAGGTGATCAGCGACATCAGGTGATCTCGTCGTCCTGGTCTAGCCCGATGGGCACGAACACGAAACCGTTGACGACCTCGACCAGGTCGGGCGCCTTGCTGGGAATGTCGTCGACGAGCAGGTCTATTTGGCCGGCGTAGCGGGGGCTGTCGCCGATGTCGTCGACACCCCATTTCTCCTCCGGCGCCTTCTCCGCTGCTTCAACGAAGTCGTGCTCGTTCTTCCGGTTCAGGTTCTCGATCTCGAAATAGAACTTTCGGAAGACGTGCAGGAAGCGCGGATGCCCGGAAATTCCGGTCGGCCAGGTCAGCGAGGCCGCATCATAGCCCTCCGCCGCGACGATGCCGCGCCACCAGGCCCTGATCTCGGGCAGGACCGCGCGCAGTTCGGCGATATAGCGTTGCTGGATGTCGTTGTAGCTCTTGGCAATGGAAATCATGGCCCGCCCCCTCAAAGCGTCGCCGCATAGGCGTCCGCCTGGCTTCCCTGGCTGCGGTAATGCGCTTCGCAGTGAGGTTTGACCCGGCTTGCGCGTTCGAAATACTTCTTGAAATCCGCAAGCTTCATGTTGCACCCGCCGAGCGCCCAGGCCACGCACAGCGGCGGCTGGTGGTCGTGGGTCATATGGCCCTTGCCGCGCGCCATGTCCTTTCCGTGGACTGGGTCCTCGTAGCGTACGATCGCTCCGGTGCTCGACCTCTCGGTACGCCAGTGGGCGCGCGAGACCCTTTTGTCGTCTCGCTTGCATTCCCAGCATGGCTTGTTGCGCACCGCCTTCTTCTGGGCCGGGGAGGGGTCCTTGTCCGGCCGGTGGACGTCTGCGTCATAGGGCTTGCTCGGGCACGGGCCGGGCGCGATGCCCTTGCGCCTCAGCAGCGCCTTGAAGGTGTTGATCGCCGTCTGGTCGATGCAGTTGGGTATGTCGCTGGCCGTGTTCTGGGCCATCATGTCGCCGTGACGGTCGACGCCCTTGCCCTCCGCCTTGACCGTGAACGACCACAGCTTGAAGACGCCCTTGCCCTTGATCTTGTGGGTGATGACGCCGGCGCCGAGGCCCTGCGTCGCCGGCTCGTTGCCGGTGCTGGTCGAAATCTCCGAGGAATTCTCGATCGCCGTCGGCTCGCCGTCGATCTTGACGCTCTTGGTGCCGTTGGACAGGTCCGAGGAGGACAGCATGTTGACGTAGGGCACCGGCACCGGGCCTGCGGGCGGCGAGGGCGGCGACAGGCACACATCGCCCGGCGCAATGCCCTTGCCGTTGCTGCCCTTGTGGAAGAAGCCCATGCTCTCGGCAAAGACGGTGATCGCCATGATCAGCCTTCCTCCGCCGGCAGGGGCACCGTGCGCATGGCCGGCAGGCCGTTGTCGGCGAGATCATGGATGTCCCTGAAATGGCATTCGTGCACGTGCCAGCCCTCGCACCAGAACACGATCCCCGGTTCCGCGTCGCCGGCGGCCGGCAGCGGAACGGCGCCGAGCCGTTCTGCGATCATGGCGCTCGCCCAGTAGCGCGACACCGCATCGCCCGCGATTGCGGCGACCGTTTCGAACCATGCGTCGTCCTTGCGGGGCGCGTGCCCGACGGCGGCGATCACGAACGGATACCTGCGCCCGGCGCGATCCTCGCTCATCCGCCACGCCCCGGCGCCCGGCTGGTCGCAGAAGATGCCGGCCGGCACCGTGAAGCGCCACACGCGCGGATCGAGTTCGCCCTCGTCGGGGCGGGCCCGGAGTTCCATCGACATCCAGCGATCCCAGCGGTCGACGAAGCTGCGCGGCAGGTTCCAGGAAACGAAGTCCCCCGTCGCCGGGATCTTGCCGAAGAAGCCCGTGGTCACAGCTGCGGCGGGCATGTGAACCTCTTGAACATCTGCAGATTGTAGGGGTTCTCGACGCTTGCCGCCTTGAGCTCGAAATCCGCATAGAAGTTCTTCGCCCCGAGGCGAAGATTGTAGACGTCGGGCAGGGCCGTGCCGGAAAAGCGGCCGTTGCTCAGCATCCTGAGCCACGCCCAGCTGCCGGTCTCGTTGACGATCACCTCCGGCGAGCCGTCGATCGGCTGGAACGCCAGCGAGATCGTGCCGGTGCCGTCCTTGCCCGGCCAGGTCATCGGCTGCGGCCGCGTGGCGTTGTTCGAATAGACGAGGTTCTGGCCATCGAGATTGAGCGTCACGCGCACCACGCTCGGCGACAGGTCCTTGGGCTCGAGCGTAAAGCTCATCACCGGCCCGGTGCCGCCGGGAAAGAGGTCGTCGCGGATGCGCCGCGCCTGCTCGAAGGCGGAGAGCGCCGCGGAATCGAGGCCGAAGTCGGCACGCCATGTCCACGGCTGCCTGGCCGTGTCGACATAGCTGATCAGATGGTCGTTGGTGAAGCTGTCGATCAGCCCGCCCGGCCCGAACAAGCGGGCAAAATCGCGCACGTTTACGTCGACGGCGCTGTCGGGGCTGAACGGATAGCGGTCGGTCAGCGCCGCCTGGCAGAAGGGCAGGATGTCGGCGCGCCAGATGGCGTTGAGCTCGGAGGTCACGGCCCTTTCGGTGAGGCCGCTGGTGTCGCCGGCGATGCCGCCGAGCCAGTCGTCGATCGGGTCCGGCAGGATCTGGGCCTGCCTTGCCACCGCGCCGGTGAGTTCGGCGAGGCCGCCCTGCTTCTTGATCGCGTCCTGCGGGTCGGGGCTGGCGGTCACCGTCTGCAGCACGTTGGACAGCGCGGTCAGCGCGACGACGGCCGAGTCGAGCGCCGGCGGCTGCCCGTCGACCTCGGCGACAGCGCCCTTGAGAGGCTTGAAGTGCTCGGCGACCAGCGTGCCGGTCATGTCGACCTCGTCCGCCGATCCGGCGCGCGGCAAGAGCTTTGCGCCGGCCTTGGCGAGCTTGCCGACCTTGCCGAGCTTGCCCAGAAGCTTGGACGCGCCTTTGGAGCCCGCCTTGTTGTCGGCCGGCTCTTCCTCGTCCGAGCGGGTCAGGTCGGTCTCGCGCACGACGGCGGTGACCAGCCGCTTGAGCGCCGAATCCGCGCTCGACAGGTCCTTCAGGTTCTCGCTGGCGACGTTGAGGTCGGTCAGCGGCGCGAGCCGGATATCGCGCAGCATGCTGTCCCACTGGGCGATGAAGTCCTCGTAGTAGAGTTTGAGGATGTCCTGGGAGAGCGCCGACACCGACGTCTCGGCATTCTCCTCGCAGCCGCCGGCGAACACCGCACGGTCGAGCGCGGCCTGGGCGGCGACGTCCTCCAGCCTGTCGAGGATGACATCGTGGAACCCGGCATAGGTGAAGGCCCCTGACACTCCCATGCGCAGGGTCTTGTCCGAGCGGCGGGCGAACACCTTGGAGCCGTTCGGGCCGGCAAAATTGGCCGGTATCCACTCCTTCAGCTCGGCCACGGCCGGGTCGCCCAGCAGCTGCTCGTAGGCGCGGGCGGGCAGCGAAATGGTGCACACGCTCTTCAGCGCTTCGCCGACCAGCGCCTGGTCGGGGGCGACGTAGCTCACGTCGACGGCCATGCGGCGGATCGCGGCGAGCTGGTGCTCCTCCGCGTCCGGGGTCGGGAAGGGGGCGACCGGCGCATATTCCGGCAGCTGGTTGACCCACCAGTCCTGCGCGAACTCCGTGTCCATCTGCGACAGGCCGGTCATCATCCGGTAGGTCTTGAGCGCGCCCAGCATGAATTCGGGGTCGCGGACCTGCCGCCACATCGTGGTTTCGAGCAGCGCCACCATGCGCGGCTCCAGTATGTTGCGCAGGGCGTGGTCGTAGGCGTCCGTCTGCGCGCGCAGCAACTCCGGGGAGGCGCTCGGCCCGATGAAGTCACGGGCGCCGCCGGGCGGCGCCGTCCGCGCGTTGGCGACCTCCGTCATCGCCGCAAGGGCCACGTCGATGTCGGGCGTGTCGACGGGGGCAGGGCTCGCCGCCATCGGCGCCAGTGGCCCCTGCAGCGCCTCGAACTGGCCCGCCTGTGCCGAAATCGCGTTGCGGCTGTCGTAGTAGGACAGCCCGAACACCAGCGCCGCGACCAGGGCGGCGGCGGCCGAGGCTGCGGCGGCGCCGCGCCAGATCCAGGTCCGGCGGCGCTGCGCCAGCGGATCGAAGGTGCCCAGCCCGGCTTCCTTGAAGATCACCTCGGTGAGCAGGTTCTTGAGGAAGAAGCTGCGCTTCTCGATCCGGGGCGAGGACATCATGCGCCGCTGCGGCAGGCCGAAGGAGGCGGACAGTGCGGCAGTCAGCCGGTCGATCGGCGCGCCCTCCTGGGTAGCCGACGTTAGATAGACGCCGCGCAGCCAGGCGCTGTCCTCATAGCGGCTTTCGCCGAAGATCGTCTCGACCAGCAGCCTGACCGGATCGGACAGGCTTTGCAGCTGCGCTGGGAACCTGAATATCTCCGCTCGCGCGGCGAGGTTGTCCTCTTCTTCCAAGCGCGGCACCAGCCGGCGTTCGAGCTCGCCGCCAAGCACTGCGATGCCCTGCGCCACCATGTTGCCGTCGACGCGGGCGTCGGGGGCGTAGGTCGTGCCCCAGACCTGCTCGCGCGCCGCGGTCGAAAGCCCGTCGAAGAAGGGTTCGAACCCCTTGATCAGGTCCGCCTTGGTCAGCATCAGATAGACCGGCAGGCGGATTTCGAGCCGCTCGTTGAGTTCGGCCAGCCGCCGGCGGATCTTGCGGCCGTGCGCCTTCACCGCCTCGTCGCCCTCCGAGAAGGCGTCGACCGACAGCGCCACGATCACGCCGTTGAGGGCGCGGCGGCCGCGATGCTTCTTGAGCAGGTCGAGGAAGCCCAGCCACTCGGCGGCGTCGACGTCCGGCTGGCTCTCCTGCTGCACGTAGCGGCCGGCGGTGTCGATCAGCACCGCGCTCTCGGCAAAGAACCAGTCGCAGTTGCGCGTGCCGCCCACCCCGTGCAGGTCGTCGCCGAGGTCGATGGGGAAGCTCAGGCCCGACTGCCGCAGCGCCGTGGTCTTGCCGGTGGCAGGGGGCCCGACGATCACGTACCAGGGCATGTCGCGCAGCAGCTTGCGGCCGCCCAGCTTGCGGCGCTTCAGCTCGTCCATCAGCCCCTGGAACCTGGCGCCGACGGCGGCGACGCTTTCCTCCTGCGGCGTCAGCGGCTTTTCAGTGGGTGCCGCGGCGATTTCGGCCACGAACACCCGGTTGGCCAGGATGGCGCGCCGCTGCGCCACGATCAGCCAGATCAGCCACAGGATGACCAGTCCCGCGATCATGCCGATGCGCACCGTTTCCGAGGCGAAGGGCGCACTCCGGCCGATCTGGACGATGGGGCCGAACACCCAGATGATCGCCGAAAGCAGCGCCAGCCCGATGAACGTCCAGAGCCACCGCGATGTCAGGACCGACCAGAGGAAGCGCAGGATGAACATCTGTCACAGCCTCTTTTCGACCAGCACTTCGACACGGCGATTGAGGGCGCGGCCTTCGCGCGTGGCATCGTCGGCGACCGGATCGGTGGCGGCGCGTCCCTCCGACTTGACGCGCTCGGCCGGCACGCCGTTGTGGACGAGGAGATCGGCGATGGTCTCGGCGCGCGCCTCCGACAGGCGCTGGTTGGTCGACAGCGGGTTGCTGCGCTGGAGCGGAATGCCGTCGGTATGGCCGACGACCGTGACGTTGCCGATCAGTTCCTGGTTGTCGAGGATCACCTTGGCGACGGAGGCGATGAGCGGCTGGAAGCCGTCGGTCAGTTCGGCGCGCGACGACTGGAACAATTCGGGATTGGTAGCCTGGATGACCAGCTTGGCGAGCGAGACGCTTTCGGTCCCGCTCAGCGCAGGGCGCAGCCCTTCCGGCGCCGCCGCCTGGAATTCGGGCAGCAGCGCGAAATCGACCTTCTCGACCGGCGGCGCTTCGGCCTGCGGTGTCGACCGCAGCAGCTCGGCGCGCTCGGCCGGCGGTAGCGCCCGCACCAGCGCCGACAGCTGCAGCGCCTGGTTGCTCAGCGACATCTGCAGCGCCACGTAGATCCCGGTCGCCACCACCGCCGCCAGGGCGGCCATCACCCAGATCGGCACGGTGAAGCGCTGCGGCTCGTCGGCGGCGACCACGCCCCGCCAGTTCGGCGAGAGCGGCGCATCGGCGGCGTCGGCATCGCGCAGGAAGCGCGCGGCGGCGACGCGCACGGCGTTCAGCGAGCGGTCGCCGGCCCGGCCCGGCACGCGGTACTTGCCGCGGAAACCGAGCGCCATGCAGAGATACTGCAATTCCAGCATTTCCCTGTCGCGGTTCGGATGGCGCTCGAGCTCCTCCAGCCGGGAGAAGAACTGCGCGCCGGCATCCACGTCGCCGCGCAGCATCACCACCAGCGGCTGGCGCGGCCAGGCGCTGGCGCCGCCCCATGGCGTGTTGAGCGCGAGATCGTCGAGCAAGGCCGCGACCGACCACGCCGCCTGGTCGGCCCGGTCCAGCGACGATCCGCCGGCCACCGCCGTGTCGCGCGCCCGCACCAGTTCCTCCTGCAGGCGCGTCCTCAGCGCCTCGGGATTGTCGGGCGGCAGCGCGCTCTCCAGCTCCGGTGCGAATTCGAGCAGCGCCGAGAATGCATTGACCAGCTTGTTGGGGTGGCTTCGCAACCGCCTGGCGGGCGCGGATGCAGCGGACACGGCGGCCGCACGCGGCATCGGCGTGGCGACCATGCGTATCCTGGTTCGCTCGCGATCCTCCGACAGGCCGAAAGGATCGTCCTGGCTCATCGCGTCACCTGTTCACCGAATAGCAGTCGACCTCGGGTTCGCTGGGCAGCACCCCGGAAACGCCGATGACGAAGCCCGGCGCGTTGAGCAGCGAGGCCCAGTGCTCGCTGCGCTGATCCAGTTCGAGGCACAGCCGGTCGCCGTCATAGGGGATCTCGCGCGGCTGCGAATGCAGCGGCTTGAGCGGGATGCCGGGCAGGCGCGACTTCCACAGTCCCTCGAAATCCCCGGCCGCGCCCACCGTCGCCTGGTTGACGAATATCTTGCGCAACGCGTCCTCGGAAAGCTCCGAACCGACCCGGATGACGATGCGGCTGGACACCAGGAGCTTCGGGTTGTCGATGCGCACCTTCCACACATTGGTGGAGTGGCGCATCACCGGCAGGGCGCGCGACTTGGGCTCGACATAACGCAGGCTGAGGATCAGCGAGCGCAGGGTCTCGGCCAGCGCCAGGTAGGCCGGTCCGGGCGCCATGTGGTCGTAGGCGGGCAGTTCCGCCAGTCGCCGCGAACTCGATCCGAAGGTGGCCATCGAACCCGCCAGGCCCGCCAGTTCCAAGAACAGGTCGGCCGGGTGGAAGATGTCCTGCGCCAGCATGTGCGCCAGCCGTGGCCGGGCGGCGTTGGCGAGATGCAGCATCATCAGGTCTTCGACGCTGCGGCCTGGCCCGCCGAGCACCATCTTGGCATGCGCCTCGGCGATCTGGTCGAGCCCGGTGATGACCTCCTGCAGCAGTTGCGCATACCAGGCGACCGCCCCGGTCGCGAGCGTCGGCGGCAGGAAGGTCTCGTCTGTGGCGACGCCGCCGTCGGCCCTCAGTCCGCGGACCTCGGTCACCGGCAGGGCGGTGTAGCCGCCGATCGATTTGCCGGGCGGCAGAAGCAGCGCCTCCGGCCTGGCGATCTCGATCTCCTCGGGATCGGCCCCTCCCTGGACGGCGTCGCGGACGGCGACGATCCGCCCGCGATAGCGCGCGCCGGACGTCTCCGCATGCGCCGGATCGAAGCCGACCCCGCCCGGCGGCTCCAGCGGCAGCGCGACGAGCACGGGGCCGACGCCCATCTCGGCGGTGATGGCGAGCGGCCGTGGCGGGTCCATCGTCTCGGGAATGGCGAAGGGCGTGCCGTCCGGGAAGATGCCGCGCGCTGTCAGCACGGCGACCTGCCCGGCTTCGAGCAGGGCAGGGTCGAGCGTCAGCGAACGGAATCCGAAGGTATGGAGCTGCCCGGCCTGGAGGGCGCCGCGCACCGTCGTTTCGAAGAAGCGGTCCTGCTGCTGGAAATGCTGCGTCCTGAGGAACAGCCCTTCGGACCACAGAACCCTGTTTGCGTCGGTCATGCGGCAACTCTCTGCATCGACAACCCCACGTCTCCGGCTAGGCCGAAATGCCTCCCTTGCCGAGCGTCACGGGTATCGTGAGCGTCGACCCGGGCGACACCGACTTCGTCGTCCGCCATGTCCTGCCGGTGGGCTCGCGGACGAGTGCGACGAAGCCGAGCGCCGTCGCCTCCGGCTCGACGGTGATCGTCTTCGAGGCCGGCTTGCCGGGCCCCACCGCGATCTGGTCGGAGCCGAGCAGGTCCCCGGCAAGCGCCGTGGCGGCGTCGCCCTGGAGGGCGAAATAGTCGGCCGAATTGAATTTTCCGGTGCTCTTCAGCCGCAGGACGAGAACGGTCACGGGCCGGTCGCTGCCGTCGGGCCCGGGGTTCATGCCGGCTTGGCCGCTCATGTTGATGGTGACCGCGGAAGGCTTGGGCGGCCCGCTTTGGCAGGCGGCCACCAGCCCGGTAGCACCAAGGGCAAGGATGAAGTCGCGCCGGTCGATCATGCGTCACTCCTCTTCATAGGCGTTGCGGAAATCGGCGCCGATCTCGCCCATGAAGCGGGTTTCCGCGCTCACGGCGATCTCGCGATGGCGTTTCTTGTAGAGGTCCCAGAGCTTGGCGCCGCGCCCGCCGGCAAGCAGTGTCTCCAGCGACGAACTCGACTTTAGCTCTTCCTCTAGCGCGGCCGGGTCGAAGCGGTCGATCATCCGCCGCAGCGCCCCCTGCAGGCCGCGCCAGGCCCGCACGTGGTGATGGGCGAGGTCGCGGACCGCGTCCTGGATCGCTGCGTCGCCATTGAGGAAGCCCGCGCTGCGCTCGGCCAGGATCGTGGCGAGCGCGTCGTCGACGGTGGGCAGGAATTTCAGTGGATTGACCTCGGAGGCCCCCACGACCGTCTGCTCGAGGCGGGCATTGCCCTTCTCCTCGGCCCGCTTGCGCAGGAGCTGCATCAGCCCGTCCATCATCATGCGGTACTGCCGGCCGAGCCTCTCCATCTCGGCGATCGGATCTAGGCCGGAGACTTCCGCGTCGTCCAGGCCCATGCCGCGCATGAAGGCGGCCCTCAGCTCCAGGTCGGATGGGGCGGCGTGTGCCTGCGTCCGGCCCGGTCTTGGCTGCGGGACACGAGCCGGCGGACTTGGCGCGGCCGGTTGCACCGGCAGGTCCCAGGGCGCAGGCGAGGGCGACCTTGACGCGGGTGCGCGTCGTTCTTCCGGGCGCGGAGCGGGCGTTGCCGGTTCCATGGCGAAGCCGTCGTCGAACGCGACCGCGGGAGGCGCCGGGTGGGACGGCGGCGCAGCCATGCCCGTGTCCGGCGCGAACGGATCGGAAAATGTCGACGTGGCGCTCCGCTTGTCGCCATCCTTGTTCGAAGCCGGCGTGGGCACGGGATCGAGGCTGAACGGATCGTCGAAGGCGGGCGGAGTCCGTTGCGCTGCGTCGCTTCGCTCATAGGCCCGGAACGCGCCGGCCTCGGGCTGCTCGAACGGGTTGGGCAAGTCTGCAGGGCGCGGCATCGGAGGCGCTTCCTCCGTCGTTGCCGCAAAGAAGTCGTCGCTGCCGATGCCGGCAGGCGCGCGCGATGGGATGGGCGGGATCGGCGCGGCGCGAACGGGGGCGGATGGCCCCGCCGCTTCGCCAGCCTGCAGCTCGACCCACAGCACATAGTCGCCCAGCCTCAGCCGCATGCCGTTCCTGAGCCGCACGCTGTTGCCGGCGCCCAGCGGGCTGCCCGCATTGTCGACGAACAGGCCGCTGCTCGACGTGTCGGTGACGAGATAGCCGTCCCTGTCCGCCGTGATCTTGCAGTGGGCGCGTGAGACGAACATGTCGGGATCTTCGATCTGCCAGTCCGCATCGGGACTGCGACCTATCACCAGTTCCCCCTTGTCCAGCCGGGTCTGGCGCACAGCCTGTGCGCGCGGTCCCTGCTCAAGCGTGAGGAGCAAGCTCATGCCCCGACTCCCGCCACTTCGGGACGCCAGCCGACGATCGTCCGCAGGCGCATATCTTCAGCATCTTCCCTTTCCCGCCCAGGCGCAAGCCACGCCGTTCTGCCGAGCCGTGCCGCCCCGACGCGTGCCGGCGGCACCTCGTCGCGCGCCAGCACGATCCTCAGGTCGACGTCGAGCGTCTCGCCGATCAGGTCGCGTATCGCCCGTTTCAGCAGCCCGAGGCGCGCGCCGCCCGGCAGGAACTCCAGATAGGTCGCGAGCCCGAGCGGGCCGATGCGAAGTTCGACCCTGCTTTGCCGGCTGAAGCTGCGCGGTCCGATCGTGGCGCCTTGTCCCAACGCGGCATGCTGGCCGCCGAGCCGTGTCTGCAGCGCGCGCGGAACCGGCAGCCAGGCTGCGACGAACTCCTTGAGCCGGACCGGCACGTTGAAGGCCTCGGCGATGAACAGGGTGAGGCGCTCGGGCCCGTCCACCTGGCAGGCCAGCGATGCGGCCTGGCGCAGCTTCACCGCATCCAGTTCCGGCGCTTCCGCATTGCCGGTGCCGGGCAGGCCGATGCCGGCCATGGCTTCGAGCATCGCGTGCACCCGTCCGGCCACCGGGCGTTCGACCTGCACTCCCGGATGGGCGTCCGCCCAGGCCCGGTAGTAGAGCGCGATCATGCGGTGCTGCAGCACGTTGACGAAGTCGACGAAGGTGGTGTCGCTGGTCTGGTGCGCGTCCTGCCCCGCGAACCAGCGCTGCGACAGCCGGTCCAGCACCCAGCGCGTGATGTGCAGCGGCAGCGGCCCCTCCGGGCCGAGCAGCCCGAGATTGGCGACGGTGACGCGGGCAGGGGCGTCCTCGCTTTCCGCGCTGAAAGCGACTACGTCCTGGGTGGAAAAACCGAGCCGGATGTGTTGGCCCAGGCGCGCCGGCTCGCGCTCCGGCCGCCCGGAATGGCCGAACAGCCGGCCGCTCTGCGCCTCGAGACGCCGCAGCAGCTCGAAGAAGTCGTAGCGCTCCGAAAGCGGCAGCCCCGCGCCTAGATCAGGAAGCGGTTGCCGGGCGTCATCGGCCATGGCACATCCTCCTGCTTTTGAAGCAACCGCGTGCGGGTCCGCACGAACCCGTTGATGCCCGAGTGCCGGGCAAACAGCCGCGCCAGCAGCGCCGACAGCAGCAGGCTGCTTTGGCCGGAAAGCACCGACTGGTCCACCTGCAGCGTCACCTCGGTGCCGCGGCCGAAGCACATCGGGCCTTCGATCGGAAGCCGCTCGATCACCGGGCGCGACTCGATGCGGACGATCGAGCGCACGTGCCGCGCCATCCCGGGACCGCCGCGGTCGGCATAGAGGTCGAGCAGGGCGTGCAGCGGATCGACCCCGCGGCCCTCCTTGGCGAGGCTGAGGAAATTCAGCGACAGTTGCGCCACCAGCCGCCAGGCAAGCTCGTCGGCCCGCGATTCCCCGTCCGCCCCGGCCGGCAGCGCTGCCGGTATCGACGGCTGCGGCGCGCGCAGGGCGCCAAGCAGCCTGACCGACTCGACGGGATCGCCGCTTTCAAGCGTCAGCGACGGCGTGTCGTCGAGGATCGGCAGGTCGCGGTTGGTGCACAGCGCATTGACCTCGATGCGCCTGAGCGGCCGGTTGGCGGCGCTTGCGGCCGGGCGCGAGATCGACAGGAAGACGTCGTCCCCGAGATAGGAGGTGCGGGTCACGCCTTCGCGGCGCTCATCCTCCGTGGCCCGGCGCGGCCGCCGCTCGGTGGCATAGACCCAGCCGCTGCCCCGGTTCTGCCCGAGGCTGAACAGGGCAGGGATCTCGGCATCTGGACCCTCGCTCTCCGCATCTGCGACCCGGGTGACGCGATAGATCTCGAAATCCCTTGGGCGCGTGCGGTCGGCGTAGAGCACCTGCCGCGTCCGGCGGGCGTCGAGCTCGACGACGTTGCATTCGCGCTCGAACAGGTTGATCAGCGGCGTCGCGAACAGCTCGAAGTCGGCCGGTGCCAGGTCGGCGAGTTCAGGCACCGGGCGGCGCAGGAACAGTACGATCTCCAGGCCGCCGTCGCAGTTGCGGGCCACCGGCTGCAGGCCCTGCACGCGCAGATAGTGGAAGCGTTCCGGCATCATGAAATACTCGCGCAGCAGCCGGTAGCCTTCGAAGGTCGGGCGCGTGCGCGGCATCAGCGCTTCGCCATCGCCGATGCCCGCCATCTCCGGCGCCGGCAGCGGCACCAGCTTGCCGGTCTTGCCCGCGGGGCGGGCGGCCATGCCGGCTGAGGCGCCGAAGATCGTGTCGAACAGCAGCGGCGCCTTGGTGCGCCCGGCAAGGTGCAGATCGAGCCGGTCGAGCGCCAGTTCGCCAAGCTTGCCCTTGCCCGCCCGTCCGATGCTTATGCGGATCGCCGCCTCGCCGCCCATGCCCGCGACGGGCGCCAGCCCGGCCGTCGCCAGCGCGCTTCGGTCCTGGAAGTAGCCGACCGACGAGATCTCGATCGGCCACAGCGTCACGTCCTGGACGGTGGTGAAGGTGCAGCGCGTCGAAAGTCCGGGCTGCAGGCTCGACACCAGCCGCGTCCCGCGGCTGACGAGGTGGCCGGCATTCATCGTTTGGACCTGCTGTCCGGGCTTGAGCACCGCCATCGCCGTCGCCGGCGCCGGCGCAACCAGGTCCGGATAGAGCACTTCGATGATGCTGCGGGCGAACCGCGAGCGTTCGGCGTCGACCTTCAGCCGGGTGCGGGCGGCCAGGAACGCCACGCCGTCGAGCAGCCGCTCGACATAGGGGTCGGGGCAGGGCGCGGTGTCGAGCGACAGGTTGCGCGCCACCGTCGGATGCATGTCGGCGAATTCTGCGGCCAATGCGCGGATGTGGGTCAGTTCCTCCTCGTAATATTCCAGGAAGATCCGATCCATGGTCAGGCTTCCTTGAAGTCCGTGCGCGCCACGCCGTTGTCGAGGTTGATCGTGGTCCGCAGCCTGAGGCGCTCGGGCGTCGGCGTCATGATGAGCACGGCGTCGATCTCGATCTTGAGACCCGTCCTGTCGCCGAGATTGACCGTCACCTTGGTCGCGCTCTCCTTGAGGCGCGGCTCGAAGGTGGCGAGCACCGCGCGGATCTCGCGCGCCAGCGTCTCGCGGTCGAAATCGCGCGACGAGCGGCCGGAGAAGGAGGGCACGCCGTAGTTGACGACGCTGCGGCGCACCTCGGGGAAGTCCTCGAGCGTCGGCGGCAGGCCGGCCGACTGCTCCAGTTCATAGTCGGAGAGCAGCGGGTGAGCCTCGAAGCGCTCGGTGTTGAACAGCGCCTCGATGTCGCGCCGCACCGCCTCGCGCAGGACGCGCGCCGACACCACCACGCCGCGGCTTTCGAGCTCGGCGCGGTGCCGGTTCTGGACGATCAGGCGGTGCAGCCGGCGCTTCTGCTCGGCCGTCAGCTCCGCGTCGGCGTCGATCGCCCGCGCCCCGGCGGTCATCAGCCCGTCGAGGCGCTCGGCGCCCAGCTCGTCCTGCAATGCCCGCTGCAGGGCATCGATCTCCGAGGCGAGCCCGGGGATGTCGTTCAGCAGGCGATCCCACAGGGACGGCTGGACGGCCTCCCGTCTGGCCCGCGGGCTTGCTGTGGTCTGCGCTGTATCGGTACCGTGACGGCGGGCATGCTCACTTGCCGACATGGACATCCATTTCGACCTCATGCTTGTCGTCATAGTTGAACTTGATGGACTTGTAGGCGAACGCCACCTTGTCCTCGATGACGTCCGGCTCGTCCTCGCTCGGGTGCATGTGGTAGGTCACCACGGAGGCATCGGTGAGGGTCACCACCAGGTAGTCGCTCGTTTCGCCCTCGATGGTGCGCCGGCAGGAAAACACCACCTCGTCCATCAGCGTGTTCTCGAACAGCGCCTTCTGCAGGTAGGGCGACGCCATGTCGTAGTGCTTGGTGAACTCGATCATGCCGAGCGCCACGCGGCCGCGCCGCGACAGCGAGTTCGGATCGTGCGGCGCGACCATGTTGTAGTCGACGCCGTAGATTTCGATCTCCTCCTCATGTCCGTCGCGCACGCTCGGGCCGGGGATGTCCGGGACTTTCAGGAAACCGTCTATTCTGGTTCTGATCTCAGGCATTTCGCTCTCCGTGGCTCAAGGACAAAATCAGGACTTGACGGAAGGCAGCTCCGAAACGAGGCGGAGCGAAGCGTTGATCCCTTCCAGTTGGTAGTGCGGGCGCAGGTAGAAACGGGCGTTGTAGTAGCCGGGCCGCCCCTCGACGCTGTCGACCTGGACCTCCGCGGCGGCCAGCGGCCGCTTGGCGCGGGCTTTGTCGTCGGCGAAGGCCGGATTGGCCAGCACGTAGCGGTTGATCCACTCCGTCAGCCAGATCTGCATGTCGGAGCGTTCCTTGAACGAACCGATCTTGTCGCGCGCGATCGCCTTCAGATAGTGGGCGAAGCGCGAGACCGGGAACAGATAGGGCAGGTTGGCGCTCAGCCGCTCGTTGGATTGCGCGTCCGGATCGACCAGCCGACCGGCGCGCGTCTCGTCGTCCTGCAGCGAATGCGCGCCGATGAAGGCCGCGATGTCGGTGTTCTTGCGGTGCAGGATCGGCATCAGCCCGAGCTTGGCGAGCTCCGCCTCGCGCCGGTCGTCGATCGCCACTTCGGTCGGGCATTTCATCGCCACCGTGCCGTCGTCGGTCGGGAAGCTGTGCACCGGCAGGTTGATCACCGCGCCGCCGTTCTCGACGCCGCGGATCTGGGTGCCCCAGCCGAACAGCTTGTGGCTGCGGTTGATGTTGACCCCCATCGGGAAGGCGGCGTTCATCCAGACATATCTGTGGTGGTCGCCCTGCACCTCCTCCTCGAAGGCGAAGCCCTTCACCGGCACCGTCTCCGAGCCATAGGGCAGGCGGGCCAGCACGCGCGGCATGGCGAGCCCGATGTAGCGCGCGTCCTCGCTCTCGCGCAGCGACTGCCACGACGCATAGGCGGGATTGGAGACGATCTGCTGCAGGTCCTGCGGATTCGGCAGTTCCTGCCAGCTGTCCATGCGGAACAGGCGCGGCGAGGCGGCCGCGATCAACGGCGTGTGCGCCGAGGCGCAGATGCCCGAGATGTTGCGCAGCAGGCTGACGTCGCGGGGGTGGTTGGAGAACTCGTAGGCGCCGATCAGGCAGCCGAACGGCTCGCCGCCGAACATCGAGTATTCGTCCGTATAGACCTTCTTGAAGATGGGGCTCTGGTCCCACATCTGGCCTTCGTAGTCTTCGAGCGTATCGGCCAGCTGCTCCTTGGAGATGTTCATCACCCGGATCTTCAGCTTCTGGTCGGTCTCGGTGTTGTTGACCAGGTACCAGAGGCCGCGCCAGGTGCCTTCCATCTCGCGCACTTCCGGCGCATGCAGGATCTCGTTCACCTGCTCCGACAGCATCTTGTCGATGCCGGCGATCAGCGACTTGATCGACTTGATCGCATTCGACGAGATCGTCGTCGTCTCGGAGCGCGACTTGGCGGCGAGCGCCAGGTTGCGCACCAGCTGCTGCAGCTTCTCGCTGTCGTCCTTCTTGACCTTGAAGTCCTTTTCGAGGAGTTCGCCGAATTCGCCCAGGTCGACGGCTTCGGCCTCGGCGACGGTTGCGACTTTCTGCTGTTCGGCCATGGTTCAGCCCTCGACCTTGTCTTCGCCGGCCACGGCCTGGCTGGCGATCTGTCCCAGAAGCGGTTCGTTGTTCAGGAGCTGGGCGATGCGCTTTTCGGCATCCACGCGGCCATCCATGAAGCCCAGCAATTCAACGAGTTGGCGGCGCATCTTGAGAATTTCCGCCAACTGCGGAACCTGCTCGGCGACCTTGTCGGGAGCGAAGTCGCCCATGCTGGCGAAGCTCAGGTCGACCGCCAGCTCCTCGTCCGTCGCCTGGCCCTCGGCGACGGGCAGGGTGTTCTTCACCCGCGCCTTCACCCTTGGCCCCAGCGCTTCCATGAATTTCGGGAACCGGTTGGCGTCGGTCTCGACGAAGCTGCGATCCTGGATCGACTTCATCGCTTCCCTGGTCTGCGACGCTCCGGAGAGATCGGCCATCACGCCCATGACGAACGGCAGTTCGATCGTGGTCGGGCTGCCGTAGGTCTCCACGTCGTAGGCGATCTGCACGCGCGGTGCACGATTGCGCTCGATGACCTTTGCTTTGCTTTCGGCTGGCATGCTTGGCTACCTTTCATCCTTCTGGGGCGTCTTCTTCGTGTCCGGAACCCCGGCCAGGAGCCGGAATTCCTTCAGCCCGGAGGGGGCCAGATCTTCCATCAGCTCTACGAAATCCATCGGCACCATCCTGCGCACGCGCCGCGCCAGATGCGGGATCGGGCTCGACGGTTCGGTTCGGTCGTAGAACGAGATGACGAGGTCGAGGCACTTGACCACGTCGTCGCGCGAATTGATCCGCTCCGGCAGCACAGCCGCGCCGGCCTGCACGGCTGCGGGCGCGGGGTCGTGGCCGTTGCCGACCGGAGGCGGGGGCGCCTCGGCGCCGGCGGGCGCCGCGCGCGCCGAGACGCGTTCGAGCGTGGCCAGGGCGCGTTCCAGGAAGCGCGACAGCGACGGCACGGCCGAACCCGTCGCCTCGACGCGGGCGTTGAACGCCTTGTCGAGCTCATCGAGGGCGGCGCGTGCGGCCTGCAGCTCGGCTGCCAGCCGGTCCAGTTCCGCCGGCGCCTGGTCCCGCTGCGCCGCGCAGGCGCTGCGCACCCGCGCCAACAATTGCTCATGGGCGGTTGCAAGTGCGGCCCTTTCGCTGCTGCTCAGCCCTTGTGCGGCCTCCTGCAGCATCACCCGCTCGTCGATCGCCGCCTGCTCGAGGTCGCGGCCGCTCACCGGGCCGACCCCGCGCGGGGCAAACAGCTTCATGCGCCGCAGGTTCCCCAACAGCCCGTCCTGGGCATTCTGCAGGTCGAGCAGCGCGTTGACGCGCCTCAGCGCCGCGTCGCGCGGCGTGCCGGCGGGCCGCAGGGCAGGGTGCATGGTCTCCCAGTGCTGCTCGAAGCTCCGCGCGATCAGCGTCAGGCCTTCGGCGAGACCGGGAAAACCCTCTTCGTTGGCGAGTGCGCGGGTGACGATGATGAGCAGGCGCAGGTCGCGGCCATGCGGCCTGAGTTCGTCGGCCTTGCGCAGGACGGCCGACCAGTCGACCGGCACGGCGACTTCCGCCGAGGGCTTGTTGTTGGCGTCGTGGACGACTTCGGCGGCGGGTTCGGTCAGCCGCTCCAGCTCGTGGAAGCGGGGATCGTTGCGCAAATCTTCTCCCGACGGATTCGCACCGTCCAGCGGACTAAGCCAGAGAGCAAGATCAACCACGCATCCCCCCACGCCAGTACTCGAAGGTCGGAAGTCGCCGGTATTTCACTCAGCCTTGGTTTATCACAATTCGATGCGTGCTCAAAGTTGGGCGAAGCCATGGATTAAGCGATGGTGACCTGCATCGTGCGAATTGTTCCGGTTTCGTCTGATACCGCTAAACCCCGGCACCGCTTTGTAAACTTCCGCTTTGTGTGGCAAGCTGTCGGCAACGCAGTCCGGCCATCGGAGCAGTCCCATGGAACAAAGGGGCATGCAGCAGCGCAGGGCATCGCAGGGCGTCAAGCGCAAGGAACTCGTCGGCAAGCTCAACCCCACATGCGTGCGCGCCTTCAAGGCCGCCGCCGACACCGCGAAGCTCCGCGGCAACCCCTATGTCGAGCTCGTCCACTTCATCGAGCAGCTGGTCCTGTCCGACCGCTCCGACATGCAGATGATCCTGCGCGACGCGGGCGTCGACGCCGCGCGAATTGCCGCCGACATGACGCGCGCCGTCGACAAGCTGCCTTACGGCGCGACGTCGATCGAAGAATTCTCCGACCACATCTTCCACGCCATCCAGGAGGCGTGGAGCCTCGCCACGCTCGAATTCGGCACCGAGGAGGTGCGCAGCGCCCACATCCTGCTCGCCTGCCTCAGGACACCGGTGCTGGAAGGGCTGGTGTCGAAGATCAGCGCCGAGTTCGACAAGGTCGACGCCGACGCCGTCATCGGCCGCTTCGGCGAGGTCATGGAGGGTTCGATCGAAGCCGGCGCGCCGGTCGCCGCGCCTGCCTCCGAGACGCCGCGGCGTGCCGGGCCGGGTGGCGATTCGGCGCTCGCCAAATACGCCACCGACCTCACCCAGCGCGCCAGGGACGGCAAGATCGATCCCGTGGTCGGCCGCGATCCCGAAATCCGCCAGATCGTCGACATCCTGATGCGGCGGCGCCAGAACAACCCGATCCTCACCGGCGAGGCGGGCGTCGGCAAGACCGCCGTGGTCGAGGGCTTCGCGCTGCGCATCGCCGAGGGCGACGTGCCGCCGATGCTCGAGGACGTCAGCGTGCGCATGCTCGACGTCGGGCTGATGCAGGCGGGCGCCAGCGTCAAAGGCGAGTTCGAGAAGCGTCTGAAGGCGGTCATCGACGAGGTGCAGTCGTCCGCGGTGCCGATCATCCTGTTCATCGACGAGGCGCACACGCTGATCGGCGCCGGGGGCGCTGCCGGCACGGGCGATGCCGCCAACCTGCTCAAGCCGGCGCTGGCGCGCGGCGAGCTGCGCACCATCGCCGCCACCACCTGGGCCGAGTACAAGCAGCACATCGAGAAGGACCCCGCACTCACCCGCCGCTTCCAGGTGGTCAAGATCGAGGAGCCCGAGGAGGCCGCCGCCATCCTGATGCTGCGCGGCGTCGCCGGCATGCTGGAGAAGCACCACCAGGTGCAGATCCTCGACGAGGCGATCGAAACCGCGGTCCGGCTGTCGCACCGCTACATTCCCGCGCGCCAACTGCCCGACAAGGCCGTCAGCCTGCTCGACACGGCCTGCGCCCGCGTCGCCGTCTCGCAGCACGCCCGGCCGGGCGAGGTCGAGGACCTGATGCGCCGCAAGCAGGCGCTCGAGGTCGAGCAGGGCATCATCGGCCGCGAGGCGGCGATCGGCATAGAGGTCGACGACAGGCGCGCGCGCGTCGAAATAGGCCTGGCCGACACCGAGACGGCGCTGGCGGCCGCGCAGGTGCGCTGGGACGCCGAGAAGGCGCTTGCCGCCGAAATTCTGGAACTGCGCGCCCGGCTGCGCGGGCAGGGCGTGCCGCTCGACCCTGTGACGGGAGCTTCGGGCGCGGATGAACTTGCGCCGGAAGAAGGAGGAGAAACGCCACCAGCTTCGGCAACGGCCGACGGTTCAGGTACCCCCACCCCTAACCCCTCCCCACAAGGGGGAGGGGAGCCGGCATCGTCAGCGAATTCGATGGCAATCGCCGAGGCTGGCGAAGCGCAGGCCCGACAGGGGGAGAGGGGTGACATCGCCGAAGCGGCTGCTGCAGCCGTCGCAACCGCCGGCAATATTTCCGCGCAAGCGCAGGAATCTCCCTCCCCCTTGTGGGGAGGGGTTAGGGGTGGGGGTACGGCTACGGCCACGGGCGGGGATACCTCCGCAAGCGACACGCCGGCCAAGGGCAAGGGAGAGACAAAATCCCCGCCCTCCGATCCCGTCGCCGATCTCGCCCGGCTCAAGCAACTGATGGCGACGCTCGCCGAAGCCCAGGGCGAAGCGCCGCTGATCCTCCTGTCGGTCGACCGCAACGCGGTCGCCGCCGTAGTGCAGGACTGGACCGGCATCCCCACCGGCCGCATGCTGTCGAGCCAGACCGAGAAGGCGCTGCGCCTGGCGCAGACGCTGGCCGAGCGCGTGGTGGGCCAGGATCATGCAATGGAAATGATCGCAAAGCGCGTGCAGACCAGCCGCGCCGGCCTCGGCGCGCCGGAAAAGCCGGTCGGCGTGTTCCTGCTCTGCGGGCCGTCGGGCGTCGGCAAGACCGAGACGGCGCTGGCGCTGGCCGAGACGCTCTATGGCGGCGAGCAGAACCTCATCTCCATCAACATGTCGGAGTTTCAGGAGGCGCACACCGTCTCCACCCTCAAGGGCGCGCCGCCCGGCTATGTCGGCTACGGCAAGGGCGGCATCCTGACCGAGGCGGTCAGGCGCCGGCCCTATTCGGTGATCCTGCTCGACGAGGTCGAGAAGGCCCATCCCGACGTGCACGAGATCTTCTTCCAGGTCTTCGACAAGGGCATGATGGACGACAGCGAGGGCCGGCGCATCGACTTCAAGAACGCGCTGATCCTGCTCACCTCCAATGTCGGCTCCGAGGTCATCATGCAGAAGACCAGGAACGGCCAGCTGCGCGAGAAGGTCGAGGACCTCGACGCGGCCTTGCGGGCGCCGCTGCTCAAGGTCTTTCCCGCGGCCTTCCTCGGCCGCGTCGTGACCATCCCCTACTATCCGCTGTCGGGCGACATGATCGAGGCGATCACCCGCCACCACTTCGCCAAGATCGCGCGGCGGCTGGCGGCCAGCCACGGCGCCGAACTGGTCATCGGCGAGGGCGTGATGGAGCTCATCAAGGCGCGCTGCACCGAGATCGAATCCGGCGGCCGCATGATCGACGCGATCCTGACCAACACGCTTTTGCCGGAGTTGAGCCGCGGCGTGCTCAACCGCTCGCTCGACGGCGAAAAGCTCACGCGCGTCACCGTGGGCGCGTCAGGCGAGGGGTTCACCTACGAGTTCGGGTAGGCGTGGCCAGCGACTCTATCCGCCCCAACCACCACCGCTGTCACTGCCCTCCCTGTCCCCACGCTCGTTCGCAGCCGGAGTGGGCGGAACGATAGGCTTCTTGACCACCTTCTTCTGCACCGGTGCCGGTGCCGCCGCCACCTTCTTCACCGGCGCCTTCTTGACCTGGACCGGAGCCGGCTGGACCACGACGGGCTCCTCCGCCTTCATCATCGGGAGACACCCCGCCACCGATACGGCCGCGGTCGCCATGAGCAGCCTGAGGACGAGCGATCGCATTTCGTGTCTCCCTGTCGGTTTCGAGATTTCAAAGCATGTCGAGCCGGGGCCTTGAGGCCAGCCACTCCTTCCGAAGCAAATCGATCAACAATTGCCGCGGCTCCCGCGGCGCCGCTTCGCCAAGCACCGCATTCGCGGCTTCGCGGCTGCGCGCGCCCAAAACGCCGTCCATGTCGCCGACATCCTGCCCCATGCGCGCAAGCGCCGCCTGGACCTGCATGCCGATGTCGCGGCTGCCCATCTTGCCCAGCGCCGCCTTCGCTTCGTCGGATGCATCGGGCACGTTCTGAGACGCGCCCAGAGCCAGCAGGCGGATGACTTCGCCGTCGTCCGCCTTGAGCGACGGATTGTCCTGCAGAAGCTCCGCCGCGAACAACGCGCCCCAGGCATCGCCGCGCTCGGCGCTTTCGCGGTACCAGCGGACGAGGGTGGCAGGGTCGGCACTTTTGTTCTTCACCGCCATGCGCCCCAGCAGCCGGCCGGCATAGGGATGGCCGTTTGCGCGGGCCTTCTCGAACAGTTCGGCCGCCTTGGCGGTATCCTGCTGCACGCCACCTCCGTCGCGGTAGAGGACGCCGAGATTGACCATGCCGTAGATGTCCTGCCGCCCGGCGGATTCGGTGAAGAAGCGCAGCGCCCTGGCGTCGTCCTTCTTCACGCGCTCGCCGATGTGGTACTCCCAGCCCAGCTGGTTCATGGCATAGGTGTGGCCGGACTCGGCGGCGCCGCCCAGCAGCGCCAGGCCGCGGTCGATGTCGGTGCCGACACCGCGTCCGTCGATCAGCGCGCGGCCCAAAGCATATTGCGAATATGGGTCGCCGCGCTTGGCGGCTGCTTCATATAGCGAAACAGCTTTGCGAACGTCGCGTTTCACGCCTGCTCCCAATTGATACAACCGCCCGAGCAGATAGCTCGCCCGCACATGCCCGGCGTCGCTGGCGGCGTTGAGTTCCGAAAGCGCGGCGTCGAACTGGCCGTTCGCGTAGAGCGCGCGCGCATACTGGTACCTGAAACGCGCGACGTCCGGATATTGCCCGACCGCCGCCTTGCAGGCCGTAAGCGCCTTGGGCACGTCGATGTCGTTGGGCAGCCTGCCGTCCGACACCGCCTGGACGTCGAGCGGCTCGGCGGCAAGCGTGTCGCATTCGTTGACCGACACCGCGACCTTGATGGTGATCGGCGCGGGCGCCTGCGTCTTCACGGCCGGCGTCAGCACCACGGTCCGCACCGGCGCCGGCATTGCCTTCGGCGCGGGCAGGGGAGCCGCCGCGGGTTTGGTCTCGGTGCCCGGCTGCCCGCCGGCCGCCACCCTGGGCTCGGCGGCTTCGGCGTCGCTGACCACGCGCAGCGAAGGACGGATGCGCAGCTTGGCGATGTCCTCGACCTTGATCAGGTCGCCCTCGGACACGACGTCCTCGCCTACCGCCACCTGGGTCTCGGGATCGCGGCTTTCGAGCCGCAGCCAGCCGTTCGGCACGCTCACCGAACGCACCACCTCTTCCGGCATCGGCACGAAACCGGTGCCGATGTCCGACGCCATGGCCACCTGGATCGGCTTCGGCGCGGGCTTGGGCTTTTCCTCCTCGCCGCGCTGGATGGCGAGCGTCGGCTTGACCGGCTTCTCCGCCGTCGCCTTGGGGTCGACCACCACCTTGACGATGCCGCTGGCGCTGCGCCCGCCCTCGGTCGTGACGCTGTAGCGCACTTCGTCGGCGGTCATGTCGGCGGCCGACGGCTTGAGCATCACCCGTTCGACGTCGTCGGCCGCGATCTTGCTGTCGAGATCGAGCTTTTTGTCGTCGAGCCACAGCGAGCCCTTGTCGGGCAGCTTGGTGAAGCTCAGCCCCAGCGGCGTGTCGCCGCTGGTGATCGGCGGCGAGATGCGCAGCGCCACCTGTTCGATGCCGGGCGGCACGCGCACTTCGCGCAGGTCCTCGATGATCAGCAGGTTCTGCCGGGTGACGAAGAAGAAGGACGACGTCAGGCTCGACGTATCCCACGGCGTCTGCTTGCCGTCCGTCCGCCGCACCACCTCGGAGCGGATGTCGCTCAGCAGCTTGCGCACCTCCACGTTCGGCTTCAGCGCAAATTCGGCGAAGGTGCCGGTGAAGGGGCTGAGGTCGCCGCTGCCGTCCAGCGCCACCTGGTCGGGGGCGGTCGAATAGACGATCAGCGTGCCGGTCTCGGGCGCCACGGTGGCGAGGCCCTTCTTGCCCTCCACCGCCACCTTCTTCTGCCCGACATAGTAGGAATTGTTGGCGAAGGGGTTGGCGCGGCAGGCGTCGAGTATGGCGATCTGCAGCGACGAGGTCTCGCGCATGTATTCGAGCAGGTTCGACATGTTGTAGGCCTCGACCTCGAGGTCGTAGGAGGTCGCGAGGCTGGCGTCGACCGGGATCATGTAGTTGTTGCCGGCCACCTGCACGGCGTGCCCGCTGTAATAGAACAGGGCCACGTCGCCGTCGTTCAGCGTGCGCAGGAAGCCGAGGATCGCTTCCTCCAGGCCCTTCTTGTCGAGGTCCTTGCCCAGCGTGACCTCGAAATTCGCCCGTTCCAGCACCTCGCGGATACGGTCGGCGTCGTTCACCGCGTTGGGCAGTTGCACGAGGTTCTGGTAGGTCGAGTTGCCGATGACGAGCGCGGCCCGGCGGCCGTTCACCCCGGCGGCCGAGGCAGCGCCGACGGCAAGCACGAGCATTGCGGCGCACGCCAGGATGGCGCCGAAAAGGCGCGCAGGAAAACCGGCACTGCACCTGGGCGACAAGCCCCCGCACACCAATTGACTGCCTCCTCCATTGGGATCGCAGCGTTCACTCGGCTAGGCACGGCTTGCAGTCTCGGCTGCGAGCATCCTCCTTGCCGGGGAAGGTGTCAACGGAGTTCGCCGTAGGCGGTAAACGTCGCCTCGGGCGGGTCCGGCAGAAGGCGAGCCGGGCGCAAAATTCCGTGTTATTGTCGCGCCGTGATCCAGCACCCGCAGGTGTGAAGCAATGGCCGACCGGCGTTCGCGCATCGATGGAACAAGGTCATGACGTCGGACGACAAGACCCGCATCGCACCCGATGCCGGCGTGCGCCCCGGCGTCCAGCTCAACGGCATCTACGAGATCGACGAGCACATCGCCACCGGCGGCATGGGCGAGGTCTACCGCGGCCACAACATCCAGACCGGCGACCCCGTCGCCATCAAGGTGGTGCTGCGCGAGTTCGCCCGCGACCAGGCCATCCTGGCGCTGTTCCGCAAGGAAGCCTCGATCCTCAACCACCTCTCGCACGACGCCATCGTGCGCTACCACGTCTTCACCATCGACCCGGCGATCGGCCGGCCCTATCTCGCCATGGAGTTCGTCGACGGCCAGTCGCTGGGCGAGCGCATCCGCAAGGGCCCGCTCGACCCGCGCGAGGCGCGCAAGATGCTGGCCCGCGTCGCCTCCGGCCTGTCGGTCGCGCATGAGGCCGGGGTCATCCACCGCGACCTGTCGCCCGACAACATCGTCCTGCCCGGCGGCAATGTCGAAAAGACCAAGATCATCGACTTCGGCATCGCCCGCTCGACCAATGTCGGCGGCGGCACGCTGCTCGGCGGCAGCTTTGCCGGCAAATACAGCTTCGTCTCGCCCGAGCAGGTCGGGCTGTTCGGCGGTGAGGTCACCGAACGTTCCGACATCTACAGCCTTGGCCTCGTGCTTGCCGCCGCCCTGCGCGGCAGGCAGTTCGACATGGGCAGTTCCCCCGTCGAGGTAATCGAGAAGCGGCGCGCCGTGCCGGACCTCGGCGGCATCGACGGCGACATCAGGCCGCTGCTCGAATCCATGCTGCAGCCCGACCCGGCCGACAGGCCGCAAAGTGCCACCGAGATCGTGGAGTGGCTGCGCGAGACGAGCGGCGCGACCGCGCCGCCGCCGGCGAAGCCCGCGGCGTCGGAGCTTTCCTGGCGGCCTCCCGGCTCGGCCACGGCGCCGGGAACGCCAAGAAGTGCTCCGCCGCCGCCGGAATCGCTGTTGCCGCGCGACGCTCCCTGGCGCAACGCCCAGCGGTCGGCCAAACCCGCTCCAGCGCCTACGCCGCCGAGCCCGGCCGACACCCGCCGGGAGCCCTCGGGGCGAGGTGGCCTCGTCGCGGCGCTGGCGCTGGCCGCGCTCGTCGTTGCCGGCGGCGGCGCCTATTTTTCCGGTGCGCTCGACGGGTTGCTTGGCGGCGGCCAGGGCCAGCCGGGCGAGGGCGGCAAGCCGGCGCTCGAACCCTCGCCCCGGCCTCCTGCCGACGGCTCCACCAAGAATGTGGCTCCGGCACCTTCCGGCCAGGCCGGAACGAAACCGTCCGCCAAGCCGGCCGAACCGCCCAGGGAGGCCGCCGCCAAGCCGGCGCCGGTGCCGGCGAGCGCCGCCGACTGGCTGAAAGCCTTCGACGGCGGGCCGTGCTTCTATGCCGCCAGCGCCGACATCGGCGCCCAAAACCCGCGGATCGAGGGTTTTGCCACCTTCAGGGCGCCGTTCGACAAGCTCGGGCGCGACTTTTCCAGCGCATTCGGCAGGACGGCCACCCTGGATCCTCGCATCATCGAACGCGACCAGTGCCCCGTCGCCGACTTCCTCGAGGCGCTGCGCCCCGATGCGGCCACCAGCCCCGGGCTGGAACTCAGCAAGGACCGGCTCAAGGTCGGAGATTCGTTGCAGGGCAAGCTGACCGGGGCCGGCAAGCGCGACGTCAACCTGCTCCTCATCGGCAAGGACGGCGTGGTCTACAATTTCGCCAGCCTGCTCAAGCGGACCGATACAGGCGAAGCCACCTTCAGCATGAAGCTGTTTCCGCTCAGCGACCAGGAGGCGGGCGAGCCCGAGCCCCATCTGATCATGGCGCTTGCCAGCGACGGCGGCATCCGCGCCGCCGACATCCGCGATCCCGAGCTTGCCTCCGACCTGTTCCCCAAGATCCGCCGCGAGATCGAGGCGCGGCCCGGCATGCCGGGAATTGCGGTCGGCTATTTCCTCTTCGACCGCTGAACGCTCTCACGCCTGCTGCAGCGCTTCCGCCTCGGCGAGGGCGATGCCCATCTCGACGAAGTCGGCGAGCACCGAGCGCCTGTCGTCGAGCGCCACCCGCGCCAGCCCCATCAGGATGCCGGTGGCGACGGCCCTTGCTGCCTCGTCCTGTGGCCCGTTGCGAGCGGCCAGCGCGATCCACCCGGCCGACGTCCGGCGCTCGATCGCCTCGTCTTCGCCGAACCAAGCGTCGGACCCGCCCACCCATGCCTGCACCTCAGCGAGCAGGCCGTGGTCCTGCTCGTCCAGGAGATCGCCGAGATTGCCCAGGCATTCATGCCCCCACCAGACGGCGGCGCGGGTCGGCAGCATGCAGGCGCAGAAGCTGATCGCTTCCTCCGGCGTCCTGCCTGCGAGCAGCGCGCGGCAGAACGCCACCGACGGCCTGTCGTCGGGAACAGCCAGCATGTCGCCGGCCGCTGTGGGGCACGCCGCGAAAAGCTGCCGCGCCGTCTTGAACCTCAGTCCGTCGACCATGCCGTGCCCCGTTCGCCTGCCGAGGGAACCTGTCCGGGCGAAGTCTAGCAGGGTTTGCTTGCGCGCTCGACCCATGTGTGCGATCGCCGGCGCGAAGGGTCGCGCCCGGCAGTGTGCACAGGCAGTCCCGCCGGCTTGAACCGGCGTTCTCGCCCATCCATCTAATGCGAACAGGGCATGAACAGGCACTCCGCCGCCACGGCAAATCGCCATAGGTCGCTGCGTCTCGAGGACCGGATCATGGGCTTCATCGACAAGGACATAAGACCCGCCGACGACGGGGCGATCACCGACGCCTATTCGCGGACGGTGGCCGGCGTGGTCGACCTGGTCGGACCGGCCGTCAGCCGCATCGAGCGCCTGGGCGCCGGCGCCGGGCACGGCTCGGGCTTCGCCATCTCGTCCGACGGGCTGATCGTCACCAACAACCACGTCGTCGAGACGGCCAAGGCCGTGCGCATCACCATGCCCGACGGGCTCGTCACCGAAGGCAGGGTGCTCGGTCGCGACGTCGACACCGACATCGCGCTCATCCGCGCCGATTCCGGCGTCGGCCACTGGGCCCGCCTGGGCGACTCGAAGAACCTGCGGCGCGGCCACATCGCGGTCGCGATCGGCAACCCGCTGGGGTTCGAATGGACCGTCACCGCGGGCATCGTGTCGGCGCTCGGCCGCTCCATGCGGGCGGCCAGCGGGCGCCTCATGGACGACGTGATCCAGACCGACGCCGCGCTCAATCCGGGCAGTTCGGGCGGTCCGCTGGTTTCGTCCGGCGGCGAGGTGATCGGCGTCAACACCGCCGTCATCCAGGGCGCCCAGGGCATCGCCTTCGCGGTCGCCTCGAACACCGCGAACTTCGTCATCTCCGAGATCCTGCGCTACGGCCACGTCCGGCGCGCCTTCATCGGCATTGCCGGCGACACCATCGCGCTGCCGCGCAAGGTGGCACTCGCCGCAGGCACGAGCAGCTCCACCTCGGTGCGCGTGCGCAGGCTCGAGCCCGGCGGACCGGCCGCGCGCGGCGGGCTGCGCGAGGGCGACTACATCCTCGCCATCGGCGGCACCCCGGTCGGCGGGGTCGACGACCTCGTCAGGCTGATGGGCGGTGAAAGGATCGGCCAGGCGACCGAATTCCTGATTTTCTCGGTGGACGGCAAGATCGAAACCAGGACGCTGCTGCCCGTCGCGCGGCCTTGAAGGCGAGCAACATGGTCGCGCCGCGCGGAAAAAAGCCCGCGCTGAATGGGGATACAGCGCGGGCGAGCAAGGCTGGACCGGGGCAAAACAGAGGGTGATTGCCCCGACGAGGGTGAACATAGCCAGCCGCGGCGGCGGGCTCTTTGCGCTAGATCAAATGGTGGGCCATCTCGGAGGAAACGATCCGGCCGCAACCGTGGCTGTTCGGGGACTTCCCCCATCCATCTATTGAAGCAATTGCTAATATCAATCAGGCGTGCCAGCGTCAGGCTCCGCATCGCATATGGGAGGTTGCCATGGCCGATGGTGGAGTGAACGTCACGAAATTCGAATCCAAGTCCCACAACGCCCCGGACGAGGTCCGGGCGCCCGACAAGACCCGCGTCGAAGTGGTGCGGCTCCCCGGCTTCACGCTCGGGCGGCTCAATTTCGAGCCGGGATGGAGATGGTCCGAGTGCATCAAGCCGGTCGCCAAGACCGACAGCTGCCAGCTGTCGCATGTCGGCTACGTCGTATCCGGAACCCTGACCGTCAGATTGAACGACGGAACCCAGAAGACCTTCGAGCCGGGAACGTCCTACACGATCCCGCCCGGTCACGACGCCTGGGTGGAGGGTAAAGAGCGCTTCGTCTGCATCGAGGTCATGAGCGCCGAGCAATATGCCAAGCCGGCATAGGGCAGGGCTCTACTTGCGGGTGCATTTTTCCATGATCGGGTTTTGCCCGCGCTGTCCCTTTTCAGCGCGGGTCTTTTTTCGTGGCGGGCGCGACGGAGCAGGGGAACCGTTGCCGGCCGTCTCGCGCATACGGGGCGGAGGCCGCCCCGGCGAAGCTGATGCTGGCCGTGGCGGCGTCCCGCCGTTCAATGGTCGCAATGCCGTCAGGAAGCGGCCCGCACCGGCCGGACCTTATGCGGCACTACCACCATACCCAATACCAGACCCACACCCGCCGCCTGTAGCAGCGCCGGACGCGCCTGCCGTAGCGCCAGTAGCGCCGGCAGAGCCGCCGCCAGGCACGACGCCGGCGCCGCCGACGCCGCCGCCGTCCGCGGTGGCGCACAGGCTCGATGTCGGCCCAATCTTCGTCGTCGATGACTTCGGCGTCAGGGGCTTCGAGTTCGTCCAGAATGCCGCGACGGGCTCCCGGGATGCCCGGCATCGCGTAGGCCGGCCGCACCATGCTGGTTGCGGCGGCGGCTCCGGCCAGACCGAGCACTCCCATCAGGAATAATCGTCGATCCACTTGAACCTCCCAATCCTGTTGATGGGTCCATCAGTTCAACATGGTTCCGGCGGATTGGTTCCGAACCGGCGGTCGCCGGTGGTCGTTGCGAGATTGGCTGATTTGCCGGCTGGCGGGCAACGCCCCAGCACGACTGGCGGAAGAGGTGGGATTCGAACCCACGGTGAACTCGCGCCCACGCCGGTTTTCAAGACCGGTGCCTTAAACCGCTCGGCCACTCTTCCAGGGCTTTGACTGCAGGTTGCGAGCGACGAACGCTGCGACCGCTCAAGGCCTTCGTGGCGCGCTTGTAGCGCCCGCGGGTTCGCCGCGTCAACTTGTTCGGCTCGGGTTTCGCTTCGGCCGCACCGGGCAGCGGCGTTGCCGTCGCAGCCGAGCGCGAGGCCGCTTGCGCGTCCCATCCGGCCGATGCAGCGGCCGAACCGTACCCGACCACGGGGCGGGGCATGCAAGCCACATTCGCGCCACAATTGCGCCCGGATCGAACCACACTCGATTAATACGCTGGCAAGCATTTCCTGCGCACAAGGTTCAGGGGTCGTGCGCGGCAACTGTTTTTCAATGTGTAGAGCGCCGTGACGGTCTGATTCGACGGCCGGCGGACGAGTAGAAGTGCAGGGGACATCTGGGGCGATGCAGCATACCGCGCGCAAGAGGCTCGGCCGCACGGCCAGGTTCGTCGCACTCGCCGCCACCGCGGCCTTCGTCGCCGGCTGCGCTGCCCCGAGCTTCGTTGCCTCCAAGAAGCGCTCGAAGGAATACTTCGCCGAATCCGAATATGGCGTGAAGGCGAGCCCGCGCGTCACCACCAAACTCTCCGGCCTGCCGCGCGGCGGTGGCCGCGACCAGCTCGGCAGCCCCTACAAGGTGCGGGGCAAGTGGTATTATCCCAAGGAAGACCCCGCCTATGTCGCGGTCGGCCCCGCCTCCTGGTACGGCGACGCCTTCCACGGCCGCCTGACCGCCAATGGCGAAGTCTACGACATGACCAATCTCACGGCGGCCCATCCGACCATGCCGCTGCCGAGCTACGCCCGGGTCACCAACACGGCCAACGGCAATTCGGTGATCGTGCGCGTCAACGACCGCGGTCCCTATTCCGACGGGCGCGTCATCGACCTGTCCAAGCGCGCGGCCGAAATGCTCGGCTATGCCCGCAGCGGAACCGCCAACGTCCAGGTCGAATATGTCGGCCGCGCACCGCTCGACGGCCAGGACGACCAGTACCTGCTCGCCTCCTACAGGCCGGGCCCCGGCATGGGCGACCCGACCAACGACGGCCTGCCCACCGGCGTCATGGTGGCGATGAACGGCCCGACCCCGAGCGTCGGCGTCGGCGCCGCGTTCCCGGCCGCGATGGCCGAAAGCGCGCCGGTCCCGGTGATCCAGGCAAACGTGCCGGTCAACACGCTCGCCGCCCAGGCGGCCCAGTTCGAGCAGCAGCCCGCGATGGCGGCCCAGGACGGCTATGCCACCCAGGATGATGGCTATGTCGACGTCGTGCTGCCGGACTTCGGCCCGATCGCGCCGGAGCGGCCCGACGGCATGACCCGCATGGCCATCAACACGCTGTCCTATGCCAGCGAACGCGTCGCCGGCGCCTCCCGGGCCTTCGATGCGCTGCAAGGGCAGGCGATGTCCTCGGACGACATCGTCAATTCGTGGAAGCGGCTCAACCCGGGTCCGCGCGCCGCCGAGCCGAAATTCGAGGCCTATGTCGCGGCCGGCACCTTCGACAGCGACAAGGTGGCGCGGCGCATCGCCGACGAGCTTGCCGCCTTCGGCCGCACGGCGATCGAGCAGACCGAAATGGACGGCAAGACCTGGTATTCGGTCGAACTCTATTCCGACGGCCGCAACTCCCTCGACGCGATGCTGAAGGCGGCATGGTCGCATGGTGCGCCCGACGCATTCGCGGTCCACGACTGACCGGTCCTTTCCGGCCATGCAGCCTGTGGCTATCTGCCCGGTCACGGTTGCGGGGCGCGGTCGAAGCCTGTTAGTCTCAATTCGCTCGACCGGAATACGAGGCCGAACGGGGCAGAATCTCCAATGACTTCCAGAAAATCCGCGACCGGTGTCCTGTTGGCCGGCTTGCTCGCAATGCTCGTCCTGGTCGGCCAGGCGCATGCGCAAATGTTCGAGACCAAGGCCACGCAGGCCTACATGATCGATGCCGAGACCGGCACCGTGCTGTTCTCCAAGGAACCCGACAAGCTGTTCACGCCGGCCTCGCTCGCCAAGATCATGACGATGGAGGTGGTGTTCGACGCGCTGAAGAACGGCCGCTACAAGCTCGACGACACCTTCGCCGTCAGCGAGAACGCCTGGCGCACCGGCGGAGCGGCCTCGCGGGCGACGACCATGTTCGCCGCCGTGCGCTCGCAGATCCGCATCGAGGACCTCATCAAGGGCGTGACCGTGCAGGTGGCCAACGACGGCTGCATCGTGCTGGCCGAAGGCATGGCCGGCTCCGAGGCGAACTTCGCCCTGCAGATGACCGAGCGGGCACGCGCCATCGGCCTGGAGAAGTCGGCCTTCGCCAATTCCACCGGCCTGCCGGCGCCCGGCCAGCAGACCACGGTGCGCGAGCTCGCCCAGCTGGCGCTGCACCTGTGGCGCACCTATCCCGAATATTATCGCTATTACAGCCTGCCGGATTTCACCTGGAACAAGATCCTGCAGCGCAACCGCAATCCGCTGGTCGCCATGGATTTCGGCGCCGACGGACTGGCGACCGGCTTCACCGAGGGCGAGGGCTTCTCCATCGTGGCGTCCGTCAACCGCGACGGCCGGCGCCTGTTCCTGGCGATGGCCGGCATGGCCAGCGACCGCGAGCGCTCCGAAGAGACGCGCAAGCTGCTCGACTGGGGCCTGCGCGCCTTCGAGAAGACCGAGATCTTCGCCGCCGACGAGACCGTGGGCGACGCGCAGGTGTTCGGCGGCACCAAGTCGCACGTGCGGCTGGTCGCGCAGAAGCCCATCACGATCTTCCTGCCGACCGCCAGCCGCGAGCGCCTGGTCGCGCGCGTCGTCTACAACGGGCCGGTGTCGGCCCCGGTCGAGAAGGGCACCCCGATCGGCTCGCTCAAGGTCTGGATCGGCGACACGCTGAGCCAGGAGACGCCGCTTTTCGCTGCCGAGACGGTCGGCGTCGGCTCGCTGCAGAGCCGCGCGCTCGATGCCGTCAAGGAACTCGCCATCGGCTGGATGCGATAGGCCGGTGGACCTTTGCCGGTCTCGACTGTAGAGCAACGGCACCTACATGTGTCGTACGGCGCTCGCGCATGTGTTGCGGGGCGCGGCGGGCACGCGACAGACAAGAAGGGCATCGAAGTGGCGCGCGGCTTCTTCATCACATTCGAAGGCGGGGAAGGGGCGGGCAAGTCGACCCAGATCGAACGCCTCGCCGCCAGGCTACGCGACAAGCGCTACGACATCGTCGTCACGCGCGAGCCGGGCGGTTCACCCGGCGCCGAGGCCGTCCGCCACGTGCTCCTGTCGGGCGCTGCCGAGCCGTTCGGCCCAAAGATGGAGGCGCTGCTCTTCGCTGCGGCCCGCTCCGACCATGTCGAGCAGGTCATCCGCCCGGCGGTGGAGCGTGGCGCCATCGTGCTCTGCGACCGCTTCATCGATTCGTCGCGCGTCTACCAGGGCGTCACCGGCAATCTCGACCCCGACTTCATGGCGACCGTCGAGCGCGTCGCCATCAACGGCATGATGCCCGACATGACGCTGATCCTCGACCTCGACCCCGAGGAGGGGCTCAGGCGCGCCACCGCCCGGCGTGGCCAGGACGTGGCCGACCGCTTCGAGAAGGAGACTGTCGACGTCCACCGCCGCCGCCGCGACGCCTATCTCGCCATCGCCGCAAGCGAGCCCGAGCGCTGCCGGGTGATCGACGCGGCACAGCCAGCGGAGACGGTCGAGAATGCGGTCACGGAAGCGGTGTTTGCCGCCCTTGAGGCGCACGCCGCCAGCGGCAGCCGGGCGAGGGCGGACGCCTGATGCTCGAACGCCTTGCCCCCGAACAGCACGACACGCTCGACGAGGTGCCGGAGCCGTCCGAAAACCCGCATCTGTTTGGCCACGAACAGGCGGCTTCCATGCTGGCCGCTGCCTATCGCGCCGGCAAGCTGCCGCATGCGCTGATCCTTGCCGGTCCCGTCGGCATCGGCAAGGCGACGCTCGCCTTCCATCTGGCGCACTATCTGCTGACCAATCCGGACCACAGGACGGCCCCGGAGGCGTTCACGGCCCCCAATCCACAGTCGGCCCTGTTCCGCCAGGTCGCCTCCGGCGCACACCCCGGCGTGTTGCATCTCACGCGCCCGCAGAACGACAAGACCAAGGGCTTCAAGTCCGTGGTCACCGTCGACGAGATCCGCAAGGTCTCGCGCTTCCTGTCGATGACCTCGCACGACGGCAGTTACCGGGTCGTCGTCGTCGACCCGGCCGACGACATGAACACCAATGCCGCCAATGCCTTGCTCAAGAACCTCGAGGAGCCGCCGGCGCGCACGCTGTTCATCCTTATCGTGCACGCCCCCGGCAGCTTGCTGCCCACCATCCGCTCGCGCTGCCAGACGGTCCGGCTGACGCCGCTCGACGACGAAAGCCTGCTTTCGGCGCTGGATTCGGCAGGGCAGCCCGCACCGGATGAGCCGCAGGCGCGGGCAGCACTGGTGGAGCGGGCAGGGGGCAGCGTCAGGGCGGCCATCCTGCTCACCCAGTATGGCGGGCTGGAGATCGCCGAGGCGCTCGACCGCGTCGTCGGTAACGGCCACGCCGGCATCGCCGCCGCGCACAAGCTCGCCGACGCCGTGGCGGGGCGGGACAGTTCGATCCAGTTCGACATCTTCAACCGTAGGGCGCTCGATCTGCTGGCCGACACGGCTTCGGAAGCTGCGCGCAACTCCGACCTGCCGCGCGCCAAGGCGCTGTCCGACGCTTGGCACGACGCGCAGAACGCGATATCCGAGACCGAAACCTACAACCTCGACAAGAAGCAGCACGTCCTGGCCATGATCGACCGCCTGAATGCCGCGATGCGAATGTGACGCCCGGCCGAGCCGGGTGGCATTCGGCCGCCCGATGCGTTATCTGACCCGCGACACGTTTCATTCAGACATTGACGACGGCCTCCCATGTCCCGCGAAAAATTCTACATCACCACCGCGATCTCCTATCCCAACGGCAAGCCGCACATCGGCCACGCCTACGAGCTGATCGCCACCGACGCGCTGGCACGCTTCCAGCGCCATGACGGCAAGGACGTCTTCTTCCTCACCGGCACCGACGAGCACGGCATCAAGATGCTCCAGACGGCCAATCGGGAAGGTATCTCCGCGCGCGAGCTTGCCGACCGGAATTCCGGCGAATTCAAGAAGATGGCGACGCTTCTGAATGCGTCGAACGATGACTTCATCCGCACCACCGAAGAGCGCCACTACGCTGCCTCGCAGGCCATCTGGAAGGCGATGGCCGACAGGGGCGACATCTACCAGAGCAGCTATGCCGGCTGGTATTCGGTGCGCGACGAAGCCTATTACGGCGAGGAAGAGACCGAGCTCCGCCCCGACAACATCCGCTACGGCCCGCAGGGCACGCCGGTGGAGTGGGTCGAGGAGGAGAGCTACTTCTTCCGCCTCTCGGCCTACCAGGACAAGCTGCTTCAGCTCTACGAGAACCAGCCCGACTTCATCGGCCCCAACGAGCGCCGCAACGAGGTGATGAGTTTCGTCCGCTCCGGCCTCAAGGACCTGTCGATCTCGCGCACGACCTTCGACTGGGGCGTGCCGGTGCCGGGCGACGAGAAGCACGTCATGTACGTCTGGGTCGACGCGCTGACCAACTACATCACCGCCGCCGGCTATCCCGACACGGGGGCCGACAAGTGGGGATTCTGGCCGGCCAACGTGCACATCATCGGCAAGGACATCGTCCGCTTCCACGCCGTCTACTGGCCTGCTTTCCTGATGTCGGCCGGCATCGAGCTGCCGAAGCGCGTCTTCGGCCACGGCTTCCTGTTCAACCGCGGCGAGAAGATGTCGAAGTCGCTCGGCAACGTCATCGACCCGTTCACCATGGTCGAGCACTACGGCCTCGACCAGGTGCGTTATTTCTTCCTGCGCGAGGTGCCGTTCGGCCAGGACGGCAGCTACAGCCACGAGGCGATCGTCAACCGCACCAACGCCGACCTCGCCAACGACCTCGGCAATTTGGCGCAGCGTTCGCTGTCGATGATCGCCAAAAACTGCGGCGGCGTGGTGCCTGAGCGCGGCACGCTCGCCGACGCCGACAAGGCGATCCTCGACCAGGCGGTGGCAGCGCTTGCGACCGCACGCAAGGCGATGGCGGAGCAGGGGATCCACCACGCACTTGCCGCGATCTTCGCGGTGGTCGCCGAGGCCAACCGCTACTTCGCCGGCCAGGAGCCCTGGGCCCTGAAGAAGACCGATCCGGCGCGCATGGAAACGGTGCTGTGGACCACCGCCGAGGTGATCCGCCGCGTCGGCATCATGTGCCAGCCGTTCATCCCGGGTTCGGCGACCAAGCTCCTCGACCTGCTGGACGTCAGCGAGCGCGACTTCGCCCATGTCGACGAAAAGCACGCACTGGTTCCGGGTGCCGCGCTGCCTGCGCCGCAGCCCGTGTTCCCGCGCTATGTCGAGCCGGCGGCGGAAGCCTGAGGCGGTCGAGAAATGCTTGTCGACAGTCATTGCCATCTCGACTTTCCCGACTTCGCCGAGGAGCGCGCGGCCGTCGTCGCGCGCGCCAGGGCGGCCGGCGTCGAACGCATGGTCACCATCTCGACACGGGTGAAGCGGTTCCCGCAAGTCCTTGCGATCGCCGAAGAGTTCGACGAGGTCTACTGCTCGGTCGGAACCCATCCGCACAACGCCGGCGAAGAGCTGGACGTGACCGCGGCCGAACTCGTCAGGCTGGCCGGGCACCCGAAGGTCGTGGCGATCGGCGAGGCGGGTCTCGACTATTTCTACGACAAGGCGCCGCGCGATGCCCAGGCGAAGGGGCTGCGCACGCACATTGCGGCTGCCCGCGAAACCGGGCTGCCGCTGGTCATCCATGCGCGCCAGGCCGACGAGGACATGGCGGCGATTCTGACGGAAGAGACGGGGAAGGGCGCCTTCCCCTTCATCCTGCACTGCTTCTCCTCCGGCGCCGGGCTGGCCCGCGCCGGCGTCGCACTGGGCGGCTATGTGTCGTTCTCCGGCATCCTGACCTTCAAGAACTCGGCCGACCTGCGCGACATCGCAAGGGACGTGCCGCGCGACCGGCTGCTGGTCGAGACCGATGCGCCGTATCTCGCGCCGATCCCGCACCGCGGCAAGCGCAACGAGCCGGCTTACGTCGCCAACACTGCCGCCGTGCTCGCCGAAACCATAGGCGTGAGCGCCGAAGAGATTGCCGCGATCACCACGGACAACTTCTTCCGCCTGTTCACCAAGATGCCGAGACCGGCCTGACGCCATGGCTGATGTGCTGCGCCTCACCATCCTGGGCTGCGGCTCTTCGCCGGGCACGCCGCGCATCACCGGCGACTGGGGCGCCTGCGACCCGGCCAATCCGCGGAACCGGCGCACCCGCGCGGCCGCCATGGTCGAGCGCATCTCGGACGCCGGCACCACGCGTGTCATCATCGACACCGGCCCCGATTTCCGCAGCCAGATGCTTGCCGCCGGCGTCAGGCATATCGACGGCGTCGTTTACACCCATCCGCACGCCGACCACATCCACGGCATCGACGATTTGCGCGGCTACGTGCTCGAGCGCGGCAGCCTGATCGACATCTGGGCCGACGATTTCACCCTCGAACGCCTGAACCAGGCCTTCGGCTACTGCATCGAGACGCCGCTCGGCAGCTCCTATCCGCCGATCGTGCGGCCGAACCAGATCCGCCACGACAGACCGTTCGTCGTGGAAGGAGAGGGGGGTCCCCTCACCTTTTTGCCGCTGCCGCAGATCCACGGCGACATCGTTTCGCTCGGCTTCCGCATCGGGCCGATCGCCTATTGCTCGGATGTCAGCGACTTTCCCGAAACCACGGCAGCACTGATGTCCGGGCTCGAGCTGCTGGTCGTCGACGCGCTCCAGCACAAGCCGCATGTCAGCCATCTGTCGCTGTCGGAGGCGCTGCAGTGGATCGACCGGCTACAGCCCGCGCAAGCGGTGCTGACCCATATGCACGTGCCGCTCGACTACGCCGCGGTGATGGCCGCGACGCCGCCGCACGTGGAGCCGGCCTATGACGGCATGGCGATCGAAATCGCTTTTGGCACAGGCGCATAGCACAAAGTCTTGAGTCTCACGATCGGCGCCCAGCTGGTTCGCAACTACGCCAAGAAGGCCATCGGCGTCGAGCCTACGACGGAGCCTCGTGGTCAGCGTCGTTTGCGCTGCTGCAGCCTGCGCCTCTTAGGATTGCCGCTGGCGAAGCCTCTGACAGCAGTCTGACCCGCCGCTGAATTGATGATCAGCTGTTGCGCGCTGTATCGCTTCCCGATACCTGCCGCGGCAACGTGCGTGTTCCATAATCTATCTTATGCGACCAGTATAGACAAATCCCCTGACCGGTCTTCGCAGTCAGATCGATGTGTCTGCGCTGCCCAAGCTGCCCAATGAGGCCCTGCTCCTCGAGCCCCAAGCGCCACGATAGTCGCGCGACAGCGATCGTATGTGCCACCCAGCCCAGCCGAACGTCGAGCCGGCTGAGTTGGTGGCGCGCCGGCTTGTCGGCTGAGACGCGGCATTCGGGTGCGCCATCGCAAGAGCCAGTTCCAAATGGAACTTCCTTCCCTGGCAGCCGTTAGCCATGACGTTGGCTTCTGAGGAGTAACTGTCATGGGACGCGCTTTGTTGTTCTGGCTGATCGGCGTGCCGATTCCTTTGATTATTCTGTTTCTTCTGTTCTGGAATTGATTTCTGGACATCAGATATTTCGTGAACATGCCAACGTGGGGCATTGTTCACAGTTGTCGGCGGTCGTTGCCTCGACGCCCCAGCAAGGTCTTCCAGTGTGAAGGAAGCGGGCTCTCCTGTGCCGGCACCATGAAAAAGCCGCGCCCAAAGGCGCGGCTGAACTTGCGCCCAGTCGTGGCAATCAGAGAAGGCAAGGGAAGCGCGACCGCTTCCCTGAAGCTGCGACCGGCCGGCTCAGGCGAAGAACGCCTTGATGCGCGGCCACAGGCCGATGGCTGCGCGAACACGGCGTGCGGCATTTCCGGACCGGACGGCGCTGCCGAAGTGGCAGTTGCAGACGATGTCGTGCAGTTGCCTGTCCGAGAGCTCGAAGAACCGTTTGGCTTCGCCATAGCTGTCGTCGGCGAGGCCCGCGGCACGCATCGTCATGTCGTCGAAAGCGACCGTCATCGGCGAGCCGCTGACGCGCATGGTCTGGCGCGCGCCGCTGGGCGCATATTCGGTGCCCGACAGCGTTCCCAGCCTGCGCTCGGGATCGCGTTCGAGCAGCTCGGCCCAGCGTTCCAGCCGCTCGGTTCTGGTCATTGTCGGCGCGGCTTGGATGTCGGCGAGAGCTTGCAATTGTTCGATCGTTTGATGCTTCATTTTCGCCTCCTGATCGACCAAGGAAATGAAGCGCCTCCGGGCGCATCCTGCGGGACGGAGAACGCTTCCCCTTCAACTCTCCACCGGGATGCGCAGTTCCGTAGGGCACGCAAAAAAGCCGCCGCTCGCGAAGCCGGCACCGCGGCCGACCGCGGGGGCCGCAACCTGTGGTCGCGACAGCGCGGAGTCGGGCGGCGCTTGGTTCTCGAGGGGCGCGGCCCTTCCCTGCCCGACGCGCCTTCGCCGGCGCCGCGGGTTCGCCATACCAACGAGGCCCGCCAGGTCCTGGCGGGCCTCGTCTCTGTCCGTCGTCGCAAAGGATGCCGAGCCTACATTGCAGACGTCATCACCGCTTCAACCTTGGTCGCGTCGTCGTCACTGACGGTAATGGTGATCTTCTGGCCTACAGCCAGGTCGGCTGGAAGTGCCACGTCGGCCGGCACGGTATAGCTCTTGCCGTCCTCGAGCATGATCACCCGCGTGTCCTTGTTGAATTCCTTGATGACGCCTTCGGCGGTGGCTGCAAATGCGCCGCCGGCGAACAGGGCGAGGGTTCCAAGCGCCAAAATGAGCTTTCTCATCTGGTGTCTCCTTGTTGGCTCGTTTCATCCCTTCCGGGTCGTCAACGTCCAACAAGGCCAGAGGTTGCCGGTGTCTGGTCGCGGCCGCCCGCGCTCAGGCGCAGGCCTCGCCCGGCGCGTCCGGTTGCGGCGCGCCTGGGCTGCTGCGCCCTCAGCCGGCGGTCTCGACCACTTCGAAGTCGTGGGTGATCGTGGCCGTCTTGGCCATCATCGCCGACGCCGAGCAATACTTCTCGACCGAAAGCTCGATGGCGCGCTTGACCTTGTCGTGCGAAAGCCCCCTGCCCTTGACGATGTAGTGCATGTGGATCTTCGTGAACACTTTCGGCTCGGTGTCGGCACGGTCCGCCTCGACCTCGACCACGACGTCCTCGACCGCCTCGCGGCCCTTTTCGAGGATGTGCACGACGTCATAGGCTGAGCAGCCGCCGGTGCCGATCAGCACCAGTTCCATCGGGCTCGGCCCGGGCGTCCTGCCCTCGGCTCCATGAGAGGTTCCCAGCACGAGCTTGTGGCCTGTGCCGGACTCGCCGACGAAAGTGCGGTCCTCGACCCATTTGATGCGTGCTTTCACGGGAAAATATCCTTCTACCTCAAAAAAATATTCCTGCGGGCAGCGGCCCCGCAGGTTCCGTCGAGTCAGCTAGCGCGACCGGCCGGTATGCGCAAGGCGCAGCAGCGGAGATGACCCGCAAGTTGCTTCGTCCTCGATCGCTTTTGCGCTCGGGACCTCCCCGAGGAGGGCGTCGCGCTGCCTCGGACGACCCCACCCCGATCCGCTGCGCGGATCGACCCTCCCCTCGAGGGGGAGGGAAACGTTGCGCACTTCACCTGCGCCACGCTCGCTCTCGCGCCTGGCCATTGTCAAAGAACACTCCCGTTGCCGGGAGGTAGTTCGGGAAGCGGGGCGCGAGGCCGAGCCTGCCGATAATCTAGTAACGTGGCGCGACGTCCGCGCCCCGCCCGGCTG
>NZ_JARDJI010000049.1:0-2151 GCF_039907765.1 Mesorhizobium sp. CC13 | reverse complement strand
CCCGGCCCTGGGAACCCCAATCTTCTGCGCAGTGTGACGACGGGTTCTGGCGCGGTGATTGCGGCGGAATACACGCCGTCGAGCCGGTGGGCGAACGACTATCTGCCGAACCTGGTGCATGCGGTGACGAAGCTTACGGTGAGCGACGGCCGGGGCGGTCCGGCGGCGGTGACCGACTATGCCTATGCGGGCGGCAAATACGATCCCAAGGCGCGGCGGTTCCTGGGCTTCCGCACGGTTGTGGAGACCAGGCCCGCGGCCGCCGGCGAGACCGGCCGGCCGGTGGTCGAGACCACCTACCGGCAGGACCTGGCGAGCTACGGGCTGGTCGAGCGGCGGATCGAGAAGGACGGCGCGGGCGCCGTGCGTCGCGACACCACCGAGACCTACCAGGTCAATGTGGCGGCCAAGCCCTACTGGGTGCAGAACACCGCCAGCTACACGACGCTGACGGAGAGCAACGGCGCGCTCAATCTGCAGACCGAGCGGGTGTTCGACGCCTACAACAACATCGTCCAGCTCAAGGATTACGGCCGGCCCGGGGCGGCGGGCGACGAGCTCTGGACGGTACGCTTCTTCGCCCCCAACACATCGGCCTATATCGTGTCCTTGCCGCGGGCCGAGCAGGTCAGGGCCGGCTTCGATCCGGCGTTGCCGTATATTGGTTTGAGCTTCAGCTTCTACGACGACAACCACAGCGACAACGCCACGCCACCGACGAAGGGCAATCTGACCTGGCAGTCGGACGTCGCCGACCTGACCTCGACGCCGGCGCGATCGGTCAACCAGCTCTTTTCCTATGACAGCTTCGGCAACAAGGTTGCGGCGGTCGACGGGGCGGGCAACCGCACCGAATGGGACTATGACGCGACCTACAGGCTCTATCCGGTGAGCGAGCGCGGGCCGAAGTATTTTGCCGCGGGCGGCCAGGCGGCCGACCCGCGCTTCGTCACCAGCGCGACCTATGACGCGGTGTGCGGCGAGCCTTCGAGCCGGACCGACGTCAACGGCATCGTCCGGACCTTCACCTATGACGCGTTCTGCCGGCCCTATGACACGGCGGTGGCCGCGACCGGCAGCTATACCAGGACCCGGTTCGAGAACGAGGGCAACCCGCTCACCCAGGCGGTGGTGGTCTCGAGCCCGCTGGCCAACGGGGCGGGCGAACAGTTCAGCCGCTCCTATTATGACGGGCTCGGCCGGGTGTGGCGGACCGAGACGCCGGGCGAGACCGCGGCGGGGCCGCTGCGCCTCGTCGACACCGAATATGACACCCGCGGCAATGTCGCGCGCCTCGCCCTGCCACGCTTTGCCAACGAGGCGGCGCAGTGGACGGCCACCAGCTACGACTGGGCCGACCGGCCGGTGAAGGTGGTCAATCCCGACGCCAGCCAGCGCAGCATCGTCTACGGCCTCGACGGCGGCGCCAGCCCCAACCCCAGGCTCTATGTGGCGACGCTGACCGACGAACTCGGCCGGTGGTCCAGCACCACGACCTCGTCGCGCGGCGACGTGGTGGCGATCGTGCGCGACATCGGCGGCCAGGCCGTCGGCGAGACCCGCAGCTATGACGGGCTCGGCCGGATGATCGGGGTCAGCGATGCCTCCGGCTCGGCCTGGTCCTATGCTTACGACCTGCTCGGGCGCCGGCTGAGCGCCACCGATCCCGATCTCGGCAGCTGGAGCTATGGTTACGACGGGGCGGGCCGGCTGACGAGCCAGACCGATGCGCGCGGGGTCGTCACCACCATGGGCTACGACCAGCTCGGCCGGCTGCTGCTCAAGCAGGCGACGGCACCGGGCGGGACGCCCGTCACGCTCGCCCAGAACGGCTACGACGAGGCGGCGGTCGGCTTCTACAACATCGGCCGGCTGACGCGGTCGGAGAATGCCAATGCCGTCCACGTCTTCTCTTATGACGGCTTCGGCAAGGTGGCGAGCCAGGCAACCAGCATCGATCGCCTGACCAGCACCACGCTTACCGGCCGCGATGCCTCGGGCCAGACGGTGTGGACGCAATATCTGCCCGGCCCGCTCGACATCGGCAGCTCCACCAACCGCTGGCAATACAGCGCCGCCAATGCGCTGGTCGCCATCCCCGACGCCATCGTCTCGACCATCCGCGAGGCCGACGGACAGACCAGGGAGATC
>NZ_JARDJI010000048.1:0-3137 GCF_039907765.1 Mesorhizobium sp. CC13 | reverse complement strand
GAGAGCCGCGTTGGTGGTTCGCCGGAGACGGTGAAACGCCTTGTCGGCTTTGGTTTCGAGGTGATCGTCGAGGCGGGCGCCGGCACGCTGTCGCGCATCACCGACGCCGATTATGCGGCGGCGGGGGCGAGGATCGGCACGGCGGCGGATGCCGCGAAGGCCGACGTCGTGCTCAAGGTCAGGCGGCCGAGCGAGGCCGAGCTCAAGGGCTACAAGGCGGGGGCCGCGGTGCTCGCCACCATGGATCCCTACGGCAACGAGGCCGGCGTGGCGGCGATGGCCAGGGCCGGCGTCACGGCGTTTGCCATGGAGTTCATGCCGCGCATCACGCGCGCCCAGGTGATGGACGTGCTTTCCTCGCAGGCCAACCTCGCCGGCTACCAGGCGGTGGTCGACGGGGCTGCCGAATATGACCGGGCGCTGCCGATGATGATGACGGCGGCGGGCACGGTGCCGGCTGCCAAGGTGTTCATCATGGGCGTCGGCGTCGCCGGCCTGCAGGCGATCGCCACCGCCCGCCGCATGGGCGCGATCGTGACCGCCACCGACGTGCGTCCGGCGGTGAAGGAGCAGGTCGCCTCGCTCGGCGCCAAGTTCATCGCCGTCGAGGACGACGAGTTCAAGCAGGCCGAGACCGCCGGCGGCTACGCCAAGGAGATGTCGAAGGAGTACCAGGCCAAGCAGGCGGCCTTGACCGCCGAGCACATCGCCAAGCAGGACATCGTCATCACCACGGCCCTGATCCCGGGCCGTCCGGCGCCGAAGCTGGTGTCGGCCCAGATGGTCGCGGCGATGAAGCCGGGTTCGGTGCTGGTCGACCTCGCGGTCGAGCGCGGCGGCAATGTCGAGGGCGCGGTCCCCGGCAAGGTCGTCACCACCGGCAACGGCGTCAAGATCGTCGGCCACCTCAACGTGCCGGGCCGCGTCGCGGCGTCGGCCTCGCTGCTCTATGCCAAGAACCTGTTCGCCTTCCTCGAGACGATGATCGACAAGGGCGCCAAGAAGCTCGCCATCAACCGCGACGACGAGCTGGTCAAGGCGACGATGCTGACCGACGCCGGCAAGGTGGTGCATCCGAACTTCGCCAATGCGGCGGCTGCCACAGCCGTGGACAAGCCCAAGCCGGTGGTGCCTGGCCAGAACCGCGGCGACGATCCGGCGACCGACGGTTCCGCTGCGAAGCCCGCGGCGAAGAAGGCCGCCGCCAAGTCCGACAAGCCGGCCGCCGCCAGGAAACCGGCCGCTGCCAGGAAATCAGCCAAGTCGATCTCCGGGGGAGACGCGTGATGGAACAGACGGCTCTCGAAAAAGCGCTCGACCAGCTCGACCAGGCGGTGGCCGCGGTCCGGCTCGGCGTGCAGGAACTGGCCAACGCGCAAGGGGCGGCGGACGCCGCCGGCGGGGTGGCGCATGCCGTCTCCGGCGGGGTGATCGACCCGTTCGTGTTCCGCTTCGCCATCTTCGTGCTCGCGATCTTCGTCGGCTACTACGTGGTCTGGTCGGTGACGCCGGCGCTGCACACGCCGCTGATGGCGGTGACCAACGCCATCTCCTCGGTGATCGTGGTGGGCGCGCTGCTTGCCGTCGGCATCGCCGCGTCCGGGCTTGCCACCGGCTTCGGCTTCGTCGCCATGGTGCTCGCCGCCGTCAACATCTTCGGCGGCTTCCTGGTCACCCAGCGCATGCTGGCCATGTACAAGAAGAAGGACAAGTGACGTGAACGTGAACCTCGCCTCCTTCCTCTACCTGGTCTCGGGCATCCTGTTCATCCTGGCGCTGCGCGGCCTGTCGCACCCGACCACCAGCCGCAAGGGCAACACCTACGGCATGATCGGCATGGGCATCGCCATCGTCACCACGCTGGCGCTGGCCAAGCCCTCGCTGGGCGGCCTCGGCCTGATCGTGCTCGGGCTGGCCATCGGCGGCGGCGTCGGCGCGGTCACCGCGCGGCGCATCGCCATGACCTCGATGCCGCAGCTGGTGGCGGCGTTCCACAGCCTCGTCGGCATGGCCGCCGTGATGGTGGCGGCGGCCGCCATCTATGCGCCCGAAAGCTTCGGCATCGGTGCGGTCGGCGCCATCCACGGCCAGGCCCTGGTCGAGATGAGCCTCGGCGTCGCCATCGGCGCCATCACCTTCACCGGCTCGGTCATCGCCTTCCTCAAGCTCGACGGCCGCATGTCGGGCAAGCCGATCATGCTGCCGGGCCGTCACGCCATCAACGCCGCCCTCGGCATCGGCCTGGTCGTCTTGATCGTGCTCTTGGTCACCACCCAGTCGACCACCATCTTCTGGCTGATCGTGGCACTTTCCCTGGTGCTCGGCGTGCTCTTGATCATCCCGATCGGCGGCGCCGACATGCCGGTGGTCGTCTCCATGCTCAACTCCTATTCGGGCTGGGCGGCAGCCGCGCTCGGCTTCACGCTCGGCAACCTGGCGCTGATCATCACCGGGGCGCTGGTCGGCTCGTCGGGCGCGATCCTCAGCTACATCATGTGCAAGGGCATGAACCGCTCGTTCATCTCGGTCATCCTCGGCGGCTTCGGCGGCGAGACCACTGCTGCCGTCGACGACGGCATCCAGCGCACGGTCAAGACCGGTGCCGCAGACGATGCGGCCTACCTGATGATGAACGCCCAGAAGGTCATCATCGTGCCGGGCTACGGCATGGCGGTGGCCCAGGCCCAGCATGCGCTGCGCGAGATGGCCGACAAGCTCAAGGCCAACGGCGTCGAGGTCAAATACGCCATCCACCCGGTCGCCGGCCGCATGCCCGGCCACATGAACGTGCTGCTCGCCGAGGCCAACGTGCCCTATGACGAGGTGTTCGAGCTCGAAGACATCAACTCGGAGTTCGCCCAGGCCGACGTCGCCTACGTCATCGGCGCCAACGACGTCACCAACCCGTCGGCGCGCGACGACAAGAACTCGCCGATCTACGGCATGCCGATCCTCGACGTCGACAAGGCCCGCACCTGCCTGTTCGTCAAGCGCAGCCTAGGCTCCGGCTATGCCGGCATCGACAACACGCTGTTCTACAAGGACGGCACCATGATGCTGCTCGGCGACGCCAAGAAGATGACCGAGGAAATCGTCAAGGCCATGGACCACTGAGCCAAGCGCTCGGCCAACGCCAC
>NZ_JARDJI010000047.1:0-3632 GCF_039907765.1 Mesorhizobium sp. CC13 | reverse complement strand
CAGCCATCGTGACGCCGCTGGCGTCGCGGCAGGCTGCGAATGTCTCGGAGGGCCATGGTGTGGTGCGCAATCCGGGGATGGCGCTGGACGTTGGGTTCCTGGAATCGATGCGCAGCGTCAACCGCTCGGCGCTGGAGCGGCGGGTGGCGACGCTGACCAAGCGGCGCTCGATCAAGGCCGACAACCAGGCGGCGTGGCTGCTCAGGGCCATCTCCTTGATGGACCTGACGACGCTCAACTCCAACGACACCGACGAGCGCGTGCGCCGGCTCTGCGCCAAGGCGCTGAACCCGCTGCGCGCCGATCTGGCCGCGGCGCTGGGGTTGGGCGACACCGTGATCCGCCCGGCGGCGGTCTGCGTCTATCATCCGTTCGTGGCGACCGCCGTCGAGGCGGTCAGGGGCACAGGCATCCATGTCGCGGCGGTGTCGACGGCTTTCCCGCACGGGCTTGCGCCCTTGTCGACGCGGCTGGCCGAGATCGAGGCGTCGGTCGCCGACGGCGCCGACGAGATCGACGTCGTCATCCCGCGCGGCCTTGTGTTCGGGGCCAGGTGGCAGGAGCTCCATGACGAGATCAAGGCGATGCGGGCTGCCTGCGGCGAGGCGCATCTGAAGGTCATTCTGGGTACGGGCGACCTCGCGACCTTGCGCAATGTCACGCTCGCTTCGATGGTGGCGATGATGGCGGGCGCGGACTTCATCAAGACCTCGACCGGCAAGGAAAGCGTCAATGCCACGCTGCCGGTCGGTTTGGCCATGGTGCGCGCCATCCGCGCCTATCACGAGCAGACGGGCTACCTCATCGGCTTCAAGCCGGCCGGCGGCATCTCGACGGCGAAAGTCTCGCTCGACTGGCTTATCCTGATGAAGGAGGAGCTCGGCCGGCCCTGGCTCGAACCCGAGCTGTTCCGCTTCGGCGCGTCGAGCCTGCTCACCGACATCGAGCGCCAGCTCGAGCACCATGTCAGCGGCCGCTACTCGGCCAACCACCGCCACGCCATGGCGTGAGGCGATGGGCGCGAAAGCAATAGCCGTGGAGCTTCTTCGCACCCCCCTCTGGCCTGCCGGCCATCTCCCCCACAAAGGGGGAGATCGGCAGCTTCGTCCCCCACGCCTTTCCTCCAACCTCGGCGATTGGCGGCGACGTCAGCGCGGGCTGATCTCCCCCCTTGTGGGGGAGATGGCCGGCAGGCCAGAGGGGGGTGCGAAGGATCGCCGACCTCGCAACGAATTGCTGGGAACAGTCCGATGAACATCCTCGAACGATACCACGCCATGGACTATGCCCCCGCCCCCGAGGCCCGCACGGAAGCCGATGCCTGGCTGGCGGGCCGCGATTTCGCGAAGGCGCTGTTCATCGCCGGCGACTGGCGCGCCGGTTTCGACGGCAGGAGCTTCGACACCGCCGATCCCTCGACCGGCAAGGTTCTGGCGAAAGTCTCCGAGGCGGGTGCCGCCGACATCGAGGCGGCGGTCGCCGCAGCGCGCAAGGCGCTGCCCAAGTGGAGCGCCTTGTCGGGCTACGAGCGCGCCAGGGTGCTTTACGCCATCGGCCGCGCCATGCAGCGCCACCAGCGCCTGTTTGCGGTGCTGGAATCCCTCGACAACGGCAAGCCGATCCGCGAGAGCCGCGACATCGACGTGCCCTTGGCGATCCGCCACTTCATCCACCATGCCGGCTGGGCCCAGTCGCTCGCGAGCGAATTCCCCGGCCGCAGGGCGGCCGGCGTCGTCGGCCAGATCATCCCGTGGAACTTTCCGCTTCTGATGCTCGCCTGGAAGATCGCGCCCGCGCTCGCCACCGGCTGCACGGTGGTGCTGAAGCCGGCCGAGTTCACGCCGCTGACGGCGATACTGTTCGCCGAGATCTGCGAGCGTGCCGGGGTGCCGAGGGGCGTGGTCAACATCGTCCAGGGCGGCCCCGAGGCGGGGGCGGCGATCGTCAACCATCCCGGCATCGACAAGATCGCCTTCACCGGCTCGTCCGAGGTCGGCAAGATCATCCGCAAGGCGACGGCGGGCTCGGGCAAGAAGCTGTCGCTGGAGCTCGGCGGCAAGTCGGCCTTCATCGTCTTCGAGGACGCCGATCTCGACAGCGCCGTCGAGGGGCTGGTCGACGGCATCTGGTTCAACCAGGGCCAGGTCTGCTGCGCCGGCTCGCGGCTTTTGGTGCAGGAAAGCGTGGCCGAGGCCTTCATCGCCAAGGTCAAGACACGCATGAGCCGCCTGCGGGTCGGTTCTCCCCTGGACAAGAACACCGACATCGGCCCGCTGGTCGACAGGACCCAGCTCGACCGCGTCAGGCGCCTTGTCGAGGAAGGGGCCAGGCAGGGTGCAGTCTGCTGGCAGCCCGACCACGAGGTGCCGCAGACCGGCTACTACCATCTGCCGACACTGGCGACGGGCGTGGCGCCCGCCAACATCCTCGCCCAGGAGGAGGTGTTCGGCCCGGTGCTCGCCACCATGAGCTTCCGCACCACCGAGGAGGCGGTCGAACTCGCCAACAACACCCGCTACGGCCTTGCCGCCTCGGTGTGGAGCGAGACCATCAACCTGGCGCTGCATGTCGCCCCGCAGCTCGAGGCCGGCGTGGTCTGGGTCAACGGCACCAACATGTTCGACGCAGCTTGCGGCTTCGGCGGCTATCGCGAGTCAGGCTTCGGCCGCGAGGGCGGGCGCGAGGGGCTGGAGGAATATCTGGCGCCCTCCGAACCGCATGGCCCCGTCATCAAGCCGGCGGCCCCCAGGGCTGCCGCCCGCGACAATGGCGAGGCCCACGGCATCGACCGCACCGCAAAGCTGTTCATCGGCGGCAAGCAGGTGCGCCCCGACGGCAATTATTCGCTGCCGGTGTTCACCCCGAAGGGCAAGCTCGCCGGCGAGGTCGGCCTCGGCAGCCGCAAGGACATCCGCGACGCGGTCTCGGCCGCCCGCGCCTGCAAGGCCTGGCCGGAGGCCACCGCCTACAACCGCGCCCAGGTTCTTTACTACCTTGCCGAAAACCTCTCCGGCCGCACGGAAGAGTTCGCCGCCCGCATCTCGGAACTGACGGGGGCCGCCCACAAGGCCGCCAAGGCCGAGGTCGAGGCCTCGATCGAGCGGCTGTTCTGGTACGCCGGCATGGCCGACAAGTTCGAGGGCCGGGTGCACCAGCCGCCGGCGCGCGCGGTGACCTTGGCGCTCAACGAACCGGTCGGCGTCATCGGCATCGTCGCCCCCGACGAGGCACCGCTGCTCGGGCTGGTCTCGCTGGTCGCCCCCGCGCTCGCCATGGGCAACACCGTGGTGCTGGTGCCCTCGGCCACCGCCCCGCTCGTCGCCACCGATCTCTACCAGGTGATCGAATATTCCGACGTTCCGGCCGGCGCGATCAACATCGTCACCGGGCACACGGGCGAACTCGCGGCTGTGCTCGCCAGGCACGACGACGTCGACGGCCTGTGGGTCGTCGCCGAGGCCGACATCTGCGCGCAAGCCGAGGCCGAATCCATCGGCAACCTCAAGCGCGTCTGGACCGGCCACGGCCGCAGCCTCGACTGGCAAACCGCCCAAGGCGACGCCTTCCTCCGCCGCGCAACCGAGGTCAAGAACGTCTGGGTGCCGTATGGGGACTGAGGGAATAGGGCAGTA
>NZ_JARDJI010000046.1:0-3645 GCF_039907765.1 Mesorhizobium sp. CC13 | reverse complement strand
GGCAGCCTAAAGTCCAAAACACCTATCAGTCGCCTCGCTTTGACCGAGGACAACCTGTTGAGGCTCCACAGCTAGCTAAGGATTGGGGTACTCCTGTGTGCATTTCCATAGCCGCCACAGGCTCGACGCCCTTCCTCTCCCCCGTCGATCGGGGGAGAGGTGCCTCGCGAAGCGAGGCGGAGTGGGGGTCGACGCCCGCACCTCGGCCCTCAAGCAACGTCACCCCTCAGCCCAAACGAAAAAGGCCCTCCCGATCGCTCGGGAGGGCCTTTCTGCATTCAGGTCAGGACTGGATCAGTCCTTGTACTTCTCGACCGCGCCGGGGAGCTTGCTCCAATCACTGTACCAGCTGTTGAACAGCTTGAACTGCGCCTCGCAGTAGCCGCGCTGGCTCTCGGTCAGGGCATCGGTCTCGTTGAAGTGGAGCGTATATTCCTTGTCGCCCTTCAGCACCATCATGTGCTTGAAGTAGAGGACCAGGTCCGGGCCTTCGTCGAAGGACGACAGCACGGCCAGCGCCTGCTCCAGTTCCAGCGCGCGCTGGCGGGCATCGACGTCGCCGGCGGCAGCCGCCTGCGACAGGTTGCAGAGGTGGATCACTTCCTTCGGCAGCACGTTGCCGATTCCCGTGATGGCACCGGTCGCGCCGCAGTTGACGAAGCCGTGGAAGACGGCGGTGTCGACGCCGATCATCAGCGAGACGCCGTCATCCCTGCTGGTGATGTTCTCGGCCGCATAGCGCATGTCGGCGGCGCCGCCGAACTCCTTGAAGCCGACGAGGTTCTTGTGTTCGGCGCGCAGCGCGAAGAACAGGTCGGCGCGGGTGGCGAAGCCGTAGTACGGGCTGTTGTAGATGACGGCCGGCAGATCCGGGGCCGCCGACAGTATCGCCTTGAAATGCGCCTTCTGGGCGGTGATCGAAGAACCACGCGACAGCACGCGCGGGATCACCATCAGGCCCTGTGCGCCGACCTTCTGGGCGTGGGCGGCGTGGGCCACGGCCGAGGCGCTGTTGATGCCGCCGGTGCCGACGATGACCGGCACGCCGGCCTTCACCAGGCGCTCGACGCCGTCCATGCGCTGCTCGTCGGTGAGCAGCGGCCAGTCGCCCATCGAGCCGCAATAGACGACGGCCGACATGCCCTGCGCGATCAGTTCCTTGCCCTTGCAGACGAGCGCGTCGAAGTCGGGGGTGCGATCCACCTTGCAGGGGGTCATCAGTGCGGGGATTACGCCGGAGAAAATCTTGGCCTTCATCTCAAACTCCTCTTGGGGCCTGTCATCGGCACGATCGCCACGCCAAACGGCGCCGTATCAGTGCCCTCGCCACTGATTATACGCTTTGCATTTTATTTGTCGACAAGAAATCGACAACGACCTCACAATGCCACTTCAAGCCTCTGGTCGCGGGTGAAAAGCTTCTGGATCTGGTGCACGATCTGCTCGGCATGCGCCTTGGCCAGCCGGTCGGCGGCATCGACGTCGCGGGCGGCGATGACGGCGATCATGTCCTCGTGCTCGTCGACGAAACGCTGCGGCAGCCGGTCGTCGTATGACTGGTAATAGAGCCTGAGGATGCGCCGCCCCTCGTCGAGCAGCCGGTTGAACAGGCTGGTGAAATAGGGATTGCGCCCGGCTTCCGAGATCGACTGGTGCAGCGCCGCGTTGGTGGCGATCATCGCCAGCGCGTCCTGTGCCTGCACGGCGGCGGCAAATTCGGCCTGGTGGGCGCGGATGATCTTGAGGTCCTCGGCGCGGTGGTGCTGTGCGGCCAGACGCGTCGTCACGCGGTACATCAGCACCAGCGCCTCGAAGTAGGTGTGCATGTTGAGGAAGTCGATGTTCGACACCATGGTCGAGCGGTTGGGCAGCGTGTCGATCAAACCTTCGCCGGCAAGCCGCACCAGCGCCTCGCGGATGGGCGTGCGCGACATCTTGAAACGCTCGGCCAGCTGCACCTCGTCGATCGGGCTGCCCGGCGGCAGGACCAGGTCGAGAATCTCGTCGCGCAAAAGGTCATAGACAACCTTCACGCCCGAGCCGCGCTTGCGTTCGGGCACACCAGCCGCTTCTTTCTTGGTCATGTTCTTCTCCTTGTCGACAAAATGGATACTGTTCTCGCGTGAACCGATCAACAGGTTCCGGCTCAGTCGCGTAAAAGAGTGTGCAGACCATCCCGAGCACGCCCTCGTCGGACAACAGTTCAAACCGACATTTTCAGGAAAGCCGCCATCGTCCGAAAGGACGAATGAAGCCGCGGTCGGATAGCCTAGAAGATCCGACAGCATGCGTTCCTTCGCAAGAAATTGGCCGACTAGCCTTGGAGCTGCGACATGAGTGGCGTCCCGCAACAATTCCTACGCGCATGAGGCAGTGGTTTGCGGCGCCGAGGCCAGGTAGCCGCGAGATTGCGGCCTTGGCATAGTCTTACGGTCCCCTATGCGAAATGAAGCGGGTGATCCTCCAGGCGGCCCCGGCCATGACCGGCTGGTCGAACTGCTCTATGCCGGGATAGGCGAGACCAAGCCGTTCGACAGCTTTCTCAAGGCTCTGCGCCTGGCGGTTGACGCCGAGAGCAGTACACTCATCATCGAACGCCAGCGCCGCGACAGGCCGGGCGCCATCTATTCAGGGGCGGCGCCGGAAGAGCGGATCGCCCGCTACAGCGTGCTCTACGCCGAGGACCCGTTCATCGACCTGCCGCCGGGCAAGGTCACCACGCTCGCCGAGCATGTCGGCGAAGACGTCATCGCACGATCGGATTTCATGAAGGGCTTCATGGCCGGCTCCGGCTGGATGCACGTACTAGGCGCCGACATAGTGGAGGCATCGGGTGCCAGGGTGCGGATGCGGGCGACCCGGGTGCTCGGGCGGGACAATTTCGGTTCGATCGAACGTGACGCGTTGCGAGGGCTCCTGCCGCACCTTAAGCAAGCGATGAGCCTGTTCCTGAGGCTCAACGGGCTCGAGGCCGAGCGCGAGCTGTTTGCCGGGGCGCTGGGGCGGCTCGCGGTGGGCGCCATCATAGTCGACCGCGATTGCCGCATCCTGCAGGCGACGCCGCAGGCCGAGGCGATCCTAGCGGAAAGGGACGTGTTGAAGAACGACCGCGGAAGGCTGCGCCTGCTGGACGAGGCGGGACCTGCCGGCGAGTTCACGGCCGCAGTCGCCGAGATTGCCGAAGCGAACGACGCGACCGCTGCCGGCTCCAGGGCCTTTTCGATCCACCGCTCGAGCGGCGAGGCGCTCGGCCTGGTGGTACGGCCGGCGCCGCAATCCTCCAAGCTGCATGCACCGTTGCGCGGGGCGGCGCTGGTGATCATCGCCGACGCCGGCAGCACCGTGGCGCCTCAGCCTTCAGTGCTGGTCCGCCTGTTCGGGCTCACGCCGGCTGAGGCCGAGCTTGCCGCACTGATGGGGCAGGGGCTCGACCTCGACGACGCCAGCGTGACGCTCGGCATCACCAAGAACACGGCCAAGGCGCATCTGCGCATGGTGTTCTCCAAGACGGGTGTGACACGGCAAAGCGGCCTCGTGCGCCTGTTACTGCGCTCCGTCGACGAACTGAGCTAGCTGTGAGCTTTCGGGAGGTTGTCCATTCGGACCGGACCGAGGAGACTGGAGTTACCACGCTTCAGCACTCAC
>NZ_JARDJI010000045.1:0-4302 GCF_039907765.1 Mesorhizobium sp. CC13 | reverse complement strand
CAACGACCTTTTTCCGACTTTTGCGAATTTTTTGCGACAAAAACACAGACCCCTTCAAAACCCTGCGTAAGGGCCGCGAAAAAACTTCAGACGGCTCAAATCATCCACCACACGGGCCTCAATCTGGGCGGGAAGCTGCCCATAAGGTCACAGCAATTCGGACGAAATCAGCCTCGTTCGGCCGGCGCGAAGCACTCGATCGGGCAAAGCTTCCAGCTCCCCATGCGTCAAATGCTGCAAAGCCGGCTCCGGAGCAGTGGACAACGCCGGCCGCGGCCGGCCAGCCTCAATCCCGCCCCAATGCGGGCGAAAGTCTCGTTGCGTCCCAGGGCGCGAAGCGCGGCCGGGCCGGCGGTCGAATGCCCTCTCTATATATAGGAGAGCGATTGCGGCTCCGGCGCGGTATCCGCCGCTTCGTTGACTTGGGCCGCCATGACAGGCAAATGTCTTGGCATTCAAAAGCAGATGGGCGCCAAGCGCCGGGGACTTTAGCCGTACTGGATGCAGGATACGGACCAGACCATAGCCGAGCTCGGCAATGAGCCGCCGCTGATCGCGGACGGTCGCGCCGGCCCGCCGGACCGGCGCGAGGTGTCGGCCCGCTGGCTGTCGGGCACCTTCCTGACCGGCGTGACCTCGAGCGTGCTGATGGGCGTCGCCCTGTTTGCCGCCCTCGACGGCCGCGAGAAGCTGGCCACCCCGCCCGAGATCGCCGAACTCGCCAGCACGGCCGCCGGCAACGATTCCGGCGAGCGCGCCAAGACCGCCCGGGTGGCGCCGCTGCGCCAGATCGCCAAGGCGAAGGACCGCCGTCGTATGGAAGTGTCGATGATGACCAAGGTCGGCGACCGCGACGTCGTCCGCACCATGCCCTTCGTCCAGATCAAGATGGCGCTCGCCGCCAACCGTCCCTCGACGCGCAACTATCCGCCCTTCGACCCCTTGAGCGTGTTTGCCGAAGAGGGCAGCGCCCAGCCGGCTTCCTCCGCCCCGACCGGACAGATCTACGGCGTCAAGGTCGAGAGCGAGATGAGCCTGAAGACGGTCGACTTCCCGATCGAGACGGCCGCCTTCGACGAGACCAGCGCCATGTCGGCCGCCGAGGTCGAGAAGGTGGTGCGCGATACCGGCGGCAGCCTGACCGAGGGCGACATCCAGGTCGCCGCCCTGCACTACGTCGATCCGCAGCGCTTCGGCGACGCCTTCGCCGACCAGACGCTGGCCGGCTCCTACGGCATCAGGATCGTGCCCGAGAACTTGTCGGTCTCGGTGCGCGAGGAGATCGACCCCAATACGCTGTCCTATGCCGAGGACATCATCCCCTTCGAGAGCGACCGCAAGATCGTCGACGCGCTCGCGGCCGCCGGCTACGAGGGCGACGACGCCAAGGGCATGGCCAATGCGGTCTCGCGGCTGCTCAATGCGACCGCGCTCAAGGCCGGCACCGTGCTGCGCGTCGGGCTGGAGGTGCGCGGCGACGCCGGCAAGATCGTGCGCACCAGCGTCTACGACCGCACCCAGCATGTGCTGACCATCGCGCTCGACGACCGCGGCCAGTTCGTGCCCGGCAACGAGCCCGAACCCAATCCCGAGCTGGCGACGGCCTTCGAGAGCACGCCGACCGTGACCACCTCGCGCGGCGCGCTGCCCAGCATCTATGACGGCATCTACCGGGCCGCCTATTCCTACGGCATGTCGGAGGACATGACCAAGCAGCTGGTGCGGCTGCTCGCCTCCGACGTCGATTTCCAGTCGCGGCTCAATCCGTCGGACCGCATCGAGGTGTTCTTCTCGCAGCCCAACGGCGAGGACCAGATGTCGGAGGATTCCGAACTCCTCTATGTCTCGGCGACCTTCGGCGGCAACACGCGCAACTTCTACCGCTTCCGCATGGAAGACGGCACGACCGACTATTTCGACCAGGATGGCCGCAGCTCGCGCCAGTTCCTGCTGCGCAACCCCGTCCCCAACGCCCGCTTCACCTCCGGCTTCGGCGCGCGCAAGCACCCGATTCTCGGCTATGTGAAGATGCACACGGGCGTCGACTGGGCCGCCCCCACCGGCACGCCGATCATCGCGCCGGGCAACGGCATCGTGGAGAAGGCGGGCTGGGCCGGCGGCTACGGCAAGCAGACCATCATCCGCCATGCCAACGGCTACGTGACGTCCTACAACCACCAGAGCCGGATCGCCCCGGAGGTCGTTGCCGGCGCGCGGGTGCGCCAGGGACAGGTCATCGGCAATGTCGGCACGACCGGCCTGTCGACCGGGTCGCACCTGCATTACGAGCTGAGCGTCAACGGCACCAAGGTCGATCCGATGCGCGTGCGCCTGCCCACCGGCCGCGTCCTCGCCGACGGCGAACTCAAGGCGTTCACGAAGGAACGCGAGCGCATCGACGAGTTGCTCAAGGAAGGCAACGAGGACGCGCTCAAGGTTGCGAGCACCGACAAGGTCAGCGGCTAGCCTTCTCCTTCCTCGCCCATGACGGCTGGGTGAACCAGGCGACAAGGGCCGACAGCCAGCACATCGCCGCCGCGATCCAGGCGATCGCCGAAAAGGCCCGGTTGGTCGCCTCGACGCGCAACGCCTCAGCCGCGGGTTCGAGCGGCGCGGTCGTCAGCGCGCCGAATTCCGCGCCGGCCGCGGCCGGGCCCAGCACCTCGGCAAAGACGATGCCGGCGACCGCACCGAGCGCGGCGACCGCCATCAGCCCGGCCGCGCGCGCCAGCGCATTGTTGATCCCGGACGCGAGGCCGGTGTCCTCGTCGGGTGTCGCCCGCATCACCGCCGCCGAGATCGGCGACACCACGATGGCCATGCCGATGCCCTTGAGCAGCAGGATCGGGAACGTCACCTGCCAAAGCAGCATCAGCGGCATGGTGAGCGCGAGCCCGGCATAGGACAGGCCGACGATCACTGCCCCCACCGTGAGCGGCAAGCGCGGCCCGATCGCATCGGCGAGGTTGCCCGAGCGGCTGGAGAACGCGCCGATGAACAGGGACAGCGGCAAGAACAGCAGGCTTGCCTCCCACTCGGACGCGCCCCAGCCGGAAATCACCGTCATCGGCAGGAAGAACAGCACGGCATTGAAGGCGAAGAACAGGATCAGTGTATAGAGGTTGGCTCCGGTGAAGGCGCGCGAGCGGAACAGTTCGAGCTTCACCATCGGCGCCCTCGCTCTTTTCTCCCAGACCACGAAGGCGACGAAGATCGCGGCGCCGATGGCGATCCACGCCCAGGGCGAGACGGAGCGCGCTTCCGCCGGCAGTCCGAGCGCGGTCAGCCCCCATGCCATGAGGCCGAGGCCGACGGTGGCGAGCAGCGCGCCGCCGATGTCGAGCCGCCGCCTGGACGACGGCCGGTCCTGCGGCACCTTCGAGAACAGCATGTAGAGCGCGACCAGGCCGATGGGCACGTTGATGGCAAAGATCAGCCGCCACATCCATTCGGCGCCGAACGACAGCACCATGCCGCCGACGAACGGTCCCATCGCCGTGGTCAGCGACGAAAACGCCGCCCACTGGCCGATCGCCCGCCCGCGCGTCTCGTTGGGATAGGACTTGGCGATGATGGCGAGGCTGCCCGGCACCATAAGTGCCGCGCCGACGCCTTGGGCAGCGCGCATCACGATCAGCATGTCGGCGTCGACCGCGAGCGAACATGCCGCGGAGGTGACCATGAAGGTGAGGATGCCGAGCGCGAAGATGTTGCGCACGCCGAACACGTCGCCGGCGGCCCCGCCGAGCAGGACGAGCGCCGACAAGAACAGCATGTAGCCGTTGCTGATCCACTGCGCGTCGACCAGCGAGGCGCCGAGATCCTCGCGGATGATGGGCATGGCGAGCGACACCACCGAGCCGTCGATGAAGCCCATGCTGGAGGCGAGGATCGCCGACACCAGCACATAGCGCCGCGCTTCGGGCGGGCAGAAGGCGGGGGCGGACGCGGCGGCGGCTGGCTGATTCATGGCAGGAACCCTATTTCGAGCTTTCCCATACGTGAAGTGACCCAGCGGCGCGATTTGTCGGAGCCAGGGCGTGGCGCGCTGCCCCGGGGGACCCCGCCCCGATCCGCAAGGGGGGAGAAGCGCCGCGAGCGTCTCATTCCTTCCCACCCCCCCTCTGGGCTGCCGCCCATCTCCCCCGCAAGGTGGGAGATTGGCAGCTTCGGCGTCCCGCCCTTTTCTGCCTCTCCTTAAGGTCGGGAGCTTGATGAAGGCCCAATCTCCCCCCTTGCGGGGGAGATGGGCGGCCCTTCGACAGGCTCAGGACGGAGGGGGTGCTGTCCCTCAAGCCTATC
>NZ_JARDJI010000044.1:0-2500 GCF_039907765.1 Mesorhizobium sp. CC13 | reverse complement strand
GGTTTGCAGCTTGCTGCAAGCGGTAGCGGAGCGTTCTGTAAGCCAGTGAAGCCGTACCTGCGAGGGGCGGTGGAGGTATCAGAAGTGCGAATGCTGACATGAGTAACGTAAGGGGAGTGAGAGACTCCCCCGCCGAAAGTCCAAGGGTTCCTGCTTAAAGTTAATCTGAGCAGGGTTAGCCGGCCCCTAAGTCGAGGCAGAAATGCGTAGACGATGGGAACCACGTTAATATTCGTGGGCCTGTGGGTAGTGACGGATCGCACAAGTTGTCGGGTCTTATCGGATTGATCCCGGCAGCGGAGCGGTTCCAGGAAATAGCTCCCACTTATAGACCGTACCCGAAACCGACACTGGTGGACTGGTAGAGTATACCAAGGCGCTTGAGAGAACTATGCTGAAGGAACTCGGCAAATTGCACGCGTAACTTCGGAAGAAGCGTGACCCTTTCATGGGCAACCATGGGAGGGTGGCACAGACCAGGGGGTAGCGACTGTTTATCAAAAACACAGGGCTCTGCGAAGCCGCAAGGCGACGTATAGGGTCTGACGCCTGCCCGGTGCTGGAAGGTTAAGAGGAGAGGTGCAAGCTTTGAATCGAAGCCCCAGTAAACGGCGGCCGTAACTATAACGGTCCTAAGGTAGCGAAATTCCTTGTCGGGTAAGTTCCGACCTGCACGAATGGCGTAACGACTTCCCCGCTGTCTCCAGCATAGACTCAGTGAAATTGAATTCCCCGTGAAGATGCGGGGTTCCTGCGGTTAGACGGAAAGACCCCGTGCACCTTTACTATAGCTTTACATTGGCATTCGTAGTGGCATGTGTAGGATAGGTGGTAGGCTTTGAAGCCAGGGCGCCAGCCTTGGTGGAGCCACCCTTGAAATACCACCCTTATCTCTATGGATGTCTAACCGCGGCCCGTTATCCGGGTCCGGGACAATGTATGGTGGGTAGTTTGACTGGGGCGGTCGCCTCCTAAAGAGTAACGGAGGCGCGCGATGGTGGGCTCAGAACGGTCGGAAATCGTTCGCTGAGTGCAATGGCATAAGCCTGCCTGACTGCGAGACTGACAAGTCGAGCAGAGACGAAAGTCGGTCATAGTGATCCGGTGGTCCCGTGTGGAAGGGCCATCGCTCAACGGATAAAAGGTACGCCGGGGATAACAGGCTGATGACCCCCAAGAGTCCATATCGACGGGGTTGTTTGGCACCTCGATGTCGACTCATCGCATCCTGGGGCTGGAGCAGGTCCCAAGGGTATGGCTGTTCGCCATTTAAAGCGGTACGTGAGTTGGGTTCAGAACGTCGTGAGACAGTTCGGTCCCTATCTGCCGTGGGTGTAGGAATATTGAAAGGATCTGTCCCTAGTACGAGAGGACCGGGATGGACGGATCTCTGGTGGACCTGTTGTGGCGCCAGCCGCATAGCAGGGTAGCTATATCCGGACGGGATAACCGCTGAAGGCATCTAAGCGGGAAACCCACCTTAAAACGAGTATTCCCTGAGAACCGTGGAAGACGACCACGTTGATAGGCCGGGTGTGGAAGTGCGGCAACGCATGAAGCTTACCGGTACTAATAGTTCGATAGGCTTGATCGTTCTCATTCCTTATGTTCATCGCTAAAGCGATGCCAGTTGTCGCTCACGCTTGTTCCGCCCTTCGGGCGGCGCTGCGCGGGCGCGGCGCACAAGCGCCGACGGTCGGTCGACCTTGCGGGCTTTGCCCGGAGGTCGGATCGCGGCACAAAAAAACAGGCTAAGCCTGCAGCTTCTCGATTACATGCCTTTTGCCGACCTGGTGGTTATGGCGGAGCGGCTGCACCCGATCCCATTCCGAACTCGGCCGTGAAACGCTCCAGCGCTGATGGTACTTCGTCTCAAGACGCGGGAGAGTAAGTCGCTGCCAGGTCTGCCAAGGGCATGTAAAATCTTCTCATTACGATAAATGGCCCGCCAACGGGACCAACGGGCCGCCAGTCTCGCAAGGATTGGGCGGCCCTTTCTGTTGGCGAAACCCTCGCAAAATGTGGGAAAAACCCCTACATGAACGAGGAAAAAAGGCCAAAATGTTCAACGCGGGGTCGAGCAGCCCCTCCGGACCGCTGAAGCCCCCTTCTTCAGGGACAACGCTTCAAGGCACCGGCACAAAAGGTCCGAAGTCGCCAGGACAGGCTCAAAATGGCGCGGGGTGGAGCAGCCCGGTAGCTCGTCAGGCTCATAACCTGAAGGTCGTTGGTTCAAATCCAACCCCCGCAACCAAAGATGAAGACACTCCCGCGAGCCCAGCTCCGGGAGTGTTTTTGTTCGCAGAGCCAACACCCTGCCGCTCCGTCCAGGCCAGGATCGTGCCCAGTTCGCCGTGCAGCGTCACGTGGCAAAAATCCCGCCGCGCTGAGCGCCGGCCGTCAGCACGAGCTTCTCGATCAGCGATCGCAGCGCCTCAGCGGCTTGCGGCCGGTCGGCCGGATGGTTGAGCGCCTCGGTCACCTGGGCGACCTTCCGGGC
>NZ_JARDJI010000043.1:0-6653 GCF_039907765.1 Mesorhizobium sp. CC13 | reverse complement strand
CGCGGGCCCTCGAGGTCCACCTCCATGATCTCGAGCGGCTTGCCTGCTCCAACGGCGACGGCGGCGCGGGTTTTCATGGCGATCTTCCTTTATGCGCAATCAGGGGAAAAATTGTTGTCCTAGGGTTTCAGGTTTTGCCGCCGCGATCAACCGGCAAGGCGACACCCGGCGGTCGCAAGGCGGCGATTGGGTCGATATTCCACAAGGCTCTGCCGGTGCGTCGCCGGGCCGGGTGGACACCGCGGCCGGGCTGGCCGAACATGGCCGGCAAACATTCTCCGAAAGGCAGACGATTCGATGTCGAGTGAACGGCCGCCGCGCGATCCGCTGAAGCGCGAGGCATTGAAAGCGGAAGCCAAGCCAGAGGCTTCGCCGCGGACCTTCATCCATCTTCGCGTCCACTCCGCCTATTCGCTGCTCGAAGGTGCGCTGCCGCTCGGCAAGATCGTCGGTCACGCGGTCAAGGACGAGGCCCCTGCGATCGCCGTCGCCGACAGCAACAACCTGTTCGGCGCGCTCGAATTCGCCCAGAAGGCCACCAAGGACGGCGTCCAGCCCATCGTCGGCTGCCAGGTCGACGTCGATTTCGCCGCCGCAGCGGCAGCCACCGAGCGCGGCCCTGCTTGGAAAACGGCGCTCGAACTCTATCCGGTCGTGCTTATCGCCGCGACCGAGGACGGTTACGCCAATCTGGTGCGCATCGTCAGCCGCATGTATCTGGACACGCCGAACGGCGAGCCCATCCATGCCAAGCTCGAATGGGTGACGGCACTTGCCGACGGCATCATCTGCCTGACCGGCGGCCCGCGCGGCCCGGTCGGAGCGGCGATCAGGAACGACCATCAGGCGTTGGCGGAGAGCCGGCTGCTCGGGCTACAGGCGATCTTCGGCGACCGGCTCTATGTCGAAGTCGAGCGCCTGGCCGGCTACGACCGGGGCATCGAGGCCGCCACGATCGACCTTGCCTACCGCCATCGCCTGCCGCTGGTGGCCACCAACGAGGCCTTCTTCCCGGCCAGGGGCGACTTCGAGGCCCACGACGCGCTGATCGCCATCGCCGAGGGATCGGTGGTCGCCGAGGACAACAGGCGGCGACTGACTGCGGACAATTTCCTCAAGTCCCAGAAGGAGATGTCGCAGCTTTTTGCGGATTTGCCCGAAGCGATCGACAATACGGTGGAGATCGCCCGGCGCTGTTCCTATTTTCCGCAGAACCGCAAGCCGATCCTGCCGCGCTTCGCCGGTGCCGACGTCGCCGACGCCGAAGCCGCCGAGCGGGCCGAGGGCGACGAACTGGCGCGCCAGGCGCGTGAAGGCCTGGCCGAGCGCATCGCCACGCGCGGCATCCATCCCGGTTTCACCGAGGAGCAGTATCGCGAGCGTCTCGAGTTCGAGATCGGCATCATCCAGCGCATGAAGTTCCCGGGCTACTTCCTCATCGTCGCGGACTTCATCAAATGGGCCAAGATCCACGGCATCCCCGTCGGCCCGGGCCGCGGTTCGGGCGCGGGTTCGCTGGTCGCCTATGCGCTCACCATCACCGACGTCGACCCGCTGCGCTTCTCGCTGCTGTTCGAGCGCTTCCTCAATCCCGACCGCGTGTCGATGCCCGACTTCGACATCGACTTCTGCCAGGACCGGCGCGAGGAGGTGATCCGCTACGTCCAGGCCAAGTATGGCCGCGACCAGGTCGGCCAGATCATCACTTTTGGTACGCTGCAGGCGCGCGCCGTGCTGCGCGACGTCGGCCGCGTGCTGCAGATGCCCTATGGCCAGGTCGACAAGCTGTCCAAGATGGTGCCGCAGAACCCGGCCAATCCGGTGACGCTGGCCCAGGCCATCGAAGGTGAGCCGCGCTTTGCCGAGGAGGCTGAGCGCGAGCCGATCGTGCAGACTCTGCTCGACATGGCCCAGAAGCTCGAGGGCCTCTACCGCCACGCCTCGACGCACGCCGCCGGCATCGTCATCGGCGACCGCCCGCTTTCGGAACTGGTGCCGATGTACCGGGATCCGCGCTCGGACATGCCGGTCACCCAGTTCAACATGAAGTATGTCGAGCAGGCCGGGCTGGTGAAGTTCGACTTCCTCGGCCTGAAGACGCTGACGGTGCTGCAGAAGGCCGTGCAGTTCATCAGCCGCCGCGGCGTCGACATCGACCTGGCGCTGATCCCGCTCGACGACCCCGAGACCTACGCCATGCTGTCGCGCGGCGAGACTGTCGGCATCTTCCAGGTCGAAAGTGCTGGCATGCGCAAGGCGCTGATCGGCATGAAGCCCGACCGCATCGAGGACATCATCGCGCTGGTGGCGCTCTACCGCCCCGGCCCGATGGAGAACATCCCGACCTACAACGCCCGCAAGCACGGCGAGGAGGAGATCGAGTCGATCCATCCCAAGATCGACTACCTGGTGAAGGAGACCCAAGGGGTCATCGTCTACCAGGAACAGGTCATGCAGATCGCGCAGGTGCTGTCGGGCTACTCGCTCGGCGAGGCCGATCTTCTGCGCCGCGCCATGGGCAAGAAGATCCGCGCCGAGATGGACAAGCAGCGCGAGCGCTTCGTCTCCGGCGCGATCGAGGGCGGCGTGGCCAAGCCGCAGGCCAACTTCATCTTCGACCTGCTGGCCAAGTTCGCCGACTACGGCTTCAACAAGTCGCACGCCGCAGCCTATGCGATCGTGTCGTACCAGACCGCCTACCTCAAGGCGCACTATCCGGTCGAGTTCCTCGCCGGGTCGATGACCTACGATATGTCGAATACCGACAAGCTGAACGACTTCCGCCAGGATGCCATGCGCCTGGGCATCGAGGTCGTGCCGCCGTCGGTCATGACCAGCTACCGCGACTTCGAAGTCGGCGAGAAGAAGATCTTCTACTCGCTCGCCGCCATCAAGGGCGTCGGCGAAGCCGCGGTCCAGCACATCGTCGCCAAGCGCGAGGAGAAGCCCTTCGCCAGCCTCGCCGATTTCTGCGAGCGCATCGACCCCAAGATCGTCGGCAAGCGCGTCTTCGAAAGCCTGATCATGGCTGGCGCGCTGGATTGCTTCGGCCACGAGCGTGCCGCCATGATGGCAGGCCTCGAACGCATGATGGGCCTTGCGTCGCTGGCGCATGAGAATGCAGCCCTCGGCCAGTCGGACATCTTCGGCAGCGCCTTCTCCGGCCAGGCGCCGGTGCTGCACCTGCCTCAGACCGATCCGTGGCTCGCGGCCGACCGGCTGCACCGCGAATTCCAGGTGGTCGGCTTCTACCTCTCGGCCCACCCGCTCGACGAGTACAAGGTGGCGCTGGAGAAGATGCGCGTCCAGAACTGGGCCGACTTCGCCGCCGCCGTGAAGCGCGGCGCCACCGCCGGACGTCTGGCCGGCACGGTCACGACCAAGCAGGAGCGCAAGACCAAGACCGGCAACAAGATGGGCATCGTCCAGTTCTCGGACGTCTCCGGCCAGTATGAGGCGGTGATGTTCTCGGAAACGCTGGCGCAATACCGCGACCTGTGCGAACCGGGCAGGTCCGTGGTCATCACGGTGGCCGCCGAGGACCGTCCCGAGGGCGTCAACCTGCGCATCCAGACGGTTCAGTCGCTGGAGGACGAGGCGAGCCGCGTGCAGAAGACGCTGCGCATATTCGTGCGCGACGCAGCCCCGCTCAACATGCTGTCCAACCACCTGACGGTGCGCGGCGAAGGCGAGGTCAGCTTCATCGTGCTCAAGGGCGAAGCGCAGGGCGAGATCGAGATCGAGCTGCGCGAACGCTACCGCATCACGCCGTCCATCGCCTCGGCGATGCGCGCGGTGCCGGGGGTCGTCGAGGTCGAGCTGGTCTAGCTTTGCCTGCCGCGGGTCAGTGATTGGCGTCTCTGGCCTTGCGAGCGAGTTGGTCCCGGCAGGCCTGAGCGCGTTCGAGCAGCATCGCCCGCTCCCGCTCGTTCTGCGTCAACGCTGCGGCCCGCTCGAATTCGCCGAGGGCTTCCTGCAAGCGGCCGAGTCTTGCCAAAAGGTCGGCGCGCACGCTCGGCAGGAGATGATAGTTGCGCAGCGCAGGCTCATCCGCCAGCTGGTCGGCAAGCTCAAGCCCGGCGGCCGGCCCGAAGGCCATGGCCAGCGCCATGGCCCGGTTCAGCTCGACCACGGGCGAGGGCGCGAGCGCTGCAAGTGCCGCGTACAGAGCTGCGATGCGCGGCCAATCGGTTTTGTCGGCAGTGCGCGCCCTTGCATGGCACGCGGCGATCGCCGCCTGCAGCGTGTAGGGGCCCGGCCGTGCCAGGGCCTCGGCCCTGGCAAGCGCTGCGAGGCCACGGTTGATCAGCAGGTGATCCCAGCGTGAGCGGTTCTGGTCGAGCAAGAGGATCGGCCTTCCCTTCGCGTCGCTCCGGGCGGGAAGCCGCGACGCCTGCAGCTCCATCAGCGCGATCAGGCCGTGCACCTCGGCGTCTTCGGCAGCAAGCCCGGCCAGGATGCGTCCCAACCGCATCGCTTCCTGGCAGAGCTGTGGCCTCATCCAGTCGTCGCCCTTGGTGGCGGAATATCCCTCGTTGAAGACCAGATAGAGCACCTCGAGCACGGACGAGACGCGCTCCGTCCGCTCGTCGCCGATGGGCAACTCGAAGGGCACGCCGGCGTCCGCCAATACGCGCTTGGCCCGCACGATGCGCTGGGCCATCGCCGTTTCGGAGACCAGATAGGCGCGGGCGATCTCCTCCGTGGTCAGGCCGCCGACGAGACGAAGCGTCAGGGCTACCCGTGCTTCGGTCGACAGCACAGGATGGCAGGACACGAACATCAGCCCGAGCATCTCGTCGCCGAGGCCTTCGTCCGGCTCGGGCGGATCGGTTGTCGCTTCGGCCTCGGCGTCGATACCGAGCAAGGCGAGCTTGCCGTCCGCCATCCTGGCTCTGCGGAAATGGTCGATGGCGCGGCGCCTGGCGGAGGCGATCAGCCAGGCGCCGGGCTTGTCCGGGATGCCACCCTCGGGCCAGTTGCGCAGCGCTGCGATCAACGCGTCCTGGGCGAATTCCTCCGCCAGGTCGACGCTGCGCATGAAGCGGGCGAGGGCCGCCACGATCCGCGCCCGCTCCATACGGAACACGGTCTCGATGGCCCGGTGGGTCGCACGGCTCCTGGCGACGCTGTCGTCGGTTCCCGGGCGCTGGGTTGGATGGCGATCGTCCGCGGCCATCTATTTCCTGTCTTGGGCGATGCCCATGTCGCGGAAGCGATCGATGCCCTCGCTCGGTTCGAAATCCTCGAGATCGAACATCTGGCGCACTTCGATCTGGCCGTTTTCCATCTGCGGATTCGGGAAGCGGTTGGCCCATTCCATCGCTTCCTCGCGCGTCTTCACCTGGATGATGGTATAGCCGGCGATAAGCTCCTTGGTCTCGGCGAAGGGGCCGTCGGTGACAGTCTTCCTGCCGCCCGACCACGTGATCCGCCATCCCCTGGAACTCGGTTGCAGGCCGCTGCCGTCGAGCAGCACGCCGGCCTTGGCCAGTTCCTCGTGATAGTCGGCCATGGCGGAAATGAGTTCGGTCGACGGCATGATGCCGGCCTCGGAATCCTTGCTGGCTTTGACCACGAACATGAAACGCATTGATCTTGCTCCCGAAATCTGAGGCCGGACGCCATTGTCTGGGCCTAGTCTGCCAACACGACGAGCAGAACGCAGCAGAATCGACACATGCTGCGGATTTTTCTTTCAAGCGTCCCGAATAGTGCTTCGTTGCAGCAGTTTATCGCTGCTGGTATTTTGACCTCTTGCCTGGCCAGCCAACGGGGGCGTCGTCATGGACGAGAAGGCCGCAGCAGCAGACCTCATGCAGATGGTGAACGGATACCAGGTGTCCCAGGCGATCTGCGTCGCCGCGACGCTTGGCATCGCCGATCACCTGACCGACGGGCCGCGCACGAGCGACCAACTCGCCGCCGCGACGGACGCCCATCCACGATCGCTCTACCGGCTCCTGCGTGCACTCGCCTCGATCGGCGTGCTGCATGAGGGCGAAGGACGACTGTTTTCGCTGACGGCACTGGGGACTGGCTTGCGCTCCGATGCCGAGCACTCCGTCGCCCCATGGGCTCGGATGGTGGGGCGGGCCTACTATCGCGATGCCTGGGGAGAATTGCTGCACAGCGTCCGCACCGGCGAGAACGCTTTTGCCCACGCCCATGGCACCGGTGTCTGGCAGTACCGTATCGATCATCCGGAGGAGTCCGGTATCTTCGACCGGGCGATGTCGTCCTTCGTGCCGGCTGTCGCAGCCGCCGTGCTTGCGGCCTATGATTTCAGCCGCTTCGACGTGGTCATGGACGTCGGCGGCGGGCAGGGCGCGTTGATCGCGGCCATCCTCGCCCGCAATCCCCGGCAGCGAGGTATCCTATTCGACCAGCCCATGGTGGTGCAGGGCGCGGGCGCCACGCTCCAGTCGGCATCGGTGGCCGACCGTTGCCAGGTTGTAGGTGGCGACTTTTTTGCTTCGATTCCCGAGGGCGCTGACGCCCATATGCTGAAATGGATCCTGCACGACTGGGACGACGAGCGCTCGATTGCCATCCTCAAAACCTGTCGCCGGGCGATTAGAGCGGATTTCTGATTGATTGAATCATTTGGGATTCCTGTTTTGAGCAGATTGTGATTCAAGATGCTGGCTGGG
>NZ_JARDJI010000042.1:0-9150 GCF_039907765.1 Mesorhizobium sp. CC13 | reverse complement strand
CCAGTTGCGGTAGACCAGAACCTTGTCCTCGGCGTCGACCGCGGCGACCGAATCCTCGCAGTCCTGGATGGTGGTCAAAGCCGATTCCACGATCATGTCGGCGATGCCGGCAGGATCGGTCTTGCCGATGGCGCTGTCGCGGTTCACCACCACCTCGACATGCAGGCCGTTCTTGACCAGCAGCACCGCGTCGGGGTTCTTGGCCTCGCCACGATAGCCCGCGAACTGTTTTGCATCGCGCAGCGACACCGAGCCGGAAGCGGTGGCAAGCTTCAGCGCCCCGCCCTCGACCGAAAGCCCGGTCACATCGCTCCAGCCGCCCTTTTCCAGAGGCGAAGACTCGTCCAGGAACGCCTTGGCCCAGGCGATGACCTTTGCGCCGCGCTTGGGGTTGTAGCCCTTGCCTTTCTCGGCACCGTCGGCGTCGGAGATGGCATCGGTGCCGTAGAGGGCATCGTAGAGCGAACCCCAGCGCGCGTTGGCGGCGTTCAGCGCGTAACGCGCGTTCATGACCGGCACCACCAGCTGCGGGCCGGCGACGGTGGCGATCTCGGGATCGACGTTGTCGGTCGTCACCGCAAAGGCAGGGCCTTCCGGCACGAGATAGCCGATGTCGGACAAGAACGCCTTGTAGGCGGCCATGTCGTGCGGCGCGCCGTGCTTGCGATACCAGGCGTCGAGCTTCAGCTGGAAGTCGTCGCGCTTTTCCAGGAGCGCCCGGTTCTTCGGCGCCAAGTCGTGCACGATATCGGCAAAGCCGGACCAGAATTTCTCCGCATCCACTCCGGTCCCGGGCATGGCCTCAGACACGACGAAGTCGTGCAGCTCGCGCGATATCGAAAGGCCAAACAGCGAAATCCTGCCGTCGATACGGTTCATCATGTTCATCGTCATAGCTCCCGGTCAGGCCGCGATCGCGGTGTCGGTGCGGAACTCGCCCGAGATCGTTTCGGCGACCATCTGGGCGGTTGCGGCCGACAGGGTCCAGCCGAGATGGCCGTGGCCGGTGTTGTAGAACACGCCTTGCTGGCGGCCCTTGCCGACCCTCGGCATCATGTTGGGCATCATCGGCCGGAGACCGGCCCAGGGCACGACGCGGTTGGTGTCGACATCGGGGAACAGCATGCGCGTCCAGTCGACCAGCGGCCTGACGCGATCGTCGCGGATGTCGCGGTTCATGCCGTTGAACTCGGCGGTGCCGGCAACGCGGAAACGCCCCGCGCCCAGGCGGCTGGTGACGATCTTGGCGCGGTCGTCGAGCAGGCTGACCCAGGGTGCGGCGTTCTGGCTGAGCTCGTCGTCGAGATGCACCGTGATCGAGTAGCCCTTGACCGGATAGACATTGACCCGGTCGCCCAGCATGGCGGCAAAGCGGCGGCTGGCGGCACCGGCGCAGACGACGATGCCGTCGGCCTCGACGATCCTGTAATCCGGCTGGCCGTCGGCGCCATCGGTCGTATAGCCGATGCAAAACACGCCATCGCGGGCGATGCGGTCGACATTGGCGTCGAAGACGAAGCGCGCGCCGCGCCGCTCGCAGGCTTTCGCCAGCCCGAAGGTGAACTTGTGGATGTCGCCGGTCGAATCCGACGGGGTGTAGAACCCACCATGGAAATCGCCATGCAGCGTCGGCTCGATCGACTTCACTTCTTCTGCCGTCACCGGCCGGCGGTCGAGGCCGCCCTCGACCAGCATCGCATTGACCTTCAACGCATGCTGGAAGCTCGGCTTGTCCCAGTAGAAATGCAGGATGCCGCGACGAACATGGTCGAAGTCGATGTTCTCGCGCTCGGCGATGGCAAACAGGTGCTTGCGCGCCGCAATCGCCAGCCGCGTCGTCTCAACGGTATTGTCGCGATAATTTGCGATGTTGGAAACGAACTCGGCCAGCCAGGCATATTTGTGCCAGGTCGGCCTGGGGTTCATCAGAAGCGGCGCATCGCTGCGCAGCATCCACTTGATGCCCTTGAGCAGGGTCGACCAGTGGTTCCACACCTCGGCATTGCTGGCCGACAGCTGGCCGCCATTGGCGAATGACGTCTCCATCGCGGCGTAACGCTGGCGGTCGATGACGGTCACGGAATAGCCGCGCTCAAGCAGCGCATAGGCGGTGGTTACGCCGGTGATACCGGCGCCGATAACGGCAATATGGGGCATTTCTCTCTCCGCGAACAAGGTTGGGAGCGGGCCGAAACCCGCCGTTTTTCCCCAATCTGTCGCTGTACCTGAGAGCTTAACCGCGATGGCGCGGCTTTCCCCTTCGGTGGACGCTCGAGGCGCCTCTCTCCAGATCGTTCAGCTGCATGGTCACTGTTGCCTGAGAGTTTCCTGGGGGGTTGCTCCGTCGGCGTCGGCCGGTGTCGTCTCGCAGCGGCCGATCTCTCCCATGCAGCCTCTTGAACGCATTGCTTCTACAGGCTGGAATGCGCTTCCGCAACGGCAGTCGCGGAAGCGCCTGATGTCAGTTTCCTTCGTCGTACAGCGTCGTGGTCGTCTCGACGCCATGCTCGTGCAGGCCGGCGCGCACCACGGCGGCAGCCGCCAGTTCGCGGGCCTTGCGGCGGATGGAGGGCTCGTCGACGCCCTGCACCTTGCCGTCGGCATAAACCGCCTTGCCGTCGACCCAGGTCTGGGTGATCGACGCTGTCGAAGCCGAGAACACCAGCGCCTGCAGCGGATCGTAGAACGGTGTCCACTCGACATGGTCGAGGTCGAACAGGATGAAGTCGGCCTTCTTGCCGATCTCCAGCGAGCCGATCTCGTCGTCCCACATCAGGGCGCGAGCACCTTCGATGGTGGCGGCGCGCAGCGCCTGGCGCGCCGTGAATACGTCGGGCTGCATGCGGGCGTCCTTGAACATGCCGGCGACGACCAGCATCTGCCGCATCAGGTTCATGTTGCCTGCGGCCGACACGCCGTCGGTGCCGAGGCCGACCTTGACGCCGGCCTTGACCATCTCGGGGTACTTGCCGATCGATGTCGCGCCCTTGCCGAGCTTGAACGACGAGCATGGGCAGAAGGCGACGCTGGCGCCGCGCTCGGCCAGCAGCTTGACTTCCTCGTCCGACACGGCGGCACCGTGGGCGATGACCAGGTTCTTGCGGATACCGCCGGCCTTGTCGACGCGGGTGATCGGCCAGCAGCCGTACTTGCTCTCGCAGACCTTGGCTTCCTCGATCGAGGTCGCCAGGTGATAGGTCGTGCCGACGCCGAGCTTCTCGGCGAGCGCGACCGCGCCGACATGCAGTTCGAGGCTGCAGGGTTCCTTGCCCTCGATGTTGACCCAGCAGCGGGCGCGGCCGTCGAGCGTGTTGTTGTAGCGCAGCACGTTTTCCTCGAGCACCTTCAGCGCCGACTGCGCGTCGGGGAAGAAGTGATGCTCGGCCATCTCCTCGGTCCAGCCGCGCGGCAGCTCGGCCGGGCGGTTGTCGGCGGCATGGCGGCCGGTGACGCCGCGGATGCCGGTCTTGTCCATGGCGCGGATGACGATGCCGGGATCGTATTGCGAGCCCATATCGAGGAAGCAGGTGGTGCCGCAGCGAAGCATCTCGGTGATGCCGAGCAGCGCACCCCAATATTCGTCTTCCTCGGTGATGTGGGCGTAGAAGGGCTTGGCCCAGTGGAACACCCAGGCGCGGGTGTTGAGATTATCGGGGAAGACCGCGCGCGACAGCGTCTCGGACAGATGCACATGGCTGTCGACGAAGCCCGGGCAGATGCCCAGCATCTTGCCGTCGATCACCTGGTCGAAGCTCTTGCCCTTGTGGCGCGCCGCCACCTCGTCGGCCTGGCCGATATCGGCGATGCGGCCGTTTTCGACCACCACGCTGGCGTTACGCAGCACCGTGTCGTTCTTGTCGACGGTAAAAGCGAAGTTCAGATTTTCGATCAGCGTGCGCATGCGGCTCCACCCAATTCCTTACCCACGGACCCTCCAGATCGCGTCGCCGGTCCGTGACGGCGAGCGCTGTGGCGAGCATTTCAGCGTTCTTTCAGACCGCGAAAATGCTCGCTTTAGCCTGCAGGCAATTCCAGACGGAAAACCGCGTCACACTTTTCCTGGAATTGCCCTGACGGCCGGGGCCAACAACCACCCGGACCGTCGTTTCGCAAGTCGCGACCTCTTAGGCCACGGCCTTGACCTTGCCGCCCTGCTTGGCGGTGCCGCACAGGATCAGCTTATCGGTGTCGGCATAGTCGGACAGGAGTTCCGAGCCCTTCGACGTCACCAGCAGCATGTCCTTGTTCTGCATGCCGTAGCCATAGCCGGTGTCGTAGCAGAGCGGCTCGAAGCCGAGCACCATGTTCTCTTCCAGCGGCGCGTCGCTGCCCGGCTTGCCCAGCACCGGCGTCAGGCCGAGATAGGGATCCTCGTGCAGGTGCAGTCCGATGCCGTGGCCGACAAACGAGATCGGCGGCAGGTTGAGCTTGGCGAGCTTGGCGATGAAGGCATCGTAGATCTCGCGGCAGCTGGCGCCCGGCTTCACCTTCTCCATGATCTCATATTTGCACTCGACCAGGTGAGCCCAGATCTTGTCGGCCATGGGCGGCGCCTCGCCGACGATGGCCGTGCGGCAGACACCGGCCTGGTAGCCGTTGATGACCGAGAAGATCTCGACGCGGCAGACGTCGCCGCGCTTCAGGATGCGGTCGGACGGACCGACATTGGGCAGCACCGAGCGCTCGCCGGTGGCGACGATCAGAAGCTTGAAGTGCTCGGCGCCGAGCGAATAGACGTTGCGGGTCAGGTGTCCGGCAATGTCCATCTCCGAATCGCCCGCGTCGACGACTGCCAGCGTATCGGTGATCGCCTGGTCGGCGATGCGCGACAGCTTGCTGAGCAGCGCGATCTCCTCGGCCGTCTTGATCTGGCGCAGCCGCGCCAGGATCGGCTCGGCATGCTCGAAGCGCGCGCCGGGCATCGCCGCGATCAGGCGGGCAAAGTCGCCGGCCGGCAGGTAATCCATTTCGAGACCGATACGCGCCTTGCCCAGACCGAGGCCGGCAAGCTGGTCGGCCAGCACAAGCATCGGATCGTCGGAGAATTCCGCCCAGATGCGGGCCGGCATGTCGGGCAGCCGGCGCTTGATGGTCGATGCCTCCATGTCGACGCCGAAGATCGCGGTGCGGCCGTCGGCGGTGACGATGGTCATCGCATGGCGGTGGCGGATCAGTGGCTGCGACGGCACGACGAAGCCAGCCGTGTAGGCGAAGTTTTCAGGCGACGAGCTGATGATGGCGTCGAGCCCGTGCTCGGCCATCGCCCTCACCTGCTTGGCTACGATTTCTGCCCGCATGATTGTTCCTCTCTCTTGGATTTCCTGGCCGGCGCTCAGTCGCGCACGCGGTATTTCTCGACCTTGGCGAGGTCGACATCGATGCCCATGCCGGGCCCTGACGGCACGACGACCGCACCGTCGACCACCTGCATCGGCTCGACCAGCAGGTCGTCCTTGTAGTAGATGCCGCCGACCTGGCCGTGCTGCGCCTCGGCCGGCGTCGAGATCGGGATGACGCAGGACAGCGTTGCCGCCGGCGAAGCGGCCGCGACCTGGACGTTGGCAAGATTGCCGATGCCAGTCTCGATCGAGCCATTGACGTTGCAGATGATGCCGGCGGCGCGGCAGACCGCGCCGACCTCCATCGCCTTGTAGAGGCCGCCGGCCTTGGTGGTGTAGATCGAGACGATCTGGATGCCGCCATTCTGGATGATCTGGACGGCATCATGCGCATTCCACGCCGACTCGTCGGCCATGACGGGCGCGTCGATGCGGCGGCCGACCTCGGCGATGCGCTCGATGCCCATCACCGGCTGCTCGACATATTTGAGCCGGTACTTTTCCATCTGGCGCACGGTCTGCACCGCCTCGCCGGGCGTCTTGTAGCCCTCGTTGGCATCGACGCAGATTTCCATTGCCTCGCCGGCTGCCTCGCGGACTGCGGCGACCATCTTGACGTCGCGGGCCGGGTCGACGCCGATCTTGACCTTGATCGTCCTGATGCCTTCGGCTGCGAGCTTGGCCGCCTCGACCTTGGCCTCCTCGATCGAGATCAGGCCGATCGAATGGGTGATGGCGACCTTGTCGCGCGCCTTGCCGCCGAGCAGCGTGTGGACGGGCACGTTCAGCCAACGGCCGGCGAGGTCGTATGCCGCGAACTCGACCGCCGCCTTGGAATAGGGATAGCCGCGGATGATGGCATCCATGCGGGCATGCAGTTCGGCGAAATTGCCGAGTTCGAGACCGATCACGGCGGGCGCCAGGTAGGTTTCGATGACGCTGCGGGTGATTATGGCGGACTCGCCGAAGTAGCGGCCGAACTCGCCACCCCAGTCCTTGAGCGCCGGCGCCTCGCCCCAGCCGACCCGGCCGTCGCTGTCGGTCATCTTGACCATGACATAGCGGCCGATGACCTCGGTCAGGCCGGCCCATTTGTGCTCGCGCCGCGTCGGCAGTTGGACAATGAGCGTTTCGATGGACTTGATGGTGGGCACGGGTGTTACCTTTTCCTTGTCACCGCCGAGGCACCGCTGTACGATGCGATCATCTAGTGTGATCACACTTTATGATCATATTTTTGGATGTCAAGCGACCCACCGAGCGAAATTTGGAAAGACGTGAGGTCGCCGGGAGCGCCGGCGGCAAACGGGAGGGAAAGATGATTGTCGAAGCGACCAACTACTTCGCCAAGGAAGGCCAAGCGGCCGAGGTTCTCGCGCAGCGCCGCAGGGCGACGGAAATCCGGCTCAAGCTCGGCCTCGAGCCCGGGCGCATCCTGGTGAGGCTGGAAGGAACCGGCCCCGACGTCCGCTGGGAATGCAGCTTCCCGTCACAAGAAGCCTACGACGCCGACCGCGCCGCACGCGCGGCCTCGCTCGACTTCGAAGCCGCCCGCAAGCAGATGCACACCCTACTCGACCGGTTCGAGCGCCATGTCAGCGTGGAGGATGGCCACTTCCCTTCGCTGTAAAGCGACCTAGGCACCGTGCCGCTGTAAAGCCACCCAACGGGGTCCTGCTCGGCCAACAGATCAGAATCGGGCCTATTCCTTCCTGGAATGCCGTTGGTCGCAGGTGCTATGCGCCAATCGTTCGCCGGACTGCTAGCGTCGCTTCACTCTCAAGTGATCGGCGTTGGCAGGATGCTCTCAGTTCACAGCCTGTTCGTCCTAAGAAGGACTGTGGTCGAATGGTTCAGTGCGTTCGCGCACGAGCGGTACCATCCCGAGAAGCACTACATGCGCGGCCCGGGGCCAGCGACGCTGCGCAAGGCGACGGCGGGCAGCGCGCCGAACCGGCCCCGCACTCACCGGCGCGACAACGCTTAGGGCTCTCCGCTTTTCCTCGAATCGCAGAAACGCTCTGGCTTCTCTAGCGGCAAACGCCGGCGGCGAGAGGGGCAGCATGCGCGGCCGCTCCGACCCTGCTTGCCTCACAGCTTGCTGGAGCAGACACCTCCGAACCGCCGGCAACTCCCACGATGACGTTCTATCCATTGTCGCGGAGAAAAGAGTCGATCTCAGCGCGGGTGGGCATAGACGGGGCGGTGCCGGGCTTTTGCACCGAAAGTGCCGCGACGGCTGCCCCGAAGCGGACGGCGTCGACCGGAGCGCGGCCCTCCGCAATCGCAACGGCGAAGCCACCGTTGAAGGCATCTCCGGCCCCGGTGGTGTCGACGACATTGTCGACGCGGAAGGCGGGGACAAGATGCGTGCCCGCCTCACCGTGCAGCAGCGCGCCCTTGGCTCCCAGGGTGATGAGTGCGTTGCGAGCCCCGCGCTCGACCAGCTTGGCTGCTGCTCGCAGGGCACCCTCATCCGTGCCGGTGTCGATCCCGCTCAATGTCGCGGCTTCGGTCTCGTTGGGTGTCACGAAGTCGCAATGGGCATAGATCGCGTTGTCCACGGGAAGCGCCGGCGCCGGATTGAGGACCGTGGTGACGCCTTGGCTTCGGGCGAGACGAAGCCCTTCGATGGCGGCATCTATCGGCTGCTCGAACTGCGTTACGAAAACCTTGGCGCCTCCGATCAACTGCTGCGCGGCGCGGACATCGGCAGGGCTCAGATTGGCTGCGGCACCGCTCTCGACAATGATGGCGTTGTCGCCCGTCTCGGAGGAGACGAAGATGAACGCGGCACCGGTCGGGGCGGCATCGTCGGTCAGCACGTGAGAAGTGTTGACGCCATCACGTGACCAGGCCTGCAGGGCCATTGTTCCAAAGGCGTCCCGTCCGATCCGTGTGATCATGGCGGCGCTCGCCCCGGCGCGCGCGGCGGCGATAACCTGATTGGAACCCTTGCCGCCCGGCCCCATGGCGAAACCCCTGCCAAGCAACGTCTCACCGACGACAGGCAGCCGCTCCGCCTTGAAAGCCAGGTCCGCGACAAAGGTTCCAAGCACGACGATATCAGCACGATCCATCAGACCAGCTCCCGGTTACAACGCGGAATTCACTTCAGGAATCTATCGGCCGCCAGCCGCAGGCATTCCTCGAACGCCTGATGGTCCGTGTACAGCTTACCCGGATCGACCTTGCGAGTAACGACCGTTCCGCCACGAACCGCGATGCCGCCGTCAAGCATGAGGTTATCGACCATGTCGAAGTCCTCCACCGCCAGCCCATCGGGTCCCCGCGGTCTGCCGTGAGCGTCAGGACGGATGTCGCCGTCATGAAGGGCAGCGACCCGCGTGAAATGGTCGCCGACGACGTTCGAGAAGGCATAGGCCGGGCAATCGCGGGCGCACATGAAGCCCAGCTCGAAGGCCGTGCCGACATCGGCGGCCACGCCACGGAAAGGCGTGAGATTGGCGATGATCATGTCGGCGCTCATCATCAGCCGCTCGTTGATCGAACTGATGGCGAGCCCTTTGCCCCGCTTGGTATCGATCGCCGGCACTTCCAGATCGCCGGGCGAGACAGGTGTGAACCCATAGCGCCGGGTCAGATCGATCTTGCGATCGAGCACCTCGCGCGCATTGGGCAAGAAGACTTCGGGACCGGCCAGGTAGACTTTCATGGATGAACGTTCTCGTGCTGAAGATTTTCCTGATGGAGCAAGGCAGTATGTTTTCCCCTACTGCCCTATTCCCTCAGTCCCCATACGGCACCCAGACGTTCTTGACCTCGGTTGCGCGGCGGAGGAAGGCGTCGC
>NZ_JARDJI010000041.1:0-11619 GCF_039907765.1 Mesorhizobium sp. CC13 | reverse complement strand
AAGGCGACGAAAAGCCAATTGCTTGGCTTTTCGAACGACGAACGCCGGCAGGACAGAGGGGGGTGGGAAGGAATGAGCGGGCGGTGGGTGTCCTCTCACGGGCGCGAGGACTGCGTCTCCCCCCTTGAAGGAAGGGTCGATCCGCGCAGCGGATCGGGGTGGGGTCGTCGGAGGCCGCGCTCGACGCGGAGGGGGTGTCGGAGGAAAACGAGAGGAGTCTCCGCAATCGGAAACTGCAATCGCTCCCTAGGCGCCGCCCACCTTCTCGCTGAAGGTCGAGAAGAACTGGCCGGCGAGCTTCTTCGAGGTCGAGGTGATCAGGCGGCTGCCCAGCTGGGCGATCTTGCCGCCGACATCGGCCTTGGCGGCATATTTGAGGATCGTCGCGTCGGGACCGTCCTCGGTCAGCGTCACATCGGCGCCGCCCTTGGCGAAGCCGGCGATGCCGCCCTTGCCCTCGCCCTCGATGGTGTAGGAGTGCGGCGGCTTGAGGTTCTTCAGCGTCACCTCGCCGGAGAAGGTCGCCTTGATCGGGCCGATCTTGAGCACCACCTTGGCGGCCATCTCGGTCGGCGACGACATCTCCAGGCTCTCGCAGCCGGGGATGCTTTCCTTCAGCACCGCGGGATCGTTCAGTGCCTTCCAGACGACGTCGATGGGCGCGCCGATCTTCTCCTCGCCTTCGATCACCAGAGCCATGCGCGATCCCCTCCCGATGAAAACCATGAAGGGGTAGCGCGCCGGTCGCCGCTTGTCCATCGCCGGGCCGGGCGGCGTCGACCGTGTCGCCTTGCCGGGCAGCCGTCCTTGCCATAACCATGCAACCGCTTTCGGGAGAATTGTCATGACCGGCCAGAAGACGACGAAGAAGCTCCGTTCGCAGGAGTGGTTCGACAATCCGGACAATCCCGGCATGACCGCGCTCTATCTCGAGCGCTACCTGAATTTCGGCCTGACGCGCGAGGAGCTGCAGTCGGGCAAGCCGCTGATCGGCATCGCCCAGACCGGCTCGGACCTGTCGCCCTGCAACCGCCACCATATCGAACTTGCCAGGCGCGTCCGCGCCGGCATCGTCGCCGCAGGCGGCGTGCCGTTCGAGTTCCCGTGCCACCCGATCCAGGAAACGGGAAAGCGCCCGACAGCCTCGCTCGACCGCAACCTCGCCTATCTCAGCCTGGTCGAGGTGCTCTACGGCTACCCGCTCGACGGCGTGGTACTCACCATCGGCTGCGACAAGACCACGCCGGCGCTGCTGATGGCGGCGGCCACCGTCAACATTCCGGCGATCGCCCTTTCGGTCGGGCCCATGCTCAACGGCTGGCACAAGGGCAAGCGCACCGGCTCGGGCACCATCGTGTGGGAATCGCGCGAGCGCCTGTCCGCCGGCGAGATCGATTACGACGAGTTCATGGAGATCGTCGCCTCCTCGGCGCCTTCGGTCGGCTACTGCAACACCATGGGCACGGCAACGACGATGAACAGCCTTGCCGAGGCGCTCGGCATGCAGTTGCCGGGCTCGGCGGCGATCCCGGCGCCCTATCGCGAGCGTGGCCAGATCTCCTACGACACCGGAAAACGCATCGTCGAAATGGTGCGCGAGGATTTGAAGCCCTCCGACATCATGACGCGACAGGCCTTCGAGAACGCCATCGTCGTCAATTCGGCGATCGGCGGCTCGACCAACGCGCCGATCCATCTCAACGCCATCTCCCGCCATCTCGGCGTGCCGCTCGACAATGACGACTGGCAGCGCCTCGGCCACCATGTGCCGCTGCTGGTCAACCTGCAGCCGGCCGGCGAATATCTCGGCGAGGACTATCACCATGCCGGTGGCGTGCCGGCTGTCGTCGCCGAACTGATCAAGGCAGGTCTGCTGCCGCATCCCGATGCCGTCACCGCCAACGGCAGGACCATGGGCGAGAACTGCGCTGCGACCGAGACCATGGACACCAAGGTCATCCGCCCGGTGGCCGACCCGCTCAAGAAGGACGCCGGCTTCATCAACCTCAAGGGCAACCTGTTCGACAGCGCCATCATGAAGACCAGCGTCATCTCGAAGGAGTTCCGCGACCGCTACCTGTCGAACCCCGGCGATCCCGAGGCCTTCGAAGGCACGGCCAAGGTGTTCGATGGTCCCGAGGACTACCATGCCCGCATCGACGATCCCGCCGAGGGCATCGACGAGAACACCATCCTGTTCATGCGCGGCGCAGGACCCGTCGGCTATCCGGGTGCCGCCGAAGTGGTGAACATGCAACCGCCCGCCTACCTCATCAAGCGCGGCATCCACTCGCTGCCCTGCATCGGCGACGGCCGCCAGTCGGGCACCTCGGGTTCGCCGTCGATCCTCAACGCCTCGCCGGAAGCCGCCGTCGGCGGCGGGCTGGCGCTGCTGAAATCGGGCGACCGGGTGCGCATCGATCTCAGGAAAGGCACTGCCGACATTCTCGTCGGCGACGAGGAGCTTTCCCGCCGTCGCGCCGAGCTGCAGGCCGGCGGCGGCTACCGCTACCCGGCGCACCAGACGCCGTGGCAGGAGATCCAGCGCGGCATGGTCGACCAGCTTTCCGAAGGCATGGTGCTCAAGCCGGCGGTGAAATACCAGCGCGTCGCCCAGACCGGGGGCATCCCGCGCGACAATCACTGATCGCCTATCTATACCGGCTTGGCAGTGTGCCGACAGTCCATGTCGCTACGCCTTGTCGGTGTCTCGGCCGTCGGGCTCCTTTGCCACTCCCTTGAACGGTCCGTCGGACTGTTTGACTTCCATGAATTCGCCAGTCAGCTCATCGCGCTTTTGCCAAAGGCCATCAGGCCGCTCGAACTGGGTGCGTTCGCGAACGGCGCCTCGGCGAAATCCTTCACCCGTATTTTTGCCCATCATGAATCCTTGTGGTTGTATTGTGCGTCTACAAGAAACTAATGATGGAAAGTTGTTCCTTATTTGTTCCTTATTGTCAAGTGGTAACGAGGCTGGAAGCTCGTGCGCTCTACAGATAGCTCGTCACCTCGGGCGGGCGGTCCCAGGCGTCGTTGCGGCCGTCTTCATAGATGATAGGCACGGCGGCCAACTCCTCCGGCGAGACGTCGTCGAGGCAGGCGATGTTGATGGCATGGAAGTCGCCGCCCATGATGTCGAAGCTCGCCGAGGCGAAGGGATGCACCCCGCAGCGGCTGCAGAAGCTGTGGCGGATGGCCGACGAACCGAAGCGGTAGTCGGTCAGCATGTCCTCGCCCGAGGTGATGCGGAAGCCGGTGGGGCGGGCGAAATTCTTCCAGAACCGCGTCTTGGCGCACCAGGAGCAGTTGCAGCGGAAGCTCGACGTCCACCAGACGCCGTCGAGTTCAGGCTTCGAGCGCTGGCCGGCGGGCGCGAGATCGAGCCGGCATTCGAAATGGACGGCGCCGCAATGGCAGCTGCCGCGATAGGATTTCAGCATCTTCGTTTCTCCTCGCATGGCGCGTCGTTCCGCTGATCGACAACGACCGGCGGTGACTGAGGGTTGAATCGGGCAGCCGGCGCGCCGGCAGCTTCAACCGGCGCGCAGGAACTCAGACGACGGGACGGCCGGCGAGCGCATCGCCAAGGCGATCGAGGCATTCGCCCCAGCCACCCCTGTGCGAGTCGCGCGTTTCGACGTCGTGGAACGGCTCCTGGCGGAAGGTCAGGCGCGTGCCGTCGCCTTCGGGCTGCAGCGTCACCGTCACCAGCGTCTGCCAGTCGGGATCGTGATCCCAGGCGAAGGTGAAGACGATCCGCTCGTTCTCGACGATCTCGCGGAATATGCCGGACATGCCGTCGCTGATGCCATCCGGGCCGTGGATCAGGTGATGGTAGCGCCCACCTTCGCGGAATTCGAGCTGCCTGGAGGTGGACGAGAAGTTCTTCGGCCCCCACCAGCGGATCAGGTGTTCGGGGCTCGACCACATCCTGAAGACGAGCGCCGGGGGCGCATCCATCAGCCGCGAAATTTCCAGAAAGAGCGGCTCGGCCGCGACGGTATCAGTTCTTGCGGTCATCGGGACCTCCCTTGGGCGCCTGCAGTTCCTTGAGATAGTCGGCCATGCGGTCGAAGCTCGCATCCCAGAAGCGGCGGTAGTGCTCGACCCAGTTGGCGACATCCCTGAGCGGCCCGGCCTCCAGCCTGCAAGGTCGCCACTGCGCCGCGCGGCTGCGGCTGATCAGGCCGGCGCCTTCCAGTACCTTCAGGTGCCGGGAGATGGCGGGCAGGCTCATGGCGAAGGGCTCGGCCAGTTCGTTGACCGTCGCCTCGCCGAGCGCCAGCCGCGCCAGGATGGCGCGCCGGGTCGGGTCGGCGAGCGATGCGAAGGTGGCGCTGAGCTGGTCGTCGGTCATTTATTTAGCCGTTATGTTAATTAACATATCTGCTAAATACAGGCGACGCCTCGCACTGTCAAGCGACAGGCCGGCGTAGCGGCAATCCTGCGCTCATTGGTGCGGAATAGAACTGGCCGCCGCCCGTTCGACTTGAAGAATTGCGAAACATCGTCGTCGGCCAGTGCAGGTGTCCGAGCGGCGGCAGCGGTGATGAACGGCGTGCCGATAGCGGCAAAGACCTTTTTCATGTGTCGTCTCCCGCCCGGCAATCTTGCCGATTGCGCGGGAGGAACGGCGCGCGCATCGTCATATTCGATGCGCGGCAGAAATTTCGCCCGGCAATACGGTTGCAGGCCTTTGCATGTCGGGCCGGAGCACCCTAAATGCGCAGCATCGGGAACCGGAACATCATGGCCAGACGCCGCTCATCCTTGGGTTTCTTGGGAATCTTCGGCCGCTCGGGGGACCTTCGCCAGCTCGACGAGGCCCTGCGCGCGGTCGACCTGCATCCGGCGCTCGTGCCGGAGGGCGTCAAGCTCACCATCGTCAACCTGATGAAGGACCGTTGGCCGGACGAGCCGCCGGCAAGGGCCTATCCGCCGGTGGCGCAGCTGTTCGGCTATTGCCTCAACGGTCCCGAGGCGTTCGGGGGCGTGAACGGCAGCCAGCTTGCCGCCGACGTAGAGCGGCGCATCGAGGCCGCGCTCGATGCGTCGGACGGGCTGGATGCCCAGCTCATCCTGCTCGCCCTGCATGCCAGGCTGATCAATCGCGAGGTCGTCGAGCGCTTTGGGCTGACGAGCGAGCAGTCCTGAAGCGCTTGCCGGTGCCGCCGGGTTTGTTCACCCGCCCATGCCGCCGCGCGGCAGGTGGATGAGACTGCCGAAGCGGGCGCGCAGCTTGTCGTCGGTGGCTTTTGGAATATGGCGCGGAAAGCGCTCGGCGAGGATGCGTTTCTTTTCGGCGATGGCCCGGCCGAGGATGTCGGGCTTGCCCTTTTCGTTCCATTCCTTGGGCGAGAAGCGGTCGGCGACGGCCGGATAGAAGTATTCCGTCTGCATCAGCCTCAAGGTCTGCTCGTTGCCGAGATAGTGGCCGGGGCCGTTGAGGCAGACCTCGGAAATGGTGTCGATCGACAGGGCCTCGTCGCTGACCTCGATGCCGCGCACGCAGCGCAGGCATTGGCCCAGCATGTCGTTGTCGATGATCAGACTCTCCAGGCAAAAGCCGAGCAGCGAGGCGTGCATGCCGGCGGACTCATAGACCAGGTTGAGCCCGGAGAGGCCGGCCATGACGTTGGTGATGCCCTTCTCGTAGCCCGACTGGATGTCGGGCAGCTTGGAGTCGGCCATGCCGGCGGCCGAGCCGCCGGGCAGGTCGTAGAACTGGGCCATCTGGGCGCAGGCGGCCGTCAGCAGCGCCTGTTCGGCCGAGCCGCCCGACATCGCGCCGGTGCGCAGGTCCGAGACGAAGGGCCAGGTGCCGAATATGGCAGGGTGGCCCGGCTTGATGGCGTTGACGTAGACGAGGCCGGCGAGCACTTCGGCGACGGCCTGGACGACCGCACCCGCTATCGCTGCCGGCGCGGTGGCGCCGGCCTGTCCGGCCGAAAGCAGCAGGATCGGGATGCCGCCCTCGACGCAGGCTTCGAGCACGCCGCAGGCATCCTCGGCGAATTTCATCGGCGGCACGACGAAGCAGTTGGAATTGGAGACGAAGGGCCGGGCGCGGAAATTCTCCTCGCCGCCGGCGATCTCGTAGAGCATCTCCAGCGCGGGCGCCACGTTCTCGCGCACGGTGAAGCTGGTGCCGACATGCTTGGAGGTGCCGGAGACGCAGGCGTAGAGCGTGTTGAAGTCCATCTCCAGCGGGTCGGGGATGTCTCGCGGCACCATCGGGCGCTGGAAGAAATGGATGTTGTCGAGGCCTTCGACGATGCGGGCGGCGTCGTAGATGTCCTGGATCAGGCTTTCGCGGTACTCGCGCTTTTCGACGTCGACCAGATGCACGGCGGCACCCGCCGTGCCATAGTGCACGCGCTTGCCCTGGATCACCATGTCATGGCGTGGGTCCTGGCCGCAGAGGGTGAAGTTGCGGGCGGCGTTCTCGATGGTCGACAGCACCAGCGCGCGGGGGAAGCGGATGCGCCCGTCGTCGCCATGGCTCGCCCCGACCCTGGTCAGCGCCTCGATGCAGTTCGGGATGGCGTTGGCGAAGCCGACAGTTTCGAGCAGGGTGAGCACGGCTTCGTGGATGCGTTCGAGGTCGTCCTGGGCCAGCGGGCCGAAGCGCCCGCCTTCGAGGCCGGCGCGAACCGGCCGGATGTCCTCCGCCAGCGGGGCCGCGCGCAGCGCCCGCCGCGCTTCGCGGCCGCCGGAACGGCGCGATCGTTGCTCTGCCGAAGAAGCGTTGTTCTCGACGGCTACCGACATGCAGTCCTCCGCAAATCCCGTGAAGCTGGACCGCAGTGATTATGCCACCGTCGTTCCGCCTCGTTCCCTTTGCCGGACTATGCCGCGTCCATTGGCCCAGACCATGGGCCAGTGGATTTGGCTGGATATGCCAGATTGCTGATATAAGTCGGCGGCGGGCGGGCGCCGGCGGAGCGTGCATGACCCCGATTATCGAAACCGATTTTCGCGGAGGACTGCGTCAGCTCGAGAGGCACGCGCGCCGGGTGGCGCGCGGTGCCTTGGGGCTCAGGCTGCCGCGGGCCGGCGCCCGGCGGCCGTCGCCAGTTCGCGGATGCCGGGCTCGATGTGCTGCAGCGCGATCGAGGAGATGCCCAGGCGCATGAAGCGGGTGGGCTTGTCGCTGTGCTCGAAGAAGCGATCGCCCGGTTCGATGATCACGCTGCGCGACGCAGCCGCCGCCGCAAGGCCGCGCGAGTCGGTGCCGCGCGGCCCTTCGAGCCATAGCGACGTGCCGCCGGCGGCGTCCGTCGACTGCCAGTCCGGCAGAAAGGCCGAGATCGCCTGGACCAAGCGCTTGCGCCTCTCGCCGAACGCCGTCGACAGGCGGCGGACCAGCGCCTCGTGGTGGCCGAGGGACAGGAACAGCGCGACGGCGCGCTGGTTGTTTGCCGGCGGGTGGCGCAGCATGAAGCGGCGCAGCGCCCGCAGTTCCGAGATCAGCCCGGCGGAGCCGACGATGTAGCCGAGGCGCAGGCCGGGCGCGAGCGTCTTCGACATCGAGCCGACATAGACGACGCGGCCCGAGCGGTCGATGCTCTTCAGCGCCTGCTGCGGCGACTCGTCGAGCAACTGGCTGTCGTAGCCGTCCTCGATGATGATCTGGTTGTTGCGGTTGGCGCGGGCGAGCAGGTCCAGCCGGCGCTCCTGCGACAGCGGCACCATGGTCGGGCACTGGTGGCTCGGCGTGACGAAGACGAAGCCCGCGTCGGAGGGAATGGCCGAGGTGACGATGCCCTCGTGGTCGACCGGAACCGGCTCGATGTCGGCGCCGGCGAGGCGGAAGATCGAGCGCGCGTCGGGATAGCCCGGGTCTTCCATCGCCACCCTGGATCCCCTAGTCATCAACAGCGAGGCGAGCATGTAGAGCGCATTCTGCGCACCCAGCGTGACGATGATCTCGTCGGGGTTGGCGAAGATGCCGCGGCGCGGCAAGAGCCGTGCCTGGATCTGCTCGATCAGAAGCGGGTCGTCGCGGTCGACCATGTCGGCCGCCCAGTTGCGGATCTCGAGCACGGCCAGCGCCATGCGGTTGCACTCGCGCCATTCGGCGGTGGGAAACAGCGACGGATCGAACTGGCCGTAGACGAAGGGATAGGACGACTTGATCCAGTTCTCCAGCTTGGCCGGAGGCGGCATGTCGCTCGCCGCGATCTGGCGGCGCGCCTTCCAATCGATTTCATTGGGCTGGTCGGGGCTCTTCTGCTGCGGCTTGGCGGGCGTCGCCAGCACTTCCGGGTTGACGAAGTGGCCGCGGCGCTCGCGGGCGATGAGGAAGCCCTGGTCGACGAGCTGCTGGAAGGCGAGCACCACGGTGCCGCGCGCCACGCCGAGCTTCTCGGCCAGGATCCGGCACGAGGGCAGCGGCATGGAGGCCGCGATCTGGCGGTCGAGAATGGCCGCGACGATCGCCTGACGGATCTGGGCCTGGAGAGTCTGGCCCGATTCCGCCGAGATCCTGAACAGGCCGGACCAGATCGCCGTGTCGTTTCGCTGTGGCATAGTGACGTTTCCCGCATGTCCAGTCGTTTTGACTTTGCTGGACCATAGAAAGCTATCCTTGGCTCAACCGCTTGCACCAATCAATTTTTCTAATCCTATGGATTTATGCCAGTGAAGTTTCCCGCCGCGCCGCATGGCGACATCCGCTAAATCGATTGAAATTTGCCTATTGAATCGATTGAAATTTGCCGCGATAGTCCGCCGCCGCCGCCCTCTTAATGTCGCATGAGGTTTGCTAGGATGGTGGCCAGGACGGTACGGGCAGGACGAAAGATTCGGAGTTCCAAGGTGATCGATCAACCCTTCCAGGCGGCGCTGGCCGCGCTTCGCAACCAGCACCAGGACGCGCCGAAGAACATGCGCGCGGCATTCGCCTCCGATCCCAAGCGCTTCAGGCACTTCTCGGTCGCCGACGGCGACCTCCTGTTCGACTGGTCGAAATGCGCGGTCGACGCCGAGACCATGGCGCTGCTGGAAAAGCTGGCCCTGGTCGTCGACCTGCCGGGCCGGCGGGCGGCGATGTTCCGCGGCGACCGCATCAACGTGACCGAGGACCGTGCGGTGCTGCACACGGCGCTGCGCGTCCCCAGGGGCGAGCCGGTGATGCTCGACGGCCGCGACGTCGCCGAGGACGTCCATGCCGTGCTCGACGCGATGGCGACTTTCGCCGACGCGATCCGCTCGGGGGCAGCCACCGGCGCCACCGGCAGGAAGATCACCGACGTGGTCAATATCGGCATCGGCGGCTCCGATCTCGGCCCGGCCATGGCGACGCTGGCGCTGGCGCCCTACCACGACGGCCCGCGCGCGCATTACGTCTCCAATGTCGACGGTGCGCATATCCACGACACGCTGAAGGGGCTGAAGGCGGAGACGACGCTGTTCGTCATCGCCTCCAAGACCTTCACCACGGTCGAGACCATGACCAATGCCGAGACGGCGCGCCGCTGGGTGAAGGCCGAACTCGGAGCCGAGGCCGTGGGCAAGCATTTCGCCGCCGTCTCCACCGCGCTCGACAAGGTCGCCGCCTTCGGCATCGAAAAGGACCGCGTGTTCGGCTTCTGGGACTGGGTCGGCGGCCGCTACTCGCTGTGGTCGGCCATCGGCCTGCCGATCATGATCGCCGTCGGTCCGAAGAACTTCGCCGATTTCCTCGCCGGCGCGCACGCCATGGACAAGCACTTCGTCGAGGCGCCGCTGCTCAGGAACATCCCCGTGCTCATGGGGCTCGTCGGCTTCTGGCACAGGGCGGTGTGCAACTACCCGGCCCGCGCCGTCATTCCCTACGACCAGCGCCTGTCGCGGCTGCCGGCGTACCTGCAGCAACTCGACATGGAATCGAACGGCAAGAGCGTCACCATCGCCGGCGGCGGCGTGGTAACGCCGACCGGCCCGCTGGTCTGGGGCGAGCCGGGCACCAACGGCCAGCACGCCTTCTTCCAGCTTCTGCACCAGGGCACCGACTTCATCCCGGTCGAGTTCCTGGCCGCGGCCGAGGGCCACGAGCCGGAGCTCAAGCAGCATCACGACCTTCTGCTCGCCAACTGCCTGGCGCAGTCGGAGGCGCTGATGAAGGGCCGCACCCTCGAAGAGGCGCGGCGGCAGATGCTGACCAAGGGCATGAAGCCCGAGGAGGTCGACAGGATCGCGCCGCATCGCGTCTTCTCCGGCAACCGCCCGTCGGTCACCATCCTCTACCGCAGGCTCGACCCGTACACGTTGGGCCGGCTGATCGCGCTCTACGAGCACCGCGTCTTCGTCGAGGCGCAGCTGTTCGGTATCAACGCCTTCGACCAGTGGGGTGTGGAACTGGGCAAGGAACTCGCCACCGGGCTGCTGCCTGTCGTGGAGGGGCGGGAAAATGCCGCGCGCAGCGACGCCTCGACAGCCGGGCTCGTGGAGCATATTCACCGGCTAAGGGCGCCGCGCGAACAGTAGGACGCGCGAAGGACGCTTTGCTTGGTTTGATTGCGCACCGAGTGGCCCGGAATCGGTCCCGATTTCGGGCCGCCGCGCGAGGGGCGAGGGAGTGAGTGATTTGCGGGGCATCAAGGGCATTCTTTTCGACAAGGACGGCACGCTGGTCGATTTCCAGGCGACCTGGTTCGCCATCGGCGACATGATGGCGCTCGAGGCGGCCGGCGGCGACCGCGGCCGCGCCGACGCTTTGATGACGGCGGCCGGCTACGACTTCGAGGCCCATTGCTTCAAGGCCGATTCGGTGTTCGCCGCCGGCACCAATGCCGACATCGTCGAGCTCTGGTACCCCGATGCCGATGCCGCCGAGCGGGCGGCGATGGTGAAGCTGTTCGACCGGGTGACGGCGGAGCAGGGTGCCATGAAGGCCGTGCCGCTGCCCGGCAGCAAGGACGCGCTGACGCGCCTGCACGGCGCCGGCTTCAGGCTGGGCGTCGCCACCAACGATTCGACCAGCGGGGCGGAGAAGACGCTACTGTCGCTCGGCGTCGCCCAGATGTTCGACGCCGCCTACGGCTACGACGCGGTCGCCAACCCGAAGCCGGCGCCGGATGCGATCCATGCCTTCTCCGACCTGACCGGGCTCAAGCCGTCCGAGATCGCCATGGTCGGCGACAACCGCCACGACCTCGAAATGGCCAAGGCCGGCGGCGCCGGCCTCGCCATCGCCGTGCTTTCGGGCACCGGCACGCGCGAAACGCTGACGCCGATGGCCGACGTGGTGCTCGATTCCATCGCCGACCTGCCGGCGTACCTCGCCGGCGAGGCCTGACCAGGCCCCCACGCGTCACGTGTGGTGCTGCTTGCGGCCGTGGAGGCCGCATGGTCGCTCGGCTGCTACAAGGTGATGCTGCTCACCAGCTCGAAGGACCCGTCGAAGCTGGGTTTCTACCGCAACGCCGGCTTCCAGACGACCAAGACCGGCTTCGACGCCTGCCGCCACGGGAGGGGTGAGGCGGGTCGGGGCGGGTTTTTTCCCTCGCCCAGGACGGCCTTTTGGCAGGCTCGGGGCAGGGGGCCGTCCAGGCACATTTATCCATTGCCACGCTCGCTTTCGCGCCTGGCCATTGTCAAAGAACACTCCCTTTGAGGGAGGTGGTTCGGGAAGCG
>NZ_JARDJI010000040.1:0-12701 GCF_039907765.1 Mesorhizobium sp. CC13 | reverse complement strand
CCCGCCTCGACGATCACCTCGAAACCAAAGCCGACAAGGCGTTTCACCGTCTCCGGCGAACCACCAACGCGGCTCTCAATCGAATCCAACTCTCTGGGTATGAATATCGTCCCGGACATCCGAGGTCTCCGCGCACAAGGTCGTCCGCCGGGAGACGTCCCCGCGGCACAGAAGCGTTATTGTCGCAATTTGCCGATAAGCGGATCGGCCGAACCGACTACAGCGACACGCAATCGCGCTGGAACGCCAGCAACGCTGTAGAATTTCGCATGGCTGAGGAGATCGCTGACGATCCCTGGCCAGGCACTAGTGGGCGACCAGGATGCCCTTGGCCTCGAAGATCGCGCGGATCTGCCGGACATAGGCATGGTATTCCTTGTCCTCGTGCGTCTTGCTCCACTGGCGCGGACGCGGCAGGTCGATCCTGAGATCGAGGTCGACACGGCCCGGCCGCGGCGACATGACCAGCACACGGTCGGCCAGGAACACGGCCTCGTCGATGCCGTGCGTGATAAACAGGACCGTGTTGCGCAGCCTGAGCCACATCGCCTGCAGGTCCATGATCATCTGTTCGCGCGTCAGCGCATCGAGCGCGCCGAACGGCTCGTCCATCAGGAGCAGGCCCGGCTCCTGGATCAGCGCCCGGCAGATCGCCACGCGCTGGCGCATGCCGCCCGACAATTCCGAGGGATATTTGTTGCCGAAGCCGGCCAGCCCGACCTGGGCCAGCAGTTCCTCGGCGCGGGGCCGGAACTTCGCCACATCCTGCTTCTTGATCTCGATGGGCAGAAGGATGTTGTCGAGCACCGTGCGCCAGTAGAGCAGAAGGTCCGACTGGAAGACGACACCGGTCTTGGGATGCGGCTTGCTGACGCCATCGCCGTCGATCGAAATCGTGCCGGTCGAGGCGCCGGTCAGGCCGGCGAGCAGCGACAGCAGCGTGCTCTTGCCGCAGCCGCTGGGGCCGACGACGGCTACGAAACTGCCGGGCTCGATCTTGAGGTCGATCTTATCGAGGGCAAGGACGTCGTCGTCCTCGCGCGTCTTGTAGATCTTGGAAAGCCGGGAAATGTCGACCGCCGCGCCCGTCTGGGTAGTGGCACTCATGGTATTGCCTCACTGAACCTGTTGTCGTTGCTCGGCCGCACCGGCGGCCGGCTGATTACTTGACGGCCTGACTACTTGGCGGCGTCACGCTTGTAGGTGACGCGTGACTCGATGGTGTCGATGATGAAGTACAGCACCACGCCGAGACCGGAGATGGTGACCACGGTGGCGAAGTTGAGCGTGGTGTCGAACAGCGAGTTGGCCTGGAGCTGCAGGTAGCCGAGGCCGCGTTCGGCGGCAACGTATTCGCCGATGACCGCACCGATGACGGCGAGCGACACCGCAACCTTGAAGCCGCCGAAGATGTTGGGCAGTGCCGCCGGCAGGCGGACCTTGAAGAAGGTCTGCCACTCGCCGGCGCCCATAGAGCGGACGAGGTTTACCAGGTTCTTGTCCAGCGACTGCAGGCCGACGACGGTCGAGATGACGATCGGGAAGAACGAGATCAGGAAGGCCAGCGTGATCTTGGGCGCCCAGCCATAGCCGAGATAGAGCACCAGCAGCGGCGCCAGCGCCACCTTGGGCACCGTCTGCAGCGCCACCAGGATCGGGTAGATGGCGCGCTCGAAGGCACGCGAATAGAAGATCGACAGCGCCAGCGGAATGCCGATCAGCACGCCCATGGCGAAGCCGGCGACCACTTCGAACAAGGTGACGTAGGCGTGGGTGGCGAGCAGCGGAAGCTCGTTGACGATGCGCTTGGCAATGGCCAGGGGCGTCGGCAGGACGAATTCCGAAAGGCCCGACAACGGAACCAGTGCCTGCCAGGCGCCGAGCAACACGGTTGCGAGGATGAGCGCCGAGTAGCGCTCAAGCCAGGGTCCCCGCGACTTTTTCCTGCTCATTTTCTTGCCCTGCCTTGCCTGCGCGCGATCGGCGCCGATTACATCCGTGCTCGCCACCGTAGCCTCACTGCGTCAGAAGTTCATTGGTATAGAAGTTCGAAATCGGCTTCGGATCGCCGATTTCCTCGACGCTGCCGATCAGCTTGAGCGCATCGGCGATCGCCTTCTCGTCAATGTAGCCGATGGGGGCACCGCTGGGCGAATGGATCGATGCCGACGTCGCCTCGATCTGCTGCCGCACGACCTTGTCGGACGGACCGGCCTGCCAGGCGGCCTTGAGCGCTGCGGTGGCAGCGGCGGGGTCAGAACGGGTCATCTCGATCGCCTTGGCGTTGGCGGCGAGGAAGCTGCGCAGCGTCGGGCCCTTCCTGGCGATGCCATCATCGCTGGCGACCACGGCCATGCCTGGAATGGCGAGGCCGTATTCGGTCATGTCGAGCGTCGGGAATTTCTGGCCGGTCTTGTCCTCGAGCACCGGCAGGTCGTTGGTCTTGTAGACGCTGACCACGTCGACCTGCTTCTGCAGGAACTGCGGCACGCGCGACTGCGAGTCCATCTGGACCTTGGAGACCTTGCTGCAATCGACCTTGTTGATCTCGCAGAAGGCGCCGAGATAGGACGTGCCGGTCTCGCCGACGGCATGGGCGATGGTCTTGCCCTCGAGATCCTTGGGCGCGTTCACCGCCTTGTCGGGGTGCGAGATCAGAGCAATCGGCGACTCCGGCTGGTAGAGCGCGATGATCTTGACCGGCATGCCCTTCTGGATCGCCGAAATGGCGAAGATCCCGGGCAGGATGACGGCGTCTTCCTGGCCCTGGATGAGTGAGCCGAGCGCGGCCTGCGAGCCGGCGCCCTCACCGAGCTTCAGGGTCACGCCGGCATCCTTGTAGACGCCTTTCTGCTCTCCCAGATAGAAGAAGCCGTACTCGCCCTTGAGCTTCCAGCTGAAACGGACGTTGACCTCCTCGGCCATGGCGCCCTGGCTTGCCATGAGCGTGGCGAAGGCGGCTGTCGCGGCAAGCGCGGCACCGCGAATGACACCTGTGGCGTGCAACATTTCACTCCTCCCTAGCGGATGCCCTCCGGCGTCCAGTTGGCCCGAAGGCCTGCCTCTCTCCCCAAGAACCGAACCCGAGGCTCCTACCCCTCAACCTCAATTCTTGATCTCATAGTGTGATCACATTTGGTGATTGTCAAGCGATGAATCGGAAAGCGGCGGCCGGGATTTTCTGCCCGCTGCCTATGCCCGCAACGTCCATCGGGATGCCTCGCCCAAGCATCGGAAATCGCTTGCGGATTCACCGCGTGGCGTCGCCGCAACCATGCCGGAGGCGGCACCGCGACGGCCCGGCTGCCGCCGGTCGCATCAACTTGATGTTAGAAGATATGGCTCAGTGAGCCGCCGCAAAGGTGCTGGGCAGCGAATTCTCGATGGCCTGAAGGCTGAGATCGCGGGCGATGAACACCAGCCAACCGCCTTCAGAACCCTCGGGCCAGCGCGGGAGGTACTCGGGCGGGTAGACGACATGCTGCACGCCGTGGATGATGACGGGGCGAGCATCGCCCGCCACCGACAGCAGCCCCTTGACCCGGAGGATCGACTGGCCACGCCCGGCCAGCAGCAGCTCGAGCCAGTCGACGAAAACGGGCCAGTCGACCGGCTTGTCGACCGAGACGGTGAAGGTTTCGACGCCGACGCTGTGCTTGCCGGCCATCGGCACGTCGGAGAGCTCCATGTGGCGCGGCTGCCAGTGGTCCGGCTGGTCGAATATCTCGGCCGAGCGCGGTTTGTCGGTCTTGCTCGACACCAGCCGCCGGACCGACGGATTGACCTTGGCGATGTCGAGATGGAGCGCATCGAGCCGCCAGGGCTCGATGAGATCCGACTTGGTGACCACGACGCAGTCGGCCAGCGCCACCTGCTGCACGGCTTCGGCGAATTGCGCGATCGACCCGGCGCCGCCGACGCCGTCGACGGTGGCGACGATGCTGCCGGCGCGATAGCCTCGCCTGAGCTTCAGGTCGCTCATGACAGCCTGCATGATGGGCGCGGGATCGGCAAGCCCCGTCGTCTCGACGACGACGCGGCGGAACGGCACCACCTCGCCGCGCTTGACCATGGCCAGCATGTCGGCGAGCGTCGAGACGAGATCGTCGCGCACGGCGCAGCACAGGCAGCCCGAGGACAAAAGCACCGCGTCCTCGGAGACCTCGCGGACGAGCAGGTGGTCGAGCCCGACTTCGCCGAACTCATTGATGACCACGGCCGTATCGGCGAGATCTGGCTCGCAGAGCAGGTGCCTGAGAAAGGTCGTCTTGCCGCTGCCGAGGAAGCCGGTCAGCACGTGGACCGGGATCCTGTCGTCCGACACGGAAGCGGCGGGTTGCACTGTCAGTTCACCTCGAAGATCGCGTCGATCTCGACCGGCACGTTGCGCGGCAGCGAATAGCAGCCGACGGCGGCGCGGGCGTGTCGGCCGGCCTCGCCGAACACCTCGACCATGAGGTCGGAGGCGCCGTTGATGACCTTGGGGTGGTCCTTGAAGTCGGGCTCGGCATTGACGAAACCGCCGAGGCGGATGACGCCGACGACACGGTCGAGATCGCCGTCAAGCGCCTGCTTGAGCTGGGCGAGGATGTTGACGGCGCAAAGCCGTGCGGCGGCCTGCCCTTCTTCGACCGAATAGTCGGAGCCGAGCTTGCCGGTGAACTTGTCCTTGCCGCCCTCGGCCGGAACCTGGCCGGAAATATAGACCTGGCCGCCATGGCGACGCGCCGGCACGTAGTTGGCCAGCGGCGCAGTCGTCGCCCGCAGGACGATGCCCAGGCTCGCCAGCTTGTCCTCGATCTTTCCCGCCATGGCGAGCTCCTCCCGTATGAAAATCAGTAGTCGAACTGCAGTTCCGGACCGTGGGCGAAGGGCAGCTCCAGCCCCTGCGGGCCGGCAACGCTGAGCAGTGCCTTGCAGGTGGTGCGGATGTCGTGGACGATGCCCTTCTTTGCGGCATTGGCGTTGCCGTCCTTCAGCGCGGCGAGAATGTCCTCGTGGTCCGAGGCATTCCACGGCATCGAGGGGATCAGCAGCGACATGTACATGGTCGGGCCGAACTGCAGCCACAAGGACTCGATCAGCGGCATCAGCACTTCCGACTCTGCCGCCTCGTAGAGCGTGAAGTGGAATTTCTGGTTGGACGACAGGCAGTTCAGGATGTCGCGCTTTTCGATCGCCACCAGAAGCTGCTTGTTGATGGCGGTCAGTTCCTCGATCAACTCGGGGCCGGCCTTTTTGGCTGCAAGCTCGGTCGCCATGCCCTCGAGCATCTCGCGCACGGCAAACAGGTCACTCAGCTTTTCCGGGTTGAGCCGGGGCACGCGCACCGATCCGCCCTTGGTTTCCTCGAGCGCATTGGCGGCAACCAGGCGGCTCAGCACCTCGCGCACCGGCATCGGGCTGGTACCGAGACCGGCGGCCAGCTTGCGCAGGCTCATCACCTGGCCGGGCAGGAACGCGCCGACCATCAGCCCGCGACGCATGTAGCGCAGCACATGCTCGTGAACATGGCCGCGCGCCGGCTTCGCGCCATCACCATTGGGTTCGATTTCCGGCTTTTCGATCCGCATCCTGTCTTCAGCCTCCGTCACTTTTCCCCGAATTTTGTGATCCGCCAGGAACAGCCGATCCCGTAGATCTCTTGCGGTCGCACTGCCGAGGGGCAGAAAGTTGACAGGCCGCGATCTGTGATCTCATATTGTGATCAATAAATGATCTTTTCGAAAACGGCAACATTTAACTGCCGCCCGTTTCGCCGGGAAGACAGTGATCCGACCAGGCGCGCAACCGATGCCGCAGGGTTCCTTCTTGCTGATGTGACTGTAGAGCACGGCAGGACATTGGCAACAACTCCCGCGCGCAGTCGTTCAGATGAAACAGCGCGGAATCCCGGTGGCGCTTGCCTCCGACAACACGCGTGACCCATTCCATTCCTTTGGCGATCACATGCTCGACGCGTTCCGCCTGGGCACGCGGGTGCCGCATTCTACCATCCTTCCGGCAACTGGATCCGGGCCGTGACCACGACACCGGCCGAGATCATGGGTCCTGAGGCAAAGGGCTGCATCGCCGAGGGGCAACCCACCGACCTCGTCCTGTTCGAAAGGCAGCGGTTGGCGCGCGCCGAAAGCAACCGCATCGTCATCCGAGACAGCGCCCCACTTGCCACCTCCCTGCCCTCCTATGCCGAACTCGATGGGCTGGGACGTTTCCCGATCGATTGAGCCGCAACGAAATCGCAAGCAAAAAGGCCGCCGGTAGCCAGCGGCCTTTTCGTATAGGCAGCGGTCCAGAGGTCAGGCGGTCGCGCCGACCTGGTAAAGCTCGACCTTGGTGCCGTCCGGGTCGGCGATGTAGATCGTAAGGCCGTAAGGTCCGTCATGCAGGTCGGTGTAGTACTTCACGCCCGCCTTCTTCAGCCTGGCATCCATGGCGCGCACGTCGTTCACCTCGAAGGCGATATGATCGAGCTGCCGGTGGTCCGAAGCTTTGCCGTGGATCAGTGCGATGCCCTGGTGGAACGCCGTGAACGGACGGCCGTCGGCAAGCGGCTTGGCGGGACGTATCGTGAAGCCGAGCTGGTTGGTGTAGAACGCCACCGACGTATCGATGTCGTTGACCATGATCAGCTGGTGGCCGTAGTTGGTGACGCGCGGTTTGACCTGCTCGCCGATCCAGTCGAGCACCTCGGAAGACTGGGCGATCTCGCAGAAATACTGCTTCCACACCTGCTTGGCAGTCGCTTCCCATTCAGCATTGACGCCGGACACGCAGTCGTCGACGGCGATTACGTCGAGGTCGCGCAGATAGGCCTCGCGGATCGAGGTCTCGACGCAGGCATTGGTGGTGGCGCCGGTGACGAAGAGATGCTGGGTGCCGAGCATCTTCAGCATCATCTCGAGCCGCGTCTCGTAGAAGGCACCGAAGCGGTGCTTGCGGATGACGAAGGCCGGGTCGAAATCGGCCAGCGGCTTCAGTTCGTCGATGATCTGCTCGTCCCAGCTGCCGGCCAGCGCCGACACCTGCTTGCGGCGGGCGGTGTGGCCGAGCAGCTTCTTCTTCGCCCTGTTATGGTCGACCGCGAAGTGCTCCTGCATCGTCCAGATGACCGGAATGCCGGTGTCCTGGCAGCGCTTGATCAGCTTGGCCAGCGGCGGCACGATCGCCGACAGGCGCTTGGTGTCGACGCCCGAAACGCCGAGCGTGCCCTTCTCGTGGATGAAGGCGTTCTGCAGGTCGATGACCAGCAGCGCCGACTTGCGATAGTCGAGAGCCTCGAGACCCATCACTTGTGCTCCACCATGTCGATGCCCAGCACGCCGCCGCGGCCCCAGCTGTCCTTGGGCGTCTCGTGGATCACCACATGCAGGTGATCGGGCTTGCAGGCGGCCTCCTCGACCATGGCCTTGGTGATGGCCTTCACGAGGTTGCGCTTCTGCTCGACAGTGCGCCCCTCCCACATCTCTACGACGACGAACGGCATTGCTATTTCTCCTCTCTTTCGCTGGGCATGGCGCCGGAGGCCCAGACGGGCACGGCGGGCGCAAAGCCCGAAACCAGATCGTTGTTTGCCCGGTCGATGCCCGAAAGCAGCCACAGCGGGCGGTTCGAATAGTTGACCAGCACCTGCTCTTCCATGCAGGCGCGGTTGGCCGGATGGCTGGGATCGCGCTCGAACCGGCTCGTCGCCGGCATCAGCCTGACGACGTAAAGCGACTCTGAGGGATCGAAGCCGGCAAGCGCATCAAGGCTCATTTCTTCCAGCCTGACGGCCTTCACCAAGGGCGCATCCCTGTCGACCGCCACCAGAACCACGGCGCCCGCCAGCGTCGCGACCGGCCAGTAGCGACCTTCGCGGCCCTGGCCGAGGTAGTCGCCGTAGCGGCGTGCGTCGGTGAACAGTTCGCTGTCCCACAGGATGACATCGGGTCCGATGATTTTCCGCGCGGCATTGACCACAAGATCGCTCTCGCAGAGGTCGAGGAAGCTCCAGGGATCGGTCAGGCCGATACAATGGCCCCAGGGATTGTGGATCCCCGACAGCCTCTCCTGGCGGATCGCGTCCTTGCGGGCGACGATCCTGGCGACCGCCTCGCGCACCGGCAGACGCGCCGGTATCAGCGAAATGCGACCGGCCAGGTCGAGATGGTCGGAGACCCCTTGGGTCATGACGGCACCGTCACGCAGCGGCCGCGGCCATAGTGGCTCTCGGCGACCATGCCGTTCTCGTAGACCACGTCGCCGCGCGCCACAGTCATCACCGGCCAGCCCTTCAGCTTCCAGCCTTCATAGATGCACGTGCCCTTGCCGGTGTGCGTGACCGTGCGCTCCTCGTCGAGGTCGACCAGCACGAGGTCGGCGTCGAAGCCGACATCGATGTGGCCCTTGCGCGGCCACAGGCCGAAACGACGCGCCGGGTTGAACGAGTTGAGCTCGACCAGGCGGCTCAGCGACAGGCCGCGCTGGTGCACGCCGAAATGCAGCATCAGCGACAGCTCCCACGGGAAGCTGACGACGCCGGGGAATTCGGTCCACAAATCCTCGAGCTTCTTGGGCAGGAACGGCACATGGTCGGTGCCCAGGCTGTAGACCGAGCCGTTGAGCATGCCGGCCCACAGGCCCTCAAGCTCGGTGCGGTCGCGCAGCGGCGGTGAGATCTTGGCGCGCATGTCGAGATCGTCGTCGTAGCAGGTGCGCGTCAGGTAGTGCGGACAGGTCTCGACGGTGACATGCACGCCGCGCGCCTGCGCCTCGGCGGCGAGCACCGGGCCCATGCCGACGGACGTGTGCACCAGATGCAGCGAGCAGCCGGTCTTCTCGGCCAGAAAGATCATGCGCCTGATGGTCTCGACCTCGCAGAAGGCCGGACGCGACTCCGTGTAGGCGCCGAGATCCTGGCGACCGGTCGCGGCGATCTCCTTCTTGATCCACGAGGCGATCTGAGTGTTCTCGCAGTGGACGTTGATCACGCCGCCGGGAATCTTCGACAGGATGCGCATCGCCGCATAGACCCAGCCGTCCGTCGCCGGCACGATGCCGATCGGATTGTCGGGCTCGTAGCCGAAGTAGCACTTGAACGACTTCACCCCGGTCTTGGCGACGATCTCGGGAATCTCGGCGATATGCTCCTCGCGCTGGATGCCGAAGTGGAAACCGAAGTCGATGACCGCGTTCTCCTCGCCCAGCGCCTTCCGCTCCTCGTAGAACGGCAAGTAGGATTCCTTGAGGTTGCGGATGTAGAGCAGGGCCGTGGTGACGCCGCCCGAAGCCGCCGCCGCCGTCTCGGTGCGCATGTCCTCGGGATAGGGGAACTTCACGCCGAGATGGCAATGCGGGTCGATCAGGCCCGGCATCAGCACCTTGCCCCCGGCATCGATGGTGCGGAGGGCATCCGGCAGCACCTCGTCGGCACCGGTCAGAACGATCTTGCCGTCCTTGACCGCCACGCCGCCATGGTATTCGCCGTCGTGGCGAACCACTCGCGCGTTCTTGATGACCAGATCCGCCTTCATCACTTCTGCTCCACTATGCCTTCGATGCGTCTTGAGATGCCGCTCCACTGGCTGCGGCCGACGGTGATCGGCGCGCGCGCGCCCATGCCGCGGGCCCAGATCGCCTTGAGCCCGAGTTCGGCTGCAGCGTCGCGGTCGATGGTGCCGGGCGGAGCCGCGACGTCGATCAGCAGCGCATGCGTGGGCAGGAGCTTGAGCTGGTCGCGTTCGAGCAGGCGCTTGGGCACGCTGCCGATGACGATGTCCATCTTCGGCAGGAATTCCGGCAGCTGTTCCAGCGTCAGCGATTCAGCCCCTGCCGCATAGGCCGCCGCGCGCTGCACCGGGTTGCGCGCCGCGACATGCACATGGGCGCCGAGCGCCACCAGCGTGTTGGTCAAAAGCGAGCCGATGGTGCCCTGCCCGACCAGGCAGATGTTCGACTTGTGGATGGTGATCTGGGTGTTCTCGATGATCACCTTGAGCACGCCCTCGACGATCGCCGGGCCGCGCAGCAGCATCAGGTCTACGTCCCACTCATATTCGTGGAGCGTGATGCCGAGTTCGGCGCAATGGCCCTTCAGATTGACATCGGCCCAGCCGAGGATGACGTGTCCCGGCTTGCGCATGCCGTCCAGCATCTCGCGAGTCGGGATGATCTTTTCCGCGCACTTCGGCGCAAACAGCGCGCCTTCGGCCGTGATGCCGGGGATCGGGAACAGCGCGATGTCGGCGCCCTTCAGCGCGTCGGCGGCATCCTTGGCGTGGTAGACGCCCTCGATGCCCTCTTCCGGCCAGGGGAAGCCATAGGCACGGACGGTGGCGCCGGCACGCACGGCGCAGCGGGCGATTTCCTGTTCGCGGGCGTCGCCGGCAACGACGGCGATGACTGTGTTGTTCCAGCTCATTTCGCCCTCACCTTCTCGATCACCTGGGCCTTGCTCATGCCGGCGATGCCCATCGCCTCGGCCGTGCGGCCGCCCTTGCGGTAGTCGGTGCCGACGGCGATCTGCGCCAGGCTGTAGAGCGAATGCGCCACCGGCGTGTCGACACCCGCGATCCGGGCGAATTCGAGGAACGGCAGCAGCCCGTGGCCGAAATCCTCCTTGTAGTAGCGATACTCCAGCGAATCCGGGCCCTTGATGCGCTTGTTGGCCTCGCCCCCCGCGATCGCGGCGCGGAAGTCGCTGGTGTCGATCACATCGGCCTCGACCGTGCCGAGCAGCTTCATCTCCTCGACCAGATTGGGCAGATCATGCCCGAAGGCCTTGGCGACCGCCAGACGCTCGTCGTCGAGCTGCTTCATGATGCGGGCGACGCCGGGGGTCATGGCGTCGACATAGAAGGTGAAGTTGCCACCCGTCGCCTCGACCCAGGCCGCAGCCAGGACGGCTCCCGGCGGATGCAGGATCATGTTGACGTTGGACAGGTCCGACGCGATCACATCGGCGACCGGGGTAAGGCCGGGATAAAGCTTGCCTGCGATCTCCAGCACCTCGGAACCGCCCTTCAGGGCAGCAGCCTTCAGCTGCTTGGCGCGGCCGGACACGGTGACGCCGTCGGGACGGTACTTGCGCGCGACATAGGTCAGCGTCGAGAACTCGACGACAGGGGGCGCTGAACGGCCGGTGCGCGAAAACGTCTCGGCGAACTCCAGTGCACCGCCGGTGTGGCCGGGGTTGAGCACGACGGGCTTGCCCGATGGCCAACCGGCGGCGGCAAGAGCCGAGGCAATCGCCGAGTGCGAGAAGGTGGGCAACACGACGACAGCAACGTCGACGCCATCGATAGCCGCCTTGAGATCGGTGGTGATCAGCGCGGGCTTGGCCACGCCCTCGCCGAGCTTGCCTTCATAGGCGACGCCGCCCAGCTTGATATGCGGCTCAAGTGTTTCGGCCGACCGTGCCCAGAAATGCACGTCGTGCCCGGCCTGGACCAATTCTGCGACCGAGGCTGCACCGCCCGCACCCGCGCCTAATACTGCAACTTTCATTCTCTCCTCCGGGGGCCGAAATACGGCTATGCCGGCCGCACGACCTCATGCTCGGAATGGGTACTCCTCCCCACTCCTCGCGCCAATTGATTGCCTTCAATCAGTTTGATCACACTTTATGATCACACTGGAAATTGTCAAGCGGAAGAATGCGCTTCCGCTGTTCAAGCTGCCTGATGCCTGAGCGCTGCTGCCTCGATGCCGGCGATGGCAGCGAGTTCGTCATTGTCCGACGTATCGCCTGATATGCCGACGGCGCCGATGAGTTCGCCGTACGCGTCGCGGATCAGCACACCGCCCGGCACCGGCACGATACGGCCACCGGAGACGGCGTTCAGGCCCTCCATGAAATGCGGGCGTTCCTTCGCCGTCTGGTCGAGCCAGCGCGAGCCCATACCGACGGCCAGCGCTCCATAGGCCTTTCCGGAGGCGATCTCGTAGCGCAGCATCGAGGCGCCGTCCTGCTTCTGGAACGCCTTGAGGTGGCCGCCGGCGTCGAGCACGGCGATGGTCAGAGGTTTCATCCTGGCCTCGGCGCCCCTGGCGAGTGCGGCTGCGATGATGGCGTTGGCGGCAGCGAGGGTCAGGTCGGTCATGGTTTTCTCCGTGGATTGGTGTGCGAATGTCTGTGGTAGCCAGCGGCGATGGGACGTTGGGGCGGGTGTTACCCCCACCCCTGCCCCTCCCCACAAGGGGGAGGGAGACTCCGGCTACGGTTTCGCTATCCTCGGCGGTTCTGCTCAGTCTGGCCTCAGCTGGCCGCTCCGTCCCGAGAGCTATGCCGGCGGGCATCCCCCTCCCCCTTGTGGGGAGGGGTCAGAGGGTGAGGGGCAATCGCCCTTGCAAAACCTCTCCAATCAGCCGTGGCGGCGCCTCGCCTTGAGCTCCAGCCTGCGCTTGTGCAGGACCGGTTCGGTGTAGCCGTTGGGCTGGGCGCGGCCTTCGAAGACGAGGTCGCAGGCGGCACGGAAGGCGGTCGACCGGTCGAACTCCGGCGCCATCGGGTGATACAGCGGGTCGCCGACATTCTGGCGGTCGACGATGGCCGCCATGCGCTGCAGCGAATCCATCACCTGGATGTGCGAGCAGACGTCGTGGCGCAGCCAGTTGGCGATGTGCTGGGAGGAGATGCGCAAGGTGGCGCGGTCTTCCATCAGGCCGACGTCGTTGATGTCGGGCACCTTCGAGCAGCCGACGCCCTGGTCGATCCAGCG